>JBDZUV010000027.1:0-28904 GCA_040255345.1 Actinomycetota bacterium | reverse complement strand
GGTACCAGTTGTAGGCCAGTGCGACGGCGACCGCGACGGCGACCGGGGCCACGACCGCCGTGAGCGACCTGAGGGGAGCCCCCACCTGTTGCTTCTGTTGCCGGTACGCGCCGATCAACACCGGGAGTGCGAGGAAGGGAACCATCACCAGGGTGTCGACGCGCACGAGCACGCCCGCGGCGAGACACGTGCCGGTGGCCAGCGCGTCGCGTGGCGCACCGCGGTGCAGGAACCGCACGGCACACCACAGTGCGGCCAGCACGGCGAGCGCCGTGGCGGTCGAGTCGAACGAGACGTGCGCGTACACCCAGATGGTCGTGGTGAAGGCCAGTGCCAGCGCCGTGACCACGACCGTGGCCGGATCGAACCCCGATTCGTCGAGCAACAGGGCGAACACCAGCACGATCAGGGCCCCGAGCAGCGGAGCGAGGAACGACGCGGCGAAGTACAGCCGTCGGTTCGGCACGAGCCCAGCGGTCGGGGTGCCGTCGGCCGACCTCGTCGCCCGGTGTTCGACCGTACCGGGGATGAGGGTGAACGGGAGATACAGCAGCGACGAGCCGATGTCGTGCCCCGCATAGGCGTGACCGCTCCGCCCGAAGCTCGTGCCGCCGGCGGCCCCGATGGGGAAATCACTGCGGACGCCGTTGCCGTGACGCAGTGACACCGCGACCCCGAGTTCCTGTGCGGCGTCGACGGTCTGGAACTGTCCGGCCGCGGTGAACAGATACAGCGCGAGCACGCCGAGGAACAGGTAACCGGGCCAGACCCGGCGGGCGGGCCGACGCGCGGGACCACTCCCGGGTCGGTTCACCGCAGTCGCCTGATCGTCGACCGACCCTGGCGTGACGTGGCTGTCGTCGGGTCGGGCGCTCACCGCCACGGCAATCTAGTGCCGTGTCAGGCGACATCGGGGGTCCGCCGCGCCGGTCAGAACGCCCGCTCGCGACGTCCTCGGCCTCGACGCGTGACCTCTGCGCCTGCGTCGCGTCCTTGCGAGCGATCATTCTGACTCGCCGTGAAGGTCGCACACGTTCTGAGACGCGGCACTGGCGGGCGTCACGGGCCCGTCCGGTAGCCTCGGGCGGTGCTCACAAGGCGTCCCCTGGTGGTGTTGCTCGCGCTGGTGTTGGCCGTGTCCTCGATCGTGGGCTGCGCGCGGACGCCTTCGCGCGGTGGCCTCGTCACGAAACTCGAACAGCGCAACGGACTGACCGCCACGCAGGCGCGGTGCATCGCGGAGGGACTCTACGAGGGCATGCCCGACGCACAGCCGGCGATCCGGCGGCTCACCTCGGCCGAGCTGCGGGCGGTCGCGAAGCCCGACAACGCCGGCAAGGTGTCGGCCGAGGTCGTGCAGATCCTCCGTGACGTCACCGGACACTGCGTGCCGGCGGCGGCGTCGACGACCGCACCCTGACCCGCCCCATCGCCGCACCCGGCTCGTTGGTCGCACGGGAGGCGGGTGGGCGACGCGTCGATCTTCCCCGCATTGGTCGAGGGTCCTGGCCGATCAGGGCCAGACGCGCTGGCTTCTCGACCGCCTGCCGCGGTGCAGGGGCTTGCGTTCACCCAGTTGCCAGGTACGACGCCACGAGGTCGCGTCGGGCCCGGTCAACGACGGCGTGTCGCCGCTGTGGAAGCGGCGTTTGGCCGAATACCAGTCGGTGCCGACTTCGTCGGCGAGGCCGGCCACGGCGGTCTCGATGCGAGGACCGAGTCGCCGGGAGTCCTCGCCGTCGCCCGGCACGAGCGGCGTGCCGAAGGTGACGCGGGTGCTTCCCGGTCTGGGACGTTTGGCGCCTTTGGGAAACAACCGGTCGGTGCCGTGGATGTGCACCGGCACCACCGGTACGCGACAACGCACCGCGAGATACGCCGCGCCGCCTTTGAACGGTTGACCCCAACCGTCGGGCGACCGACCGCCTTCGGGGAAGATGACCATCGACCAGCCCTCGTCGAGCAGGTCGGCGGATGCATCGGCCGATCGGCGGCTCACCTTGGACCGTTCCATCGGGATCGCGTTGAGCACGAGGGCCGACGCGGCACCGGTGATCCGATTGCCGAAGAAGTAGTCCGCAGCGGCCGCTGCGAAGACCTTGTGGCGGAAACGCTCCGGTAGCGCGCCGATCAGAAGCGGTGTGTCGAGGTGGCTGTGGTGGTTCGCCGTGAAGATCACCGGGCCGTCCAACCCGTCGATCCGGTCGAGGCCGGCGATCTCGGGGTCGGCGATCGCAGTGCTGAGCGGTCGGACCACACCGTCGGTGAGGGCTCGTCGAGCCAGCCGGGCGGCAGGGCGGCGCGCCCAGTCGGTGTCGTAGTCGGCTCCGGTCCGCTTCTGGGCGGGGAGCGGCTCGACGCCTCCGGGCACCGTCGGGGCACGCAGCGGGAACTCGAACCGGTTCAACAGCGCCGCGGGACCGGGAAGTCGTTGCCGGGCGAACGCGACGAGCACCTTCGCCTCGACGAGCCGGGCACTGGCTCCGGCGGGGCGCTTGCGAGCCGGCGCATCCTTCACGGTGTCTCCCTCGCACTCGGGCGACCCTGCGTGGTGTGAGCCCTCACTGCACGTCGGCCATGATCAGGGGCGGGTTGTGGAAGTGCGTGATGGTGGGCTGGGGACCCACCACGTCGGCGGCGAGTTCGAAGGCGTCGTCCAGTGTCGACGCGGGCCGGAAACCGAGGCGTCGCACGGCGCGGGGGTCACCGCCGACGATGATCACCCGGCCGAGGTGCTGCAACGCGTGGGCGCCCCAGTACCACATGTAGAAGGGGTGCACGCCGTGGTAGGCGTAGCTGGTGCGGTACAGGTGCCGGTACCACTCGTCCTCGGCGAAGTCCTTCTCGAAGCGCTGCTCGATCTCCGCGGGGTCGTGGGTCTCGGTGAGCACCTGTTCGAAGAAGTCGATGTAGCTGGGGTGGTGGATCGGGTTGAAGTCCCACGGGGTCGGGTGCGTGCAGATCAGCACGCCGCCTTCGCGCACGAGGGGTTTGTTGCGGTACATGTTGAAGAAGTAGCCGAGGCCCAGACACATCACCAGGATCGGGTTCATCACCGAGTTCACGTTGTAGGGCCCCACGTAGGGCAGGCCCATCGTGAGAATGTCGGTCTGGCCTTCGACGGTCACGAGCTGTTCGGAGAACACCTGGGCGAGGGTGGCCTCGTGCACGGCGTCGACCTGGCCCGCATGGACCGAGGTGACCGCATACGGCGCGCGCCATGCCTGGAAGATCTTCCGGGCCGCCGGGGGTGGCAGCCGATCCAGGCCGGCCTTCATGCCGAGGAACGTGGCACGGTCACGCAGCGTCCATTCCCATTCGCGTTTGGCGAGCACCGACATCGGACCCGACGTGCCGAAGGTGTCGTTGTTGAGCGTGGATTCGATCTGGAAGATCTTCACCCCCGCGTCGCGGATCACGTCGCCCATCCGCCAGTTCGAAGAGTGCAGCTCGGATGCGTGACGGTCCATGAACGACTTGGAGTGCTGCATCGTGCGCACGTTGTGGTGGTGTCTGATGCTGCGGTAGCTGGCCAGGCCCGTAGCGGTCGACTTGTGGCCGCCGTCCATCGCGACCAGGTTGATGTTCACGTACACCAGCAGGTCGCTCTCCGCGGCCCGCCGGTTGATCTCGACGACCTCGCCGTCGGGCGTCGTGCCCAACTCGAGGAGGTTGTCCGGGTCCTCGGCGTCGTGGTTGTAGAGGCGCCCGAGTGGGGCGAACGCGTCGAAGACCCGGTCGCCGACCGCGTGGCGCAGCTCGGTTTCGGTCATGCGGCGGTGCAGCGCGAGTGCGGCGATGAGGTGGACGTCGTCGACGCCCTTGGCTGCGGCGACGTCGAGCACGGCCTCGATGATCCGTTGACGGACGTCGGGTCGGCGCATCTGTGGCAACGGCAGCGAGATGTCGTCGAAGGCGATCGTCAGCTTCATGCCGGGAAACAACAACGCCTCGAGCGGTTCGGAGTCGCCGACCGGGTGGCTGAGGGCGTGACGGATCGCGCCGTCGGGGTCCTCGAGTCCTTCGTGGGCTTCCGCGGCGTACACGACCCGTGACCGACCGGCGGGCAGCTTCTCCAGGCGGAAGTTCTCACCGTTGTGGAACAGGATCGGCGGCGTCGAGCGGTCGACGTCGAGGACGAAACCGGGGCGGGGCATCAGCAGTGGTCCTTCACGGTGGGGTCGTTCATCGGTTCCGTTCCTTTTCTCCACGCAGATCGAAGGCGACCTTCACCGCTCCGCGCCGTCCGGCGTTGGCGGCATGGGCGATCGCTTCGCGGTAGCGACGCAGCGGATAGGTCGCCGACACCAACCGGTCGAGCCCGGCTGAACAGACCACGTCGATCGCTTCGGTGAAATCGGCACGCGTGTAGGCGTAGCAGCCGCGCAGCGCCGTCTCGCGGTGCCACAGGGGAGTGAGGTCGACCCCGACGTGGCCGGGCATTCCCACGAGCACGACGGTGCCGCCGGGTGCGACCACGGCGAGAGCTTGTTCGATGGATGCTTCGGTTCCCACACAGTCCACGACGACTTCGAAGCCACGGGTCAACTGCGTGCCGCCCAGCAGGAACGAGTTCGATGCCGAACGCACCGCCCGGGTCAGCTCCGAGGGTGGAATCACCCGGTCGGCGCCGAGGGTGCGGGCGAGGTCGCGTTGCACCGGATGCTTCGCGGTCGCGATCACGCCACCGGGCGCCGCGCCGAGGTGACGGAGTGCAGCGATCAGGGTGAGCCCGAGCGTCCCCGAACCGATCACCGCGAGCTGGGTCGGGCCGAGCCCCACGACCAGATGCGCCGCGTGGACCGCGCACGCGGTCGGTTCCACCATGACCGCCGCTTCGTCTGGCAGATCGTCGGGCACCGCGACGATCTGACTGCGGTGCGCGACCAGACGGGTCGACCAACCACCGCCCGTGTCGGCGCAATAGCCGGTCTGCAGCCCTGGGGAGAGGTGACCGAAGGCGATGCGTTCGCAGTGGTTGGTGCGCCCGGCCGCGCACGAGGCACACACCGGCTCGATGCCGCGGACCGCGCAGTCGAGCACCGGGATGAGTACCGCTCTGGTGCCGTCGTCGAGGTCGCCCACCACTTCATGGCCGGGCGTGAAGGGGAACGACACGATCGGTTCGAAGTAGCGCGACGAATGGCCGTCGATGGTGGCGAGATCCGAACCGCAGATGCCCGCCAGGCGGGGACGCAACTCGACCCAGTCGTCGGTCGGTGCGACCGGAGGGTCGGTGTCGACGAGCGCGAGCGGTCCGGTGGTCGCACCGCTGCCCGGACGGATTCCGGCGGTGAGACGGGCCGCCGCGTAGCGGGGGAGATCCCGGGAGAACTGCAGCGCCTTCATCGCCGGCCCGCCTTGGTCGCACGTTTGCGGTCGCGACGAGGTGACTCGGCGACGAGCGGCTCGCCCATGCGCACCGCCAGGCGGGTGAGCAGATCGTCACCGCGCCGCCCGCGGCGTTGGGCGAGGGGGAGCAGCGGCGCCCCCGAACCCGATGACTTCTCCCAGTGCTCCACCAGCCAGCCACGTTTGCGGGCCAGCGCAGCGAGGCGGGCCTCGGGGTTCACTGCGACGGGAAAACCGACGGCTTCGAGCATCGACAGGTCACTGGTGGCATCCGCGTACGCGACGGCTTCGGCGACGTCGAAGCCGTTGGCATCGGCGTAGTCGAAGAGCGCCTGGGCCCGGCTCTCCCCGGTCGGGGGTACGTCGGTGAGCCGTCCGGTGTAGCGCCGGGTGCCGTCGGCGTCGGTGGTAATCGACATGCGGGTGCAGACCACGTCGTCGAACAGAGGCCCGAGCGGAGCGACCACGAAGTCCATCGCGCCGGTGATCAACACCGTGCGGTGGCCGAGTCGCCGGTGCTCGCGCACCCGGCGCAGGGCCGCCGGATACGCATTGGCCATGAGCAACTGGTTGAAGTGTTCGACGGCGTCGACGTCGAGTTGGTCGACGGGCGCGTCTTCGTAGCGTCGGTAGAAGCTGCGAAGGAAGTCCGAGCGGTCCCGGCGGTCCATGCGCAGCAGGCCCGGCGCGTCGACGAGCAGTCGTGCGGCGAACCGGGCCTTGTCGGCGCGGGGGAGTCCGCGGCTGGCGAGCCACGCATAGGTGGTGACCACGTTCGACGACAGGATCGTGTGTTCCAGGTCGAAGGCCGCGAACTGCCGGTCGGGCGACAGAATCTGGCGCCGCAGCCGCTTCGCCCGGGCGTCGGGATCCTTGCGTTTGCCCGAGGTGTTGACCCGGGCGTGCTCGACGACCGAGGGCAGATGGATCTCGGTGGCGTAGACGTCCCAGTCGATCGCCCGGGGATCGAACGCGAACGCCGCCCGGTCGGCGTCGTCGATGGCGTCCCACAGACCCAGCAGACGCGAGACGTCGTAGATGGCCTCACATTCGGTGTACGCGCCGTAGAGCTCCACATAGGTGGCCGCCCGGGTGATGTCGTCGTGCTTCGCGGAGATCTCATCCGCGAGGTCGACCTGGCGTCCCCGCAGGGGCAACGCACCGAGGGTGCGACCGGCGATCTGGAGTGCCTTGTCGGCCCGGGCGAGCTGGGTCTGCACGCGACCGCGTCCGGGGAACGACCATTCGGGCACCTGGATGGGCTGTCCCTTGGTGTCGTACAGCGGATGCTCGGTGAACCATTCCTGGACCATGTCGACGAGGTGTTGGTAGCCGAGCGGGTTCACCCCGCCCGAGGCGACCTGGTAGATCGCGGGTTCGTCCTTCTCGGCTTCGGGGCCACGTGCGGCGACCGCGCAGATCGCGGCGACGACGAGGTCGACAGGGATCACGTCGACGGTGCCTTCAGGGATGCCGGGGAACTCGTGCAGCAGCCCGCGGGCATAGGAGATGATGATCGGCTCGGCCATCCGGAAGCCCCGGATCCAGCCGGGGCGCGGTTCGGCCCAGGCCGATTCGATGATCGAGGGCCGCACGATCGACACCGGCACATCGCCGCGGTTCTGGGTGAGCGCCTGTTCGGCGAGGGCCTTGGTGTAGGCGTACGCATCGGGCCAACCCAGCGACGCGGCGCGGACCCGGCCCGCCTCGACGAGTTGGGCCTTGATCCAGTCACGTCGGCGGGTCTCGGTCTTCGCGGCCAGAAGGGGGGTGCCCGCGGCGCCCAGTTCGTCTCGGGCTTCGCTGCGGAACCGTTCGAGCAATTCGGTGCTCCGGCTGGCCATCTCGGCGTCGGTCCGGATCCTTCGCGCGGCGTCGACCTCGGCCTGCCAGTCGAGCTCGTCGAGCCAGAACGGGCTCGCATCGACGGGTTGTTCGGGTGCGGTGCCGCGTCGGTTGCCGGCCACGTAACAGGTCGAGACCGCCACCAGATGCGGGGTGATCCCCAGTTCGGCGCAGGTGCGGACGATGCGCGTCGGTCCCAGCAGGTTGACCTCGATCGCCAGGTCGAGGGGCGCATCGAAGGAGACCGTGGCGGCCGAATGGATGATGGTGTCGCATTCGCTGAGCGCCGCACGCCCGGCGTCGTTCAGCCCGAGCCCGTCGGTGCCCACGTCGCCGGCCACGACACTGACCCGTTCGGCGACCATCGCCTCGAACGCGTCCTTGCCGCCGAGTTCGTCGCGGAGACGATCGAAACAGTCGTTCTTGAAGATCTCGCGGCTTGCGCGCTGTTCGACGGTGCGTTTGCGACTGGGTCGAATGAGCAGGGTCAACGAACAACCCGGTGCACAGCGGAGCAGGCGTTCGACCAACGCCGTGCCGACGAAACCCGTCGTGCCGGTGATGAAGATGCGCTTGCCGTCGAGCGCCTCGGGGATCACGTTCGCCGATGGTAGCCGATGGCTCTCTACCGATTGGTAGAGTGTCGCCCATGGCGGCAGTGGAGACCCCTGTGGGCACGGCAGACCGGCTGCTCGTTGCCGCGCTCGCGGCTTTCGCCGATCGTGGCTACGAGGCGACGTCGTTGGACGAGATCGCGGCCGACTGTGACGTGCGCAAGCAGACCTTGTTGTACCACTTCTCCTCCAAGGAAGTGCTGCTGGGTGCGGTGATCACCTACACCGTCGGCGCACTCGCCGCACGCGTCGAGGATGCGATACCCGGGGCGGTCGATCGTCGCCGCGCGGTGGTGAATGCGCTGTTCCGCGTCGGGGCGGAACGACCCGAACTGTTGGAGTTGATCCGTGAGGTGCTCCGACTCGGCCCACCGGCGTCTGACCGGCTACTCGCCGAGGCCGAACCGTTCCTCGAACAGCTCGCCGTGGGGATGTCCCGCGACAAGGTTCTCGGGGCGGGGGCGATGATCCTGGGCATGGCGACCGAAGCCGACGTGCTCGACTCGGTCGGGGTCGCGCCGACGGTGGCACAACTGCGCCGTCGTCGCCGCTGGCTCCTCGACTACCTCTCGTCCTGACCCGGCCCCACTTCGGAAGGTTCCTCCGGGTCTCTACCGTCCGGACGTTCCGAAGTTCGCTCCGGCGTGGGGGCTCAGGCGTCGATACGGAACGCGGTGCGTCGGGTGTGCCGATCGAGCGCGAGGTCGACCAGCTCGTCAACCAACGCGTCGTAGGCGAGCCCTGACGCCTCCCACAATTTCGGGTACATCGACAGGGGAGTGAACCCGGGGATCGTGTTGATCTCGTTCAGCAGAAAACCCCGCCCGGTGCGTTCATAGAAGAAGTCGACCCGGGCCAGCCCGTCACAGCGCAGTGCCGCGTACGCCTCGAGGGCGAGGGCACGGACTGCGTCGGATTCGTCGTCGCCGAGCTCGGCGGGGATCAACAGGGTCGCCGCGCCGTCCGAGTACTTGTCGGTGTAGTCGTAGAACTCGGCGCTCGCGACGATCTCGCCGGGGACCGATGCGCGCGGCTGCAGGTCGCCGATGCTGTTGCCCAACACAGCGACCTCGATCTCACGACCATCGACGGTCTCCTCGACGACGAGCCGTTCGTCATAGGACAGTGCCAGTGCCAGCGCGTCGACGAGTTCGCCTGTGTCGTGCGCCTTGGTGATACCCACCGAGGAGCCCATGTTGGCGGGTTTGACGAACACGGGGTAGTCGATCTCGCCGAGCGCCATGAGCGTTTCGGCACGATGCGCGAGTTCTTCGACGCCGCCGCTGCCCGGGGTGAGATTGAAGACCTTGGCCTGTGGCAGGCCGTGCGCGGCGGCGAGCGTCTTGGCCATCGTCTTGTCCATGCAGATCGCCGATCCCAGCACTCCGCTTCCCACATAGGGCACGTCTGCGAGTTCGAGCAGGCCCTGCAGCGTGCCGTCCTCACCGTGAGTGCCGTGGACGAGGGGGAACACGACGGTGGGTCGGTTCGGGTCGGGGGTGGCCAGGGCCACGGGCGGGTCGATGGCGACCCCGTCGATGGCGACCCCGTCGATGGCGACGTGACGGGGGAGGGCCGCGGCGCCGGTCCGTGTCAACTCGGCGGCCGATTCGTTGAGTAGCCACGTGCCGTCCCTGGTGATCGCGACCGGCACGATCTCGTACCGCTCCCGGTCGGCCGAGGCGATGACGTTGGCAGCGGACACGCACGACACCTCGTGTTCCGCGGACTTCCCGCCGTAGAGCACCACCAGCCTCACCCGAGCACTCGGCGTTGCCGTGTCGGTCACGTCGGCAAAGTGTAGACGCCGAGTCGTCACAATCGAGTCGATGCAACCGTTGCCCATTGATCGCCCGGCAAAAAGTCGCGAGGTGGTCCGATCATCCGCGTCACCGGGACCTCATCGTCAGCTCACCAGGTGATGAGGCGCACATGCACGTCAGGAAGGTCTCCGAAGTGAGCGGGCTCGTCGGTAGTGGCCACGATACGATCGGTGGCTCTTGCGGTGGCAGCGATGATCAGGTCATGGGCGCCTCGCGGCCTTCCCGTCCGTCGAACGTCCGCCAACAACGACGCGTGCTCCCGGGCGACTCGATCGTCGTAGTCATGTATCGGTACTTCGTCGAGAACATCGTCGAAAAACGCACGCTGTGCGGCGCCACGTCCTGGGTTTCCGTCCAACTCGACACCGGCGAGGTCTTCGGCGATCACGATCGCGGGGACGGCGACGTCGTCGTCCTCCGCCAGCGCATCGAAATCAAATTGCCGTCGAGCACCGGCAATGACCGCGCTGGTGTCGAGTAGCAGTGGTGCCACGGATCAGCATCGAGGTCGGCCGACGCTGCCTCGCGGCCAGCGGCGACCGCGGCGGCGAAGTGGCTGTCGATCGCGTCGTCTCCCCTCCACCGGTCGAAGTCCGCACGTAGTCCAGCACCATTCGCCGCTGATGCGGGCCCTATCTGGGCGACTCTCCGTCCCCCTCGGGTCACAATGACCGTCTCACCCTCTTCCACAGCGTCGAGCACGGAGGCGAACTGGCGAGACGCTTCCGAAGCTGTCAGTTTTCTCAAGGGCTCACGATGACCGAATCTGATGTTCAGATCCGCCAGGCCCGGGGGTCGTCCAGGCGGGGTTGATCCCTGCGATGCGCTGCTCGGCCTGAGAGGCCGCCGCGTTCTTATGTGCAGGTCAGTGGGGGTTTGGTGGTGGGTCATCGAGGCGAACCCGGCGTGGACGTCTGGGTCGCGTTCATAGTAGGCGTCGGTTGTTCATGAGCCAGGAGCAGTTCGTTCGACGACCCGGGATCGCCGGAGCCGCAACCCCGCGCCGTCACATCAAAATCAAATTTTCGTCGATCACCGGAAACGACCACGCCGGTGTCGAGTATCAGTCGGGCCACGGATCGACATCGAGGTCGGCCGACGGCAAGTTCTAGTGGTCATTGCACGGTGGCTGCAGCGTGCAGGTCGGTGGGGCGTTGGTGGTTGAGGTTGAGGTTGCGTGGCGTTGGTTGTTGATGATGTCGGCGACGTGGTCGTCGTGGTCCTGGTCGAGGTTGTCGAGGCGTGTACCGCGTGGGAACCAGAAGCGCCAGGTTCGGTTGAAGGTTCTCGATCTGGCCGCGCTGCCAGGGCGTGTGCGGGTCGCAGAACCAGGTGCTGATGTTGAAGGTCGCGGCGAGGGTTTCCCATTCGCGGCCCACTCGGATCCCTGGTCGAAGGTGGCCGACTTGAGCATGGGACCGGGGATCCGGTCGAGGGCTTCGCACAATCCGGCGAGCGCCGCATCCGAGGCGCAACCCTCTCAGCATGGTGATGCCCATCGCGAAGCGGGTGACCCGCTCGCACAGAGTCAGAAGCGCCGAGCGGTTGCGGGCACCGATGATCAGATCGGCTTCCCAATGGCCGACCCCACGGCGATCATCCACCGCGTCGGAGCGGGAGCCGATGTTCGACAAACCCGCACGTTTGCTGGAGTGACGGGCTTGTCGGGGTCGGCGCCGAGAACGCCTGGTTCGCAGACACTCGGTCGCTTGCACTCCCAGCGCACCCGTGTACACCGCCAGATAGATCGTTTCCACGCACGGTCGCGTCGCGACGTCTTCTGCGTTCAGGACCCTCCAGATCGCATAGGGCGAACGCCCTTGACCCAACTCGTTCGCGATCCGTTCCCGGACCGTGTCGCTGAACCCGGACATACACTCCCGTGGACGACGTCGGGCCGCTTTCGCGTCGCGGTCTGCGGACCCAGGCCGGTAGCCTGCCCGGCCACCCCGCAAGGTCACCTCGCGCATCACCGTGGTCGCCGGGCGTTCGATCTCCCGGCCAATCCGAGCCCAAGGCACCTTCGGATTCTCGATCAACATGCGCGAGATCTCATCTCGCTCGCGCAACGACAACGGCACACCTGGCATCCTTGAAACTCCATCGGTCGGTGGTGGTCACAAGCACCGGCAATCATGCCGGGACCGTGCACCGACCGTTGGAACTCACCGACGCGCCCTCAAGGTCCGCGCCGACAACCGTTCCTATCTCGTCGATCGGGTCAGATCCATACGACTGATCCTCGCCAACGACGTGCACAACGTCTGGGCGGGGCCACGTGGGCCCGCCGCACGCCGCAGGTGGATGCAATTGGTGCAGCTGCCCCACTCGGATCCGAGCCAAGCGCGCCGCACCTTCCGTCAGCCGAGACGTTCGGTGTGTCCGACACTCTGAGCGGTGACAGCTTCGTCATGGTTGGGATCTGCTCACGCGCCCACGCCTATCAACTGACGATCCGGCGATCAACAGGAAGCGATCCCAATAATTACGGGGTCGGGGCGATTGCAGCAGCGCCACACCCGGCCCATGGTAGGATCGGGAAGTCACGCCGCGTAGGTCGCGGTACTTAGGTATACGCTGGCCACTTGACTCGGGGGATCCTGATGATCGAGAAGATCAGAACGGTCAGGAGGGTCTCGAGCTTGGTACTCGTGTGCATCACCCTGGTAGCTGCGGGGTGCTCTGGGAGTCCCAGCGGTGAAACTGCGGTCAAATCGGCCCCCGCCTATTCTGCGACGAACAGCACGCTACTGCGTGGCCCGATGCTGCCGGAGGACCCCGCGAGATCGGGGCTCCTGAGCGTCTCGCTCATGCCCGGCGGCTGGTCCCTGATCTCCGCTGATGCCCCCCTCGCGAACAATGCTCTGGTGCCGACAACGTATTGCGGTGTCGACATCGGCCAAACAGCGGGCCGCGACGGCGCGAAGTCTTCAGCAGTAGCGGCGTTTGCCTACCGAGGTGGTCTCCCTATCGTCACCGAGCGGATATGGACGTTCGCCGACCCCACGCGAGCGCAAACCGTTTTTACGGAACTCCACATCGCGCTCCGATCTTGCAAGGAAACCAGCAGGAACGGCGCGCGTTTCAGTATTTCGACGTTACCGTTCGTAGAATCCGACGGCGCAACCTACGGCTCGGTCAAACTGACTCGCTCAGGCACGGCACCGAAGCTGACAATCGACGCGACGGTAATGAGCATGGGCAGCGCAGTAGGTTTGTACGGATACGCAACACAAGGGAGCGCACCCGACGGCATGGGCCCGGCGGTAGTGTTGGCAGCGATCACAAAGTTCCGCGAATTTGCCAGCACGGCTTGACGCCCCGGATGGCGCACGAAGCGTGCCGCGGTGGCACCGAGGTGCCTCACGGGTAAGTGAGCGTGTTGGTGTTGGTGGTGCCTCACGTGTGTTGAGTGCGTGAGGGCTTGCGTTTCTTCGTGGTCATCCGTTTGATGGACGGTTCCAATGATTCCATTTCGAGGGGTTTGCGGGCGGCGAGGGCTTCGGTTTTCGTTCGGGCGATTTCGGTGAGTCGGGTCTGGATCTGGTTGATCTGGCGGGTGAGGTCGGCGGGGTTGACCCCTGCGATGCGCTGTTCGGCCTGACGGATCTGGGTGTCGGTGAGGATGCGGGATGTCTGGACGCGTTGCCATGGGGTGGCCGGGTTGTCATAGACGCGCCGTCGGCGACCATCGGCGGTGGTGGTGGTGTAGTCGATGGGTTTCCGGGTCGGGGTGAAGAAGTTCATTCGACACCAGCGGCCACAGCCGGTTGAGCAGGTCGAGTTCGGTGAGGGTGTCGTAACTCCAGTAGAAGGCGTGTTTGCGGACGACGTGGTTGTTCTTGGATTCCACGGTGGCCTGGTCGTTCTCGTGAATCGCCCTGGGTTGGTTGGAGGCTCCTGAGCTTGGAAACGAGGATGGAGTCATGCCGAAGGAAATCAGACCGGGGAAGCCGACGACGCGTCGGTACAGTCCGGAGGAGAAGGCCCAGGCGGTTCGGCTGGTTCGCCAGTTGCGTGCCGAGCTGGGCAGTGAGTACGGAACGGTGAAGCGGGTCGCGACCCAGTTGGGGTATGGGGTGGAAACGGTCCGTAAGTGGGTGAACCAGGCCGACATCGATGATGGGGTGCGGGCTGGGACCTCGTCGGTGGACGCGGAGCGGATCAAGACACTGGAACAGGAGAACCGGGAGTTGCGGCGCGCGAACGCGATTCTGAAGTCCGCGTCGGCTTTTTTCGCGGCGGAGCTCGACCGCCCATCGAAGTGATCGTCGATTACGTCGACGCACACCGTGACGAGTTCGGAGTCGAGCCCATCTGCCGCGCGTTGCAGGTGGCTCCGAGCACCTACTACGCCGCCAAGAAGCGTGAAGCCGATCCTTCGGCCAGAGCGTTGCGTGACACGGTGATGATGCAGGTCCTGATGGTGTTGTGGGTCGCGAACCGCAAGGTCTACGGGGCGCACAAGCTCTGGAAGGACGCGAAGCGGGCGGGTCATGACATCGACCGAGACCAGGTTGCCCGTCTCATGCGGGAGCTGTGAGATCCAGGGCGTGAGCCGGCGCCGCAAGAAGTTCTCCACCACCGTGGCGGACCCGGACGCGACGAGGGCACCGGATCTGGTGAACCGGAACTTCACAGCGGACCGGCCGGACGCGTTGTGGGTCACCGACCTGACCTATGTCCCGACCCGTTCGGGGATGGCCTATGTGTGCTTCATCGTCGACGCGTTCTCCCGCCGGATCGTCGGCTGGCGGGTCGCTTCGAACATGAAGACCGGAATGGTGCTCGACGCGCTCGAGATGGCCCGACGCTCGCGAGGCGGGAACCGTCTCGTCGGACTGGTCACACACAGCGATGCCGGGTCGCAATTCACATCCGTGCGATTCACTGAACGTCTCGACGAGATCGGAGCACGACCGAGCATCGGCACGGTCGCGGATTCCTACGACAACGCCCTGGCTGAGACCACGAACGGGCTCTACAAGGCCGAGTGCGCGTACGGGCCCGACACCGCCGGCTGGGACGACGTCGACCAGCTCGAGCTCGAGACTCTGTCGTGGGTGCACTGGTTCAACCACGACCGGCTCCACAGCCACTGCGACGACGTGCCACCCGCAGAGTTCGAAGCAGCCCACTACGCTGCCCAACAGGCCGACCCCGCCGGGGTTGGAAACCAATAACCCGAGTCTCCATCAGACCCAGGGCGGTTCATTCTCGCGAAAGGGACGCGACCGGGTCTGGGTGATGTCGCGCTGCTGGAGCCACGCGGCGACGCGTTCGTTGATGAACTCCGAGCCGTTGTCCGAGTCGAAGCTGCGCAACGGAAACGGAACCTGACCCTGGAGGTTCTCGACGGCTTGGGTGATCCACCGAGACGCGTTGTTGCGGATCGAAGCGTTCTCGGTCAAGCCGGTGAACATGTCGGTCATGGTGAGGGTGCGGGCGAACTCGCCGATGAAGGTGGGGCCACAATGGGCGACGGTGTCTGCTTCGATCTCACCAGGTAGATCGTCGCGTTCACCGGCGACGGTGCGGATCGTGATCGAGGTGCGCAGCGAGTTGGTCGGTTTCGTCGTCGCGATGCCCCGCAGACGCATCGCGTCCCGGGCCGGTTTCCAGTACCGGTCGATCGTCGCGGCGCTCATCTGGGTCAGCTCGGCGCGCGCGGTCTGGGTCGCGTAAGGCTTGTCCAGATCACCCGCCGCGTCGAGTAGCGGGAGCCACTGGGTGCGCATCACGACCAGGCATTTCCCACAGGGCATGCCCATCAGCTTCCACACGTGTTCCAGCAGCATCCGCGTGTCATCGCCGTAGCCGCGCGGCTTCAGAGCCCGCCGGTCGACCTGATCTGCGGGGTCTGGGGCCTTCGGACCCGTCAGGTAAGGCGTGCCGAGGATCTCGCAAGACCCGTGGTTGCCGTCACCCGATCGAGAATCAGGCCTCTTTCGGGCTTGGATGCCTTGCGGTACGCGTCCCGCAGCTTGTTCGTCACCTGCCGGCGTGCAGCCATGTCGATCTTGCCTTCCATGCCAGGCAAGCCTTCCCCTCCCGAGAGGATCACGCGCTCAAAGTCTGTGAGGAAGCACCGAACCCCAAGCGCTCAAAGTATGTGAGGCACGTCGGGTGCTTGACACCGTCTTCACCGGCATGGTATCCTAGCGAGGCAACGCAAAGAGGGGACTTGAAATGCGGAAGCTGAACCGTCTCGCCTTGTTGACCAGTGCAATGCTGGTGGTCTCGCTGGCATCGATCGGGAGCGCACCCCGGGCGGATGCTTATTCGTTCTGGGCGTGCCCGCAAGCCTTCCCCAACGTTCAACTTGACACCTCTGGTGTGTCTAGTGGATACGCGGCGGCAGCGATCTTGGCCGCAGCGGCCTGGAACTATCCGGGGTCGCCAATCCACCTTTCTGGAAACAATCCGACGAGTCCTAACTCGATGGGCGACAGCTACTTCGGTGCGTCCGGCTACGTCGGCATCACGTATAACTCAGGCTGTGTGTCCACTCCCGCGGGCGTCTTCACGACTGGGATGAGCGCCTACTGGAATACGTACTACACGAACTCCTACTCGACAGATGCAAGACAGTCCACCATGGTCCACGAACTTGGGCATCTCATGGGACTTGGCCACGATACTCGGCCACTATCCTGCGGAGGGCTCGGGTCGGGGATCATGTACCCAAACATGGACATCTATTTTGTCTGCGGTATCAAGACGCCGCAGTTCGATGACCACTTCGGTATGACCGCACTATACTAGGGGGCAAGAATCATGACATCAAGAGTGCCCACGCTGGCACCGCGCCACCTCACTATCACCTTGCTATTGACGGCCACGGTGGCCGTCTTGGCCGCTGGCTGCGGAACGGCCGACAGCAAGCCGCTGACTGATACAACGGCTGCGCATGCGTCAGTCGACGGCATCCGGGCAACAAGCTACTCATCCGTAGACCAGCTTTGGCACGACTCGACGCTCGTGGTAGAGGCGACCGCCTCCAAGGCGTCGGTCGTGGCGCTTGGGAGAACTGGGCGCGAGATCCCGTTCACGGAGACAGATGTAGTGGTCAGCAAGATCCTGGGGTCGAAGACATCTGCCGACGTGCCGAGTGTAATCCCCGTGCGACAGCTTGGCACCAAGGATATCGCGAGCGAAAAGGGCGCAGATCTGTTGGTGCAGGGGCGCCGGTACCTGCTCTTCCTCTCGACAGACCTATCGAAGCCCAATAGCGGTTGGTACATTACAGGGGCGGGAGCGGGAGCATATGTGAGCGAGGATGGCGGCTACGCAAGATTGGATTCAGAGTCCCCGGCCCTTCCGTCCCGCTTGTCAGCCGAAGGCGTTCAGGATTTGGCCAAATAGCTGGCTTGTTCGGATTTCGTTGGTAGGCCTCGAAGCAGAGGGACCAACGGCCGGCCTGGCTCTCTCGCCCTTTATCGAATGGTCCGCCCGGCATCCGCGCCGAATTCACCGCGCGACTCGGTTGGCAATGCCGATGCAGATACCACACTCCAGGCTGCTGACCCTAAGCCTCCAGTGCACGCAGGTGCCGGCGGTGTGAAGCAGTGGTGCGCTCTCACCGGCGGCCTCTTCCTAGCAAGCCGCATTGTCCTTTATCTTGGTGGCCTCCGGTTCGAGACGAGGACCACTGCCGACCTTGCCCTGTTGGATCCCGCGAAACTTCAGCAAGACCCATTTCTTGCGTTCACCAGCAACCACGTACAGCCACCACTATGGAACTTCTTTGTCGGTTCCATCTTGAGATGGTCGCCGTTCCAAGATGGTGGCACGTTCCAGGTATTGTTTCTCATTAGCGGACTCCTGACCGTTCTCACGCTCTGGTCACTGCTGGCGGGGCTCGGCGCGCCGAAATGGGCGGCAACGGTCGCCGCAACGGTTGTGGGCTGGAGCCCGGTGATGATCGGCTACGAGCGAATGCTGACCTACGAATCGCTCGTCACTCTAGTCGTCACGCTCTCCGCCTGGTGCCTACTGCGCTACCTGCGAGAGCCAACAACGTTGCGTCTCGCGCTGTTTGCTGCCGTCCTCGTCGTGGGTGTACTGACGCGGATGACCCTCAGCCCGATTTGGGCTTTGGGCGGCATTGCATTGATCCTGCTGGCCCGACGCGGGTCGCCCCACGGAAGGTCGAGGCTCACAATCATCTGTATAGCCGCAGCCCTAATCTTTCTTCCGCTTGCACATAGGAAGGTCGACTACGGAGTGTTCGTGCTGTCCAGCTATGGCGGAATGAACCTCGCTCGGGCATCGACGGTGCAGATTCCGGCCAGCGAGCTTGATGCGCTGATTGCAAGCGGGCGCGTCTCCTCGAGCGCTCGGGTCATCCCATTTGCGCCATACCGGGCCTACGAGAAGATGTTCCACCGTTGTACCCCGTCCACAGGCGTGCCGGTGCTCGACGAGTTTTACAAGAGTGATGGGACCACGAACCTCAATAACATCTGCTACCTACCTGTCGACCACCAGGCCATTAGCGACGCACTGACCGTGATCAGAGCAGACCCCTCTCGCTACGCGGCCGTTGTCGGCAGATCGGTATTGCTCTATTCCTCTTTGGAGACGCCGGGTACGGTGCCCGCCGGATTCCCCGGCGGCGGGAGCGACCCGACGATCCTCCGGTGGTGGAGTGACCTATACCGACCGCTGCTGGTGCCGATCCACATCGGATACTCATGGGGCTTCGGTGATCCGCAAGAGTCTATGCAGGTGCTCACCGCGGTTTACGCCCCAGCACTGGCAAGGACTAATCTGTCACTTGTCGTGGCAGCCGGCCTACTGCTGGGGCTTGGATTGGCGTTCCGAGGAGTAGCCCGGTGGGTCAAGCACCGAGAAGAGACGGCTGACCTTGTCCGGGTCTACATCGGATTCACCATCGCCGTGGTGACAGCCTCCAGCGTACTGTTCGATTCGTTCGAGAATGCACGGTTCCGAGCTCCGCTCGACCCGCTCGTACTGGGTCCACTGTTCGTGGTAGTCCTCACTGGCGCTCATCGGTTCACGTCAAGGACTCTGGGATTATGGAGGAGTGACGTGTGACAATCGTCTCCTTTGCAGGTCGTCGCCTCGGCTGCGCTGGCTCAGCCGGTGTAGCTGGGCGTCCCGGCGACCGCAGTCGCAGCGCCCGCACCCGATTGGTCGACCCAACTCGATGGCCGGATCGAGGTGCCGGATCCCGGAGCAGGAACGGTGGTCGATGATCCCGGATAGGTGGTGGGCGGCGTCGACGTGACCGGGACCATCGTGGACGGTGTGCTCGTGGTCGGTGTCGTGGTGCTCGTGGTGGAGCATTCGCCCGTCGGCACGATCACCACGACCCCCGGACCGGTGTGGCCGCCGGGGAAGACGAGGTGCCCGATGGTCGCTTCGTTCCCACCGGGGGACGTGCTGTCGCCGAGACTGGAACCGCCGCCGCCGCCGGCGCCGTTCCACCAGGCGGCCGCACCACCGCCGCCGCCGCCGAACAGGCCTCCGCCGCCGCCGCCACCACCGGCACGACCGGGATCGTTCTCATCGGTCACACCACCGCCCGTCCCACCGAGGCCGAACGTGCCGACCACGCCGGGGAAGGGTATCGTGTCGCCGGGGAACTCCTCGGTGCCGAAGGCACCACCGGCTCCCGCATCGCCACCCATGGCCGCAGTCGCAGCACCACCGCCGGTGGCCGCGGCGCCTCCCACGTCTTCGGCGGCCTCGCCGTCGCCACCCGGAGTCGCCGGGTTGCCGCCGACGCCTCCGGTGCCAAGAGGAGCAGTGCCGGGTTCGGTGTAGGCGCCACTGCCCCCGCCACCGCCTGCGACCACGACCCGGTCTGCCAGTGCGGTTCCACCCTGTCGCACGTCTGATGCGCCGCCCCCACCACCACCACCGCCGCCCCCCTGGGGCCCGCCCGACCCGCCCGCACCGCCGCCGTTCCAACCGCCGGCGCCCCCTTCGCTGAAGCTGCCGTCCCAGACCCCATTGCCGCCGACGCCGCCCACGTAGACGGCCAAGGTCTCACCGGGGGTGACGGTGACCTCACCGGTCGCCGCCGCGCCGAGCCCACCGGGAAGCACGCTTCCGGTCCCTTCGGTGTTCGTGGTGCCACCCGCTCCACCCTGCGCGCCGGCCGCGGTGATCAACACCGTGCACACGTTCTCGGGTACGACGAAGGCCTGCGCGGCGCCGGTGGCCGAGAACTCCTGGGAGCCGGGAACGAGCTGCCCCGAGGCGCCGGTCGCACCGAACAAGGTCGATGCGCCCAACAACCCCAAGGTCGCGAGGCCGACGGTCGAGGAACGGTGGATGGATCGGAAGGCCATTTCGGAAACCTACTCAGGTCGAGGGATCATCGGGGGGCATCTGGGCTGACGCGTCGTCGTCAGCGGCGGGCGTGGCGGCCTCGGCGATGACGCCGAGGCGAGTTCGGATCTGCTTCTTCACCCTGGCGAGTTCCCGACGTTCGGGCCGTTGCTTGTAGAACCCGTCGAGGGGGTAGCACCCCGACACCATCCCGTGTCTGGGAGCGGTGGTGCAGTCCGAGAAGGTCCGACAGATCCGCCGACGATCCGGCAACGATCCGGCGAGTACGTCGGTGGGCAGCTCTGGGTACGACAGCATCATCCGGCCGAGGCCGATGGAGGTGGCATCGCCGTTGGCGATGACGGCCCGGGCGACCGGAGCCACGAAGTCCTGGATGTAGGAGTAGCCGCTGCCCACGAACGCGACGCGCGGGTGGGCGTGGGTCAGCTCCGCGGTGACCGCGAGATGCCGGGCGACATCGACCAACGGGTCGTTCGGTGGGGCGTAGCCGTCGGACGGGGGGAAGTACGCCGGTCGCTGGATGTGCGGGTTGTAATACGGGCTGCCGCCGGTCACACAGACGAGGCCCACCCCCCAGGTGTCCAACAGGTCGACGAAGGCGTGCACCTCGGTGAGGTCGATGTCCAGACCGTCGGGGCGACCGCCGAACGACGTCGGCAGGTCGCCGACCTCGACCGGTGCACCACGGTTGTCCGGTCCGGGGGCGAACGGTGCCAGATCGAACGCCGAGAGGCGGACGCCGATCGCCAGCGACGGTCGGCGTGCCCGGATGCCGTCGATCACCCGGGCGAGGAAGTGGGCACGACCATCGAGGTCACCGCCGTAACGGCCAGACCGATTGCGAGCCCCGAGCAACTCGTGCAGCAGGTAACCGTGGCAGTGTTTGACGTCGACGAAGTCGAACCCCGCGTCGGCTGCGAGTGCCGCCGCGTCGACGAATCGGCCCACGAGCACATCGAGGTCGTCGTCTGACAGGACGCTGCCGGCGGTGGCCCCGACCTTCGCATCGAGCACCGGGTGGGAGTACGCGGTCAGCGGTGCCGGGTCGCCGTACGGTCGACTCCAGCGGCCAGAGTGGGTGAGTTGCAGACCGACGACGAGTCCGTCGGTCGAACCCGAGACCCTGCGGTGCGCATCGACGAGGTGGGCCCGCAGCCCGGCGATGGCGTCGATCGTGTCAGCACCGATGACGAGCTGATGCGGATTCGCACGGGCCACCGCGTCGACCGCGACCGCTTCGCCACCCCAGACCAACTTCGCTCCACTTCCACCGAAGCGTTCCCAGCGTCGGGTCACCAGACCGGTGGGCGCACCGTCGGCGGTGCCGTCCCACCCTTCCATCGGCAACACGCAGAACCGGTTGCCGACCGTGAACGACCCCGCACTGCCGTCGGTGAACTCGAACGGCGTCGCGAGCGGGTCACCGGGGCCAGGCCCGATCTGGTCGGTGGAGGCGGTCGGGATCGCGGCCCCGACCGTCGCGCAGTGTGCGGCGAACGCGTCGAGGTCGGTGATCTTCTTGATCTGGGCGATGCGGGTCACAGCAGTTGCCTGAGGCGTTCGGCGAACGTGGCGAGCACTGCGCGGTCGGCGTCGCCGCGGCGCGGGCAGCCCGCGGGCACGTCGTCGTGGGCGATCACCCCGCGCAAGGCCAGGAACATCGCCGCATCGTGCCGGTACGCGGGCACCGGGCTGCGGAACGCGAACGCACCGAGAGCCTGGAGCACGTCGTTCAGCTCGAAGAAGCGGTCGTCGCCCTCGGCCCAGTAGGCGTCGCGCCTGGCGAACGCGTCAGGGGCGAACGTCGCGAGTCCGAGCAGGTAGTCGCTGCCCCAACAGACCATGTCGATCGCGAGGTCGTTGCCGGTGAGAACCAGAAAGTCGCCTCGGCGATCGTCGCGTAACGCGAGTCGGTCCCATTCGGCCTGCCGTGACAGCGACGAGTGTTTCGCACCGATGCACGAGCCGATCTCGAGCAGGTCCGCGTAGGTGTCGAGCGGGTAGATCCGTCCGTAGTCGACGAACATGTCACCCAGTTCGAACGCGAGATACGCATCGCTCTCGTCGCCGAAGCGCCGGTGGGCTGCGACCCAGTCGTCGGGGTCGAGCGCGTTCAGCCCGTGGGACGGGAACACCACCGGCACGCCACCGGCAGCGGTGACTTCTCCCAGCGCGCGCAGATACGCGTCTGGGTCGAAGGCGTCTCCGGCGGTGTCCGGCACGAACGCTCCGGCGACAAAGTCGGATCCCGCGATTCCAGCGGTGACCTCGAGCACCTTCCGTCGGGTCGCGTCGTCGAGGAGCTGGGTGAACCCGGTGTCCATGTTCACGGCGGGGACGAGTCCTGCGGTCAGCGTCGACGAGAGCAGCGCACCGAACGAATCCCAGTCGACCGAACCGTCGTCGCCGTGGGGCAACAGGAGTGCCGCATGTCCCTCGATGGGTCGACGCGGGCGCAGCCGGTCGACCGCTGTTCGCTGCGCCGTCACCTCATCAGTGTGGCCGACGAGCGCGATCGCTGCAAGCGCTTGCAGTGACCTGCTAGCTTCGCGCCATGTCCGCACGGCCGGGTCCACCCACCCTCCAGGACGTGGCCCGACGTGCGGGCGTCCACCCAGCCACGGTGTCTCGGGCACTGGGACGGCCCGAGATGGTGGCGCCGGCCACCCGTGAGCGGGTGCTGGCGGCGGTCGAGGCGCTCGGCTTCGTCCCCAACCGGTCGGCGCGCCGCCTCGCCGGCGGGAGGGCCGAGGCGGTCGGCGTGATCGTGCCCGACATCGCCAACCCGTACTTCGCCACGATGCTCCAGTCGATCCAGGCCGAGGCATCGCTGCGCGACCTCGAGGTGCTGATCGCCGACAGCGGTGGTGACCCCGCCACCGAGCAGCGCATGCTGGCCACGTTGAGCCGGCGGGTCGACGGCGTCGTCGTGTGTACCCCGGTGTCGGACCTGGCTGGCGCGACCGTGCCGGTCATCCAGGTCAATCGTCAGTCGCGCCAGGTCCGGAGTGTGGTCGTCGACCAGGGCGCGATCGTCGCCCTCGCCGTGGAGCACCTCACGGCGCTGGGGCACCGCCACCTCGCCTATCTGCACGGCCCGATGCGCTACTGGTCGTCGCGCCAGCGGGCCGGAGCGGTGCAAAGCATCGCGCGGGAGCGACGAGGCGAACTCAGGATCGAGGTCGTGCACCCGGTCCCGGGCACCTTCGAGGGCGGCCGGAGTGTGTTCGAAGCGGTCCTGGCCACCGGCGCGACGGGCGTGCTCGCATTCAATGACGTCCAGGCCGCCGGACTCATCGTCGGGGCGCACGCATCCGGGCTGCACGTACCCGATGATCTGTCGATCGTCGGGTCCGACGGACTCGACCTGGCGACGATGATCGAGCCGACCCTCACCACCGTCGTGGCGCCTCGCGACGCCATCGGCCGTACCGCTCTCGCCCGCCTCGTCGCCGAGGACGGGCCCACCAGAACCGTGCTGCAACCAGACCTTTCCCCGGGCGGTTCCTCAGGTCGACCCAGTCGAACCGCGCCTGCCATTCACCCACCCAGGAGGCTGAGAGCCGATGTCGGATGATGCACGCGAACCCGCTCACCGTCGATTCACCCTCGACCGGCGGCACTTCCTCATGGGAACGTCCGCGCTCGTGGCCGCGCGTGCCCTCGACAGTTGCAGTCCCGGCGGTGGATCCGGCGGGGCGACACCGCCGACGGCACCCCATGCGGCGAAGGCGGGCGCGGCGGATGTCCTCGCGGCACCCGGCTCGTCGGGCCTGGTCGACGAGGCCTACTACAACTCACGCATCGAGGACTTCCTGTCGGTGGCGACGGCCGATCCGTCATCGTCGAACATCGTCGGTGTCGGGGCCCGGCTCATCCGGGCGGCCCGCGACCCCAACTACGTCTGGAACATCACCGCGGTCGTGCCCGAGACCTTCGCCTCGAACTGGGACCGGATCGACAACTGGCGCGATACCCGGGACTTCGACCTGATGTACCTGCACTGGCTGCTCGAACTCGGTCAGGGGTCGACCCCGATGACGCGACTCGACCCGGCGGTCATCGATGCGATCCATTCGCGGATGATCGCCAACCGGTACCGCTATGACGATCCGCTGCCAGCGGACCGTCTCGATGACGAATGGTTCTGGTCGGAGAACCACCGGATCATCGGTCACGCCAACGAGTATCTCGCCGGCCAGCGCTACCCCGACGACACGTTCACCGTGACCGGGTTGACCGGGGCCGAATCACGTGACCGCACGAAGCCCGACATCCTCGCGTGGATCCAGGAGCGTTTCGAGTTCGGCTTCTTCGAGTGGCATTCGAACGTCTACCTGCTCAAGGACGTCACGCCGCTGCTGATGCTGACCGAGCTGGCCGACGACCCCGAGATCGTCACCGCGGCAGCCATGGCGTTGGACCTGTGCCTGCTCGACCAGGCAGCGCACCTTCAAGCCGGCTGCTTCACCGCGCCGCGTGGACGTAGCTATGAGAAGGACAAGATGTCGTCGCTCGACGAAGACACCTTCGGTACGGCCAAGTTCCTCTTCGACGACACCGACGCCGGCTATCCCGCCCTCAACGACTCGGGGGCGACCTACTTCAGTGCGGCCAAGCGCTACCGGCCACCACAGGTGATGCTCGACATCGCGAAGTCCGATGCGACCAGCGTCGTGCGCGAACGCCACGGGGTGTACTTCGACGGTTCGACCCCCGTGCAGCGCTATGTCTGGGCACCCTACGGCCGCGACTTCACCAAACAGGAGAACCTGGAGTTCTGGTGGAGTCTCGGCGCGGTCGGCATGTGGCCGATGGCCCAGGTCGGGGTCGCCACCGCCAACACGTTCCGACTCTGGGAGACCTCCGGGTTCGAACAGATCAACCTGCTGGCGTTGCTCAACGGGTACGACCCGGTCAAGATCCGCGACTGGGAACAGGCCCGAGCCGCGGTCATCAACTTCGGCTTCCTCTCAGAAGCCAACACCTACGCGTGGCGCCACCCCAAGGTGTCGCTGGCATCGGTCATCGACCACCGCAAGGGCGAGATGCGCGACCAGGCCCACGCGTGGCAGGCGGCGATCGACGAGAACGCCATGGTGTTCACCACGCACCCGGTCACCGAACCGGCGGACACGGCCGACTGGTCGACCTCTGACGCGCCCGCGTACTGGACCGGTTCGGGCTCGATGCCCCGGTCGGCACAGTTCGAACGCACCGCCATCCACCTGTACGACCCGGCATGGAACCAGGCGACCGACCCGCTGGTGTGGTCGGTCTTGGGCTACCGCGACTACACCCACGCGTACTTTCCCAAGGACCACTTCGACCGGTGGGTCCAGTCGGGCAACTGGACGGTCGGCGAACGCAAGGGCGCCTACATCGCATTGTGGTCGTGGCGGGCCCCGACCTGGCGTGACTACGACGCTGCGGTGTACGCCGCCAGAGGTTTCACCACGTCGTTCGATCTGGTCGCGCACGGCGGATCCGACAACGTCTGGATCGTCGAATGTGGCACGTCCGACGACGACGGGACGCTCGAGGACTTCGTGGCGGCGCTGACCGCACACGATCCGGTCGTCACCAAGGGCGGCGCCGGATTCGGTGTGGCATGGACCTCGCCGTCGGCGGGAGCGATGGACTTCGGTTGGACCACCCCGTTCACCGTGGCGGGCAACGACGTGCCGCTGGGGAACTTCCCCCGCCACGAGTCCCCCTGGGGCACGATCGACCGACAGTCCCAGACCTATGCACTCGCGTCACCGAACGCCTCGTGGAGGTGTGACCTTCCGACCCGGACCCGGCAGGTCTCGTGACCCGATCCGGCCCGGTGCGTTTCGGAGTCGTCGGCGCCGATCACCTCCACCTTTTCAGCATCGTCGACGGCCTCGTCCGCGCGGGCGCCGTCGCCTCGGCTCACGTGCCCGACGGCGCGTTCATCGAGGCGTACGCCGGCTGGCAGTCGGACTCGGTGCCCATCGACCTCGACGATCTGCTCGACGACCCGTCGATCGATCTCGTCGTGACCGTGGGCGTGCCCGCCGATCGGGCCGCGGTCGCCGTGGCGGCGTTGGGCGCCGGAAAGTCGGTCGTGTCGGCCAAACCGGGTGTGACGTCGCGTGACCAGCTCGAAGCGGTGCGCGCCGCGGCTGCGGGGCGGCCCGGGCGGCCCTACACGGTGCTGTTCACCGAACGCTTCGAGAACCGGGCGGTGGTCCGGGCGATCGGGCTGGTACGCGAAGGGGCGATCGGTACGGTCGTGCGCGTCCGTGGAGTCGGACCGCACACCCTCGACGCGCCGTCGCGTCCCGAGTGGTTCTTCGACCCGGCACGTTCGGGAGGGATCCTCGTGGATCTCGCGTCCCACCAGATCGACGAGTTCCTCATCATCACCGGTGACCCCACCGACGCGGCGATCGTCGACGCGGCCGCCGGCAATGTCGCCACCCCCGACCATCCCGCATTCGAGGACGTGGGCAGCCTCACCATCGTTGGCGGTGGAGCCGAGGGCCACCATGGCGTCGATCTACTCTCACCGGCAGGGCTGGGAACCTGGGGTGACGTCCGGCTGGAGATCACCGGCACCACCGGCACCCTGGAGGTCCGGGCGAACATCGACGTGTGCGGTGAACCCGGGCCCGAGCATCTCTTCCACGTCGACGCCACAGGTGCCCGCCGAGTCGATCTGTCCAACGTGGCAATCGACTGGGCGGCACGCTTGCTCGCAGATCTCACCGATGGGACCGAGACGCTGATGACCCAGACCCACGTGTTCGCCGTGTCGGAGTTGAGCCTGGCCGCCCGGGAACAGGCGCGAACGTGGGGGAGCACCCGATGAGCGAGTTGCGCGTCGGGGTGGTCGGCATGGGAGTCGGCCAGCTGCATCTGTTGTCGTGGATCGACGTCAAGGGAGCCTCGGCGGTCGCGTTGGTCGAACCCCACGACGCCCTGCGGACCCGGGCGGCCGCGGACTGGCACCTCGACGCGTACCCGTCACTCGAAGAGCTCCTCACCGCCGGGGTCGACGTGGTCGACCTGTGCACGCCACCCGCGCTGCACGAGGCCCAGATCATCGCGTGCCTCGAAGCGGGAATACACGTGATCTGTGAGAAGCCGTTGGTCGATTCGTTGGCAGCGTGTGACCGATTGTCAGCCGCGGTCGACGCTGCGCCGAATGGCGCCCGGTTGATGCCAGTGCTGCAATACCGCTTCGGCCGGGGCGCCGCTCAGGCCCGGGCGTTGGTCGAGGCCGGCGTGACGGGTCGACTGTTCACCGCGTCGGCGACCACCTGGTGGCGGCGCGACACCGACTACTACGACGAAGCAACGTGGCGCACGACCTGGCAGGGCGCGCTAGGAGGGACCGTGGTGAACCATGCCGTGCACATCCACGACCTGCTCACCTTCGTCGGCGGGCCACTCACCGAGATCCACGCCCTGGTCGACACCCGCGTGAACGACGTCGCCACCGAGGACTGTGCGGTCGCGGTCGGTCGGAGTGCCGACGGTGGACTCGTGACGATGAACGTCACCACCGGCGCCGCAACCGAGTCGTCGCGCCTGGCCTGGTGTTTCGAAGGGGTCCAGATCGAATCGGCGACCGAGCCGTACCATCCGGCCGGCAAGCCGTGGACATTTCTGTGGCGCGACGAAGACGCCCGTCGGGCCGGTGAATCGGTGATCGCTGCCGTGCCCGTACTCGCGGACGCGTTCACCGGCCAGTTCCAGGCGTTCGTCGACGGACTCGCCACCGGCGAGCAGCCGGTCACCATCGACGACGCCCGCGCCGCGCTCGAGATCGTGACCGCCTGGTATCACTCGGCACGCCACGGCACCACCGAACGACTGCCGATCGGGCCCGACCATTCGGCCTACGCGTCGTGGCTTCCGTCGGGCACCGAGGGTCACGAATAGGCGAACAGTTCGACCTCGGTGTCGTCGAGCGCAGGCGGCGCGCCGACGGTCGTCCACTGTCCTGCAGAGTCGAGTCGCTCGATCGCGAAGGTCATCGGGTCACCGTGGGGTGTCAACGCTCGAATCGCCACGACGCCGTCGGACGTGGCGCACAGATCGTCGATGCCGGTGTTGGGAGATGTCCCGAAGTCGACGACGCCTGTGGGGTCGACCAGCGCGATCCGTTACCGGATCGAGAAGTAGGAACCCGACCCACCGGCACCGATGAACCACGAGGCGTCCCCGTCTTCGCCGTGCTGGTTCTGGAGCGCAGCGGTAGGCCGACCGAAGCGTTGGTGAAGGGAACCGAGTCATGTACGCTGATGTTCATGGTCGGGGAGCGCGTTCTCGGCCGGGATCCACGGAGTTGCCCATGAAGACCTTCACTCATGATGGAACCACCATCGCCTACCGCGACGCGGGGTCGGGGCCGGCGATCCTCTTCCTGCACAACGGCGGCACCTCGTCGACGATCTGGCGTGACCAGATCGCCGCGCTGTCGTCCACGCATCGCTGCCTCGCTGCCGACCTCCCCGGTTTCGGCGCGTCGCCGTTGCCCGACCCTCCCGCCACCTTGGCGGACATGATCTCCTTGATCGGGGCGTTCATCACCGACCTCGAACTCGCGCCGGTGACGCTTGTGGGCAACTGCATGGGTTCGAACATCGCGGTCCAAGTGTCGCGGCAGCATCCCGAACTGGTCACCGGCGTGCTGGCGGTCAACCCGCTCACCGAGGCGTCCTTCGGTGGCGGCGGGATCGGATTCGTCCACCGGATGAAGCACGTCGCGGCCGGCCCGGCCCGCGGGGCGCGGTCGTTGTCCCGCAAGATCGGGATTCCGAAGCTGGTCGGATCACCGACCTTGCGGTTCCAGTTGGGCCGCAAGGGCGTCGCCAAGGGCCTGCAACGTGACCCCGGATTGCTTGCGTGTCAGTTCCGGGCCGACCAGATGCCCGCCCTGGTCGACGTGCTCGACGACATGGACGCCTACGGC
>JBDZUV010000026.1:0-28962 GCA_040255345.1 Actinomycetota bacterium | reverse complement strand
GACCCGGGGTCGCCGGGGGCAGCTCGTCGGGCGACGAAGAGCAGCAGCGTAGGGCCAGGAGGCGGCCCGGACGTACGGGCGCAGGTCGGTCGGGTCGTCGTCGGTGGTGCCGTCCGGTTCACGCCCCCGTCCTCGTGCCCGATGGTCGGGCGGCGAATCACCCCGCGGCGTCGGCACGCGCGAGGTGCGCGAGGATCGCCGCATGCCACTGGTCGGGGTGCGTGAGCTGGGGCGAATGGTACGCACCGTCGATGACGACGAGTTCCGCTCCCGGGATCGCTCCCGCCATCTCGGGTGCGAGGTCGGCCAGTGGATGGTCCAGGGAGCCGGCGAGCACGCTGACGGGCATCGCCAACTCGCCCAGCCGGGGCGCGAGCGACACCAGGTCGGGGCGATGAGTTGGCGGCCCAGGGCCCGGAACGCCCACGGGTCCGTCATCGCACTGCGCTCGGCCCGTCCGGCGAGGAAGTCCGCGGCGACCGTCGCTTCGATGAGGTCCTGTTCGGGCCCGGCCCCCTCGTAGACCAGCGACGGAAGCCCTCTGGTCGGATCGAACCGCGCGAGGAAGCCCTCCATGGCCTCGTTGGTCGCCTGGTCGCTCGAGAACTGTGCGGCGCTCGTGTCCATCAGCACCAGCGACCGGACCAGTTCGGGACGGTCGAGGGTGACTCGAAGAACGATGCGGCCGCCCATCGAATGACCGAGCAGATCGACCGGACCGTCGGCGACCGCATCCAGCCAGGCGGCGAGATCGTCGGCGAGTCGGTCGAGGTCGTAGTCGGCCTCGTCGCAGGTATTGGTCGACAGGCCGTGGCCCCGGTGGTCGAGGGCGAACACGCGACGGTCGGTGGCGAGTCGTGGGATCTGCAGACCGAAGTCCGTCGACGAGCCGGTGAAGCCGTGGCACAGTACCAACGGGGTGCCGTTTCGGGGTCCCCAGGAGTCCCAGGCCACCTCGACGCCGTCGATCACGAACCGTTGCTTCAGGTCGAGAGTCATCGCCTCTTGCTAGCACGGACCCCAGGGACCACGCGTTGCAGGGCAGCCGCCTCGCTCCCTGTCGCCGCTGCACGAGTCGCCTCGCACGAACTTCGGGACACCTTCACGCGTAGGCGCCGCAACCGTCCCGAAGTTCGCCGCGGCAGCAGCCCCCTCACACGAACTTCGGGACACCTTCACGCGTGGGCGCCGCAACCGTCCCGAAGTTCGCCGCGGGCGCGAACGGGCCGACCGTCGCCGTCAACCCGTCGGCACGGGGTCGCGGTACAGCGGCACGTCGGTGGCGGTGGGTTGGCGCTCCAGCAGGTCACGCACGCGCACGTGGCCGCTGCCGATCCGCCCGGTGGCCGGGTCGACCAGGCGGTAGTGCTGGGTGCCCCTGCCCAAGGGTTCGGACTCGAGGATCACGACCCGGACGTCGCCGGGCTGAAAGTCGCATCGGCGTTGGAGTGCGGTGATGAGCCGCTCGTCGTGCAGGTGGCCGTCGCCGAAGTTCCAGCCCAGCGCGACCGCGGCCAACAGCTCGCCGTCGAGCACCAGGTAGTCCTCGTGGCCGGGGCCACACGCCTCGGGCACGAGTGAGTACAGCGCCGGCCCGTGCGAGTGGAATCCTCTGAACGCATAGCCCATGTGCAGCGGGATCATCGCCTCCTCGGGGCTGCCGTAGATCTTCTCGAGCTGCTGGTGCGGCAGCATCGTGGCCTTGACGATGCCGCGGTCCAACCGGTCGAGCGCGTCGCCTCTGAAGCACCAGATCGTGGTCGCCCAGTTGCCCGCGTAGTAGCGCATCGCCACGAGAAACGACACCTTCGACGGCGCGAGATTGCCGTAGAGGACCAGGGCCGCCAGCACCCCGAACAGCGCGACGATCGTGATCGGGTGGTCGAGTGCCCCCCAGGGCACGCCCGGGTGGGCGAGGTAGACGAAGACGACCCCGAAGATCATGAACACGTTCCACTCGAGCGGCACCCCCATCGGGAAGCTCGAGATGATCCCGGCGTGGAAACCGATCATGATCAGCGCGGCCACCAGGGTGAGCCAACCGCCACCCGAGAAGAACAGGACGGCGGGAACGGCGAACTCGACGACGGTGGCCGAATGGGCGATCACACCCGCCAATCGACTCGGGCGCAGATCGTCGGGAAAGCGTCGGTGGAACCTGCGGCGGATCCCACCGAAACGCAGGAACGGATTGTTCGACTGCATCGCCGCCATCACCGATGGGAAGTGCAGGTTGACCTTCGAGAACGCCGCACCCCACCAGATCATCAACAGCACCGCCTTCGCGCCGGTGAGCAGGTCGGCCGAGGCGAACAGGAACGTCACGAGGAACGAGCCGTACACCTCACCGCGGGCGGCGAGGAAGATCACCTGGTCCCGCAGCGACACCAGCGCGAACAGCACGAGCACGACGAGCACTTCGGCGCGACCCAGTGGCCCCCACAGTGCGACGACGATTGCGGCGAGGTAGGCCGCGTACAGCACCACGTCGACGACACGGCGGGTGTCGCCGCCGGTGAGGGGCACCTTGCCGTCGAAGGGGGCCAGGCGGATCGTGCCGGGCCGCAACCAGTAGAGGAACGATCCCATCGGCGGCACGAACCGCAGATTCAGCGGTCCGAAGCCGCACCCCAGGCCGAGCACCTCGAAGAGCATCGTCCACAACGCGATCTTGTAGATGACGACCCCGTCGCGCCACCACCGGTCGACGGCGAAGAAGCCGTCGATGCCCGGGGTCGACAGGATGAACAGCCAGGCGACCGCCACGTAGAGCATCATCTTGACGACGTAACCGAGGACCACGATGTCGGGAGACCCGAAGCCGTGCTCGGCGAAGTGGCGGGCCATCGGCTCGGTCCGCTGCTCGCGGGGGAGCTTCGACCACGCGTCGTGATCGACGGTCGGCAGATTCGGTTCGATGAACCCCACGGGCTGCTCCTTCGCGATCCCCGGGACGACTCCCCGTGAGAACACGTTCTAGTTCATCGGCTCGCGCCGGCGGGTGACGAGCGCGGAGCGGGCGTGACCTCAGGCCACAGCACCAGCGGGGCATCGTGACCAGCGGTGCATCGTGACCAGCGATGCATCGTGCGCAGGGCCGAACGTGCGGCGTGACTAGCGGTGCATCGTGCGCAGGGCCGAACGGGCGGCGTGGTGGCCACTCATGCCGTGCACCCCCGCGCCCGGCGGCGTCGCGGCCGAGCACAGCGCCGTGCCGGGGATCCCCGTCGCGTACGGGTCGAGGGCCGCCCGTGGACGGAAGACGAGCTGGCGGAGATCGTTCGCGCCGGTGCCGATGTCGCCACCGAGGTAGTTGGGGTTCATCTCGGCGAGCGCCACGGGACCATGCGACACTGTGGCGACGATCCGGTCCCGGACGCCGGGAGCGAATCGTTCGAGCTGGGCGAGGATCGTCTCGGTGGCGTCGCCGTCGTAGCCGTGGGGCACGTGCGCGTAGGCCCAGACCGGATGGATGTCGCCCGCCGACCGGGACGGGTCGGCGAGGTACTGCTGGCCGACCAGCGTGAACGGGCGCTCGGGCATGCGCCCCGAGCACACGTCGGCCTCGGCCGCCGCGATCTGCTCCAGGGTCCCGCCGAGGTGCAACGTCCCGGCCTCATGGGCGGCAGGGGCCGTCCACGGGATCCCGTTGCGAACCGCCAGGTCGATCTTGAACGCGGCCGGCCCGTGACGGAACCGTCGGTAGGCACGCCGGACCCGTGCGGGCAACCGGTCACCGGCGAGGTCGGCCAGCGCGCTCGGGGCGACGTCGAAGATCCGCACCCTGGCGTCGGCGACCTCGGCGAACGCCGTGACCCGGTGGTCGGTGACGACCCGACCTCCCAGCGACTCGAGATACGACACCAGGGCGTCGGTGATCGCCTGGGACCCCCCGCGGGCGACCGGCCAACCGTGACGGTGCGCCACCGCGACCATGGCGACGCCGACCGCGGCGCTGGCGACCGAGTCGAGCGGACGGAACACGTGCGCGGCCGAGCCCGCGAACAGGGCCTGTCCGCGTCGCGAACCGAGCGACCGGGCGACCCACGTCGCCGGCTGGAGCGCCGAAAGACCGAATCGTGCCAGCAGGATCGGGTGCCGTGGCACGTGCAGGAGCGGTCCGAGCCACTCCGGCGCGAGGTCGTCGATTCTGCGGGTGAGCGGTCCGAAGCGCCGCCGCCACCGCGCCCCGTCGCCGGCGCCCAGCTGGGCGACCGTCCGGTCCAACGACCGGTACATGGCCACCGCGTCGCCGCCGTCGAGCGGATGGACCAGGTCGATCCCGGGCCGGCACCACTGCAGGCCGTGGTCGCCGAGCGGCAGGGACGCGAAGAACGGCGACGCCACCGCGAACGGATGGACCGCAGAGCAGAGGTCGTGTCGCACCCCCGGCACCGTGAGTTCTGCGGTCCGGGCGCCGCCGCCGACCGTCGAAGCTGCTTCGAACACCGTGACCGACAGCCCTGCCCGGGCCAGTTCGATCGCGGCCGACAGGCCGTTCGGTCCGGAGCCGACGACGATGGCGTCGGTGTGATCGCTCACGGTCCGCCGCCCGATGCCGCTCCACGATTCGGTGACGATCTCACGGCCCGCATCGCCACGAACCGTACCCGTTGGAACCGTCGAGAGTTCCGGGGCCGACCGGTCCGGCACAGACGCCGGCCCACCTCGGTAGCATCGGCGGCAGCGCCTATTCGGAGGAGATCCCGTGCGTGGACTCGCGATGCTGCTGGCCGGGACGCTCCTCGTCGGATGTGGCGGACCGACCGATACCGCAGGCAGCCGGGAGGCGCGTCCGCCGGTCGTCACGGTCACCACGGTCGAGGGCGCACCCAAGCTCGCGACCGCCGTGGCCTCGGGCGGCACCGTCATCGGCCAGACCTGGGCGTGGGGCGACCAGCTCGTCGCCTGGAGCGATGACGACGGCGAGACCTGGCAGCCCTCCGCCACGCCGGCCCTGGCGGCGGGTGACCGCATGGACGTCCATCTGGTCCAGGTCGGGTCGACGTCGCTCGTCCTGCGAGAACCGAACGTGATCGCCGAGGAGCAACCGGCCATCTGGTGGTCGAACGATGCCGGTCACCGCTTTCACGATGCCGACGGCGTCTCCGACGGCGTCTCCGGCGGTGGCACGGGCGATGACGTCGGCGCCGATGTGGGAGGGGTGTCGACCGCGGTCGCCGTCGACGATCGTCTCATCGCGTTCGGCATGGTCAGGCCCGCCGGGCCACCCGCGCCGTCCTCGCTCGAAGCCGCCCGGGCGGTGCGGTGGGAGTCCACCGATGCCGGCAGAACGTGGTCACGGACGGACCTGGCGGCCACGCTTCCGCTGCTGACGAGTGTGGTGGCCACCCCGACCGGGACGTTGTTCGCCGCGACCGCGCCAGGGTGGGGCCGCGCCGCGGGCACGGCGCCGACGGTCACGATGCGCTCGACGGACCAGGGTCGTACGTGGCATGCCGTGACGATTCCGCAGGGCGACCACGACGATGCCCACGGAGTGCCGGTCATCGTCGGCGAAACGGTGTACGCGACCGTCGGCAGCACCACGTGGGCGAGCTCCGACGACGGTGCACGCTGGACGCAACTCGGTCACGCACCGGCCGCGTCCGACAGCGAGGGCTCCACACCCGAGAGTTCGTCACTGCAGGTGCAGACTCGTGCGGGTGACGTGCTCATCGCGCAGATCCGGGACTTCTTCGACAACGAGCACCATCTGGGTCACCTCGCCTGGTCCGATGACGACGGCGCCCGGTGGCACCGGGTCGGGCTCCCGGTGCATTGTGACGGCTACGACGCCACCTCGACGGTCAGCGATGTCGCAAACGTCGACGGGCTGTTGGTCGCGGCGTGGAACTGTTCGGGTGGCGGCGATCACGGTGGCTGGCTGCTCACGTCGATCGACAACGGGCGGACCTGGCAGGTCGAGGCCCACAAGGCGACCGCGGGCATGGCCCTGAGCACGCCCGTCGCCGTCGGTGGCGACCATGCACTGTTGTGGGCCGGCCCGAACGCGGAGGCCGCGCCGAAGGTGATGCTCACCGTGCAGGCGGCTCGCTGAGGCGCTCCGGACGGGCCGCCTGCACGGAGATCTGACGGGGCCGGTCGGCGGGCATCCGACCGACCCCGGTCCTGGTCGGGTGCGAGTCAGCCGATGCGGTCGCGTACGCCGTCGATCTTGTCCTCGACCCAGTCCTTGGCTCTGCCGATCCGGTCGCTCGCCTGGCGGGACGCCCGATCGGCCTTGTTCGCACGCCCGAGGTCTTCACCACCGATGAGGTCGTCGGTGCCCTGCTGGGCGCGGCCCCCGGTGTCGTCTGTGGGAGTGGTCATGGTGATCCTTTCATCGGGGGGTCGGTGCGATGTTGCGGTGGCAGCCGGCGCTCACCGTCGTTCGTCGGGTCGGTCACGAGAACACGCTGACGCCGCCGGGGCCGACCAGCAGGCCGACGACGATGAACACGATGCCCAGCGCCACCTGCCGGCGGACGATGGTGGCGATGCCGACGATCACGAGGAAGACCGCCACGATCCAGAGGATGAGTTCCATGACACACCTGCCCTTTCTGAAGTTGCGGAGGTACTTTCCCGTCGGGATTCAGCGAACCACACCGGCGGGTCGTCCGACTACACCCCCAGGGGTGAAATCACTCAACCTCTCATCGGGGTAGCGTCGGGCCGGATGACGCCCGCGGATCGCCCCGTCTCGGTCGCCCTGATCGACGACTACGACATCGTCGTGGTCGGCGTCGCCCACATGTTCGACCGCTACACCGACCGGATCGACGTCGTCGAGCTCGATGCGACCACGAAGCTCACGGCGCCCGTCGACGTGGCGCTCTATGACGCATTCGCCCAGCCCGACACCAACCATTCCGATTTCATCCGTCTCGTCGCCGGGGCGCGCGCGGCGGCCGTGGCCGTGTACACGTGGAACTTCCACCCCCGTCTGGTCGAAGACGCCATCGCCAACGGCGCGTCGGGGTATCTGTCGAAGGCGCTTCCCGCCCGGCAACTCGTCGACGCGATCGAGGCGATCCACGCCGGTGAGGTGGTGGTCAGCGACGCCCCCCGCTCGGGTCGGCTCACCGTGGGCCTCGACTGGCCGGGCCGCAGCGAGGGTCTGAGTGAACGCGAAGCCGAGGTGCTGGCGCTCATCGTGCAGGGCCGTTCCAACCACGAGATCAGCGACCAGGTGTGTCTGTCGATCAACTCGATCAAGACCTACATCCGATCCGCGTACCGCAAGATCGGAGTGGCGAACCGGGTGGAGGCGGTGCTGTGGGGGATCGACCACGGCTTCAGCCCCGACCATCACCGCATCGAACGCTGGTTCGCCGAGCCGCTGGCCGATGCCGAGGTCCTCGACGAGATGGCCTGACCACGGTCCGATCGGGTCGGTCCGATCGGGTCGGTCCGATCGGGTCGGTCCGATCGGGTCGGCGCGGTTCGGTCCGGTGCCCGAGTGACCGGTGCCGATCACGGGAACGCGGGCACGACCGTCGACCCGGCGCGATGATTTCGCGGCGGCGGCTCCGTCTGTGCCATCGACGAACCCGGGCAACCGGTGCCCGGTCGATCCGTGCGCAAGGAGACCACGATGACGATTTCGCTCCGCCCCCACCTCTGGTTCGGCAACCAGGCCGCGCACCGTGCGGCGGCGTTCTACGCCGAGCACATCCCCGACTCGTCGGTCCAGCACGTGATGGTCGCGCCCGCGGGCATCCCCGATGTCGAGGAAGGCGAACCGTTCATCGTCGACTTCACGGTCGGCGGCGTCGAGGTGATCGGCCTGAATGCCGGCGCCGCGTTCACGCTCGACGAGTCGTTCTCGTTCTACCTGCTCGTCGACACCCAGGACGAAGTCGACCACTACTGGGATCTGCTCACCACCGACGGCGGTGAGGAGTCCTATTGCGGGTGGTGCCGAGACCGTTTCGGGGTGTCGTGGCAGATCATCCCGCGACGCCTCGAAGAGGTGTGCGGCGACTACACGACCGACGCGAACCGTCGGGCGATGGAAGCCATGCTCAAGATGCGCAAGATCGACATCGCGACGCTCGAGGCCGCCTACGCCGGCGACTGACCCGGCCGAACGGGCGCGATCTCACGGGTGGCGGCGGACCCGGCGCTCGCCGGATCACCGGGCACCACCGACCCGAACGCACCGCCCTGAGCGAAGTGGAGCGGTCGCAGCAGGAGCTGCGGGGGGCGGGCCGGGAACCGGCCCCAGAACCCGCCGCGGCGACGATCAGGTGGTCGTGGCGTCGAGCAGGCCCAGGACCGTGGCGTACATCGTGGACTTGATGGCCCCGAGCGTGGCCGGGTCCTTGCCGGCGAGATGGGCGACGGTCGCCTGCGCCCTGTCGAGGAGCGCCGCCGCGGTGGCCGACCCGTCGACGAGACCGGCCTCGACGGCCTCGGGCGCGGTGAACCGGTGGCCGGTGGTCATCGCGTCGACCGCCGCGCGCGGGCCGACCTTGGCCTGGACGAGCCCGGCCATCCCCGGCGTGAACGGAATGGCGATGTCGACCTCGGGAAAGCAGAAGTAGCCGCGGTCGTGGCGCATGATGCGCCAGTCGTGAGCCATGGCCAGCATCGCTCCGGCGCCGAACGCGTGCCCGTTGAGGGCCGCGACGGTGGGGACCGGAAGCGCCATCACCCGGGCCAACAGCCGCTGGACCCGTGCGACATAGGGCTGCAGTTCGTCGGGATTGGCCGTGATCCAGTCGAGGTCGAGGCCGTTGGAGTAGAACCTGCCGGAGGCCACCGTGATCAGCGGGGCCGGTGACGAGACGACGCGGTCGAGCGCGGCCTCGACGGTGTCGAGCCAGTTCGGAGTGAAACGGTTCTCATCGTCGCCCAGGTCCAGGACGTGGATGTCGTCACGGCACGTCAGGGTCGTCATCGCGGTCTTCCTCTCCGGAGTGGCGGTGGGTCGAGCGGCACGTCGAGGATCGCCCGGACCGCAGCGACGATCCGCGCCTCGAGCACGGGGTCGGGGTAGCGCCCCTCCCGGAGGTGGCGTCCGAGGACGCCGCCGGGGACGTCCACGACACATGCGATGACGGCATCGACGGCCACGCGATCGTCACGGCCCCACATCGATCGTGCGAGGGCACGGAGTCGCGCCACGAAGCGCTGCTGCGTCGCGGTCAGGTCGTCGAGCACCGTGGGCGACGACACGGTGGCGAAGAGCTGTTCCCGCCGTCGGGTGAAGAACACCTCGGCGCTCGCCGGATACCGACGACCGAAGGTCACCGGTGCGAGCGCCACGGCGACGACCGCCGCGACGGGGTCGCCGCCGCGGTCGCCTGCGTCGAGAGCCTCCTGTTGGGCGGCACCCAACCGGCCTGCCGCGCGCAGCCAGAGCCGCGCCAGCAGGTCTTCCTTCGACCCGAAGGCGTGGTAGATCGAGCCGATCGGAACGCCCCCGCGCTGGGCGAGCGCCCGCAGGGTGAGCCCGGCCGGATCACGGCCGCTCACCAGTTCTTCGGCGACGTCGAGGAGTTCGTCGATGTCATGGAGGCGAGGACGGGGCACGCCTCCCATAATAGAGCGTTCGTTCTAGAAACTGGTCATCGGGCGTTCGGCGGCGACATCACGCGCCGACGGTGCCGGTGGCGGGAATGCCGTCTTCGATCGTGTACCGGAGCTGCACCATGCCGACCGGGGTCGCCGCCGGCGGCTCGAGCAACGTCAGGTTCGAGGGGGCGACGCCGTCGGCGAACACCTTCTTCCCCTGGCCGAGCACGATCGGGTAGACCCACAGGGTCAGCTCGTCGAAGAGCCGTTCGGCGATGAGGGACTGGACGAAATCGAGGCTGCCGATCACGTGGACGTGGTCGTGGCGGTCACGCAACGTGTCGATCTCGGCGGCGAGGTCGGGGCCGAGCAGGGTGGAACCCGCCCAGCCGAGGTCGGGTGCGTTCCGGGAGGCGACGTACTTGGGGACGCGGTTGAACAGCTCGGCGATCGCGCCGTCGGGGCCTTCGGTGTTCTGATGCGGCCAGTACGCGGCGAAGATGTCGTAGGTCTTCCGCCCGAGCAGCAGGGCGTCGAGGGTCTCCATGCCGGCGGCGATCTGCTCGCCGGCGACGTCGTCGAACAGCGGCGCCTGCCAGCCGCCGAAGGTGAAACCGCCTGCCGGGTCCTCCTCGGGCCCGCCCGGTGCCTGGGCGACGCCGTCGAGGGTCACGAATTCGTCGATGTGGATGATGCCCATGGTCACGTCTCCAGATGGGATGGCGGGTTGGTTACCAATTCCGACGATGCTCACCCCGTGGACTCATCGGTGCCACGACTCCCGATGGCGCCTGACCCGGCACTAGACCGGTGCGGATGCTCTCGCCCGACGACCCCGGACGGATCCCCTGCCTGCTGGCTGAGCCGATGGCGCCGCAAACCGCACGGCTGCACCGACGGGGGACCCGATGACGACACTTGCGTGGACGTTCGCTGCGCTGACCGGCCTGTGCGCCCTCGTCGAGTGGTGGGCGACCCACCGCGCGCGACGGTCGGTCCGGTACGTGACCAAACCGCTGACGCTCATCCTTCTGATCGGCGTCGCGGTCACCCTCGACCCGTCGGTGTCGTCGGCGATCCACTGGTGGATGGTGGCCGGACTGGTGCTGTCATTGGCCGGCGACATCTTCTTGTTGTTGCCCGAGAAATGGTTCCTCGCCGGGCTGGGGTCGTTCCTGGTCGGTCACATCGCGTATGTGGTCGGCCTGCAACTCGCACCCACCTCGCTCGGCTGGACCCTCGTCGGGTTGGTGGTGGTGATCGTGACGGTGCTCGTCGTCGGCCGGGCGATGCTGCAACGTGTCGACCTCGACGAGGCTCGAGGGCTGATCGGCCCGGTGGTCGCCTACGTGGTCATCATCTCGGCCATGGTGGTGTCCGCGTTCGGCACCGCCGCGATCTTCGCCATCGTGGGGGCGTCGCTGTTCTACGTCTCCGACGGGACCCTCGCGTGGAACCGTTTCGCCGAGAAGCGTCGCTGGGGGCCACTGTCGGTGATGGTCACCTACCACCTCGGCCAGTTCGGTCTGGTCGCCTGGCTCGTCACCGGCTGAGCCTTTCGCCGGTGCGGTCGCCTGGCCTGGGCCGGGCGCCGGGTAGCCTCCCGCCATGCCCCGGACCCGCTCGGCCCTCGCCTGCCTACTGACCGCGCTCGTTCTCGCCGTCGCCGGGTGTGGCTCGTCGAGTTCCGACCCGCCCGGTGACCCGTCCGCCGCGGCCCCCGCGGCGTCGACCACGGTCGACGGCACCGCTTCATCGCCGACCACCACGGTCGCGGTGCGCACCGAGGTGCTCGACGATCTGGTCGACCCGCCGGGTGCGCATGGTCGCACGCTCTCGTTGGTGCGGTACCACATCGCGCCGGGCGCCAAACTCGCCGCCCACGTCCACCCCGGGGTGCAGATGGCCCGCATCGAGTCGGGCACGCTGACCTACACGGTCGTGTCGGGGACGGCACTGGTGCGACGGGCCGGTGACGACACCGACACCGGGGTGACCGGCCCGACCACGATCACCCTGCGAGTCGGCGACTCGGTGATCGAACGTGGCGACATGGTCCACTACGGCGAGAACCGTGCCGACGAACCACTCGTCATCACCGCGACGTTGCTCACCGAAGACGGCCACGACCTGGCCGAACCGGTGACCACCACGCCCACGTCCGACTGACGCGAGGGCCGGGCGCCCCGTAGGATCCACCGGTGACCACGGGACGGCTCGAAGCGTTCAGCGACGGCGTGCTGGCCATCCTGATCACGATCATGGTGCTCGAGTTGCGCCCGCCCGAGGGCACCGCGATGTCGGACCTGCGCGACCTCGTCCCCGTGTTCCTCTCCTACGTGCTGAGCTTCGTGTACCTCGGCATCTACTGGAACAATCACCACCATCTGCTCCAGGCCACCGAGCGGGTCAACGGCGGCGTCATGTGGGCGAACCTGCACCTGCTGTTCTGGTTGTCGCTGTTTCCGTTCACCACGGCCTGGATGGGTGAGCACTCCTTCGCCGCGGTGCCCGTCGCGGTGTACGGCATCGTGTATTTCTGCGCGGCGATCGCCTACTTCATCCTCGAGCGGGTCATCGTGCACACCCAGGGCATGGACTCGACTCTCGCCGAAGCGCTCGGTGCGGACTTCAAGGGCAAGGTCTCACCGGTGCTGTATCTGGCCGCGATCGCCCTGTCGTTCGCGAACCGGTGGGTCGCCGTGGGCGTGTACGTGCTGGTGGCGCTGCTGTGGCTGGTCCCCGACCGGCGCGTCGAGAGCATCTTCGAGGCGTCCGCCCGGTCCGTTCCCGACCCGGACTGATCCCACCGGCGACCGGTCGGCGTCGCCGTCGCATCGTGCGACCGGGTCAGGCGTCCACCCGGTCGAGGCGCAGGCCGTCGGCGTCACGGGTGACCTCCATGGCGAAGTCGAACCGGTCGACGTCGGTTGCATAGGCGATATCGAGCGGGTCGACATGGCCGACACCGAGCGCCAACGTGCGGGTCGCCTCGTCGGTCGCCGCCACCGCCGCGGCCACGGCGGCAGCGTCGGGGTGCTCGCCCCGACGGAGCGCGTCGATGTGGTCGGCGGTGAGCCGGTCGTCGGTTCCAGGGCGGTCGTCGCGGTCGGTCAACCAGCCGGTGATCACGTAGCCGGGGGCGCCCAGGCCGGACGCCGCGACGGCCCTGGCGGTGGCCGACGCGCACACGAGGTTGGCGCACCACAGGCGGGTGGCACGGCCGGCGGCGACCACCCCCTTGGTGCCGGCCGAGGTGCGTTGCACGACGACGCGACCTGCGAGGTCGGCGGCCGCGGCGAGCACCGGTGAGTTCGGCAGGTCGAAACCGTCGGGCATGAGGCCGTGGTCCTCGCCCATCGCCACGCTGCCGGGGTGCGCGGCCTTGAAGGCGAGCGCGTCATCGACGGCGGCCACCAGGTAGATGTAGCGGGCGCCCGCCGAGAACGCGTACGCCGCGGTGGAGAACGCCCTGATCACGTCGACGACCACGACGGCGCCGTCGAGGTCCGCGACCTGATCGGTGCGCAGGTGCCGGGCCGGGTCGGCGTCGATGTCGGTGGCGATGTCGGTGGCGATGTCGGCGTCGATGTCGGCATCGGACATCGGCGAAGCCTGGCACAGCGCCCGCGTACGGTCGGCCTTCATTTCCCCCACGGGCGCGAATGGCGGCCGTGGCACCGCGACGATCCGCGAGACTGCAGTCCAGTGACGACCACGACGGTGACCGGCCTGCGCGATCGAGCGAGCACCTGGGCCGACGAGGTCGGCGTCGCCCGTGACGTGGTCCGCCGGGAACTCGCCCGCCGGCGACTCGTCGGCCACTCGCCCGATGGTGGCCGGGCGCTCGACGTCGGCCGTGGCCAGGGCGCCCGGGGCGCGGTCCACGACATGGGCCGACGATGGGCGCGTGGAGCGTGAGCGGGGCGTTGGCGCGTCGGTTGTGGCAGGTCGTCGAACCGCTCCATGCGGTCGTGTACTTCGCACCCGAGCCCGCCGACGCCGCGAAGTCGCTCGGCCTGCGGGGCTGGTGGATGGGCTACTTCGCCGGTCGGGCCGCACCGATGGGCACGGTGGCGGCACCGGTGGTGGCCGCGGCGTTCTTCGGCTTCCACCCGGCGATGGTCGCTCGGTCCATTCCCGACGCGTGGGACGTCGCGGCACCGGACGCGGTCGTCGGAAGTCGGGCGGCGGCTGCGGCCGCCGCGCTGCGAAGGATCCTGGGCCGCGACATCGACGAGGTCGCCTCGACCTTCGGCGCCGAGCTGCGCGCCGCCGTCACAGCCATGGACCGTGGCGGACGGCCGCTCGCCGCCGCGTGGGCCGCGGTCGAACCGACCGGAGATCCGGTGGTGGACCTGTGGCTGGCCTGTTCGGTGCTGCGCGAGCACCGTGGCGACAGTCATGTGATCGCTTGTGTCGCCCACGGGCTCGGTCCGCTCGAGGCCACGGTCACGATGGTGGCCGACGGGCGCATCCCGCGGGCGTCGATCCAACCCCACCGCGGCTGGTCAGACGCCGACTGGTCGGCCGCCGAACAGACCCTGACCGGCCGGGGCCTGCTGCTCGACGGGCAGCTCACCGCCGCCGGGGTCCGGTGCCGAGCGGACGTCGAAGACGCGACCGACCGTCTCGCGGCTCGACCGGTCGACGCGCTCGGCGAGGCCCGGGTCACCGCGCTCGTCGAGGCACTGACGCCGCTCGCCCAGCGGGTCGTCGACGACGGGACCGTACCGGTGCCGAACCCGATCGGCGTCGGACGCCCCGCCTGACGGCTCGCGGGGGTACCCCCGCACCGTCGGTGCACGGTGGAAGTCCGGCCACGAGGAGTCTGGCCACGAAAACCGGCGCGACCCCGTCGGAGCACTCTGACAGGATGACGACCATGGCGGTCGACGACGATCGGTCGGGGCGTGACCCGCTCCCCCTGCGGGGCCGATCGATCGTGGTGACCGGCGTGAGCCGCCGCGCCGGCATCGGGTATGCGACCGCGTGTCGTCTCGCCGCGTGGGGGGCCGACGTGCTCTGCCACCACTTCGCCCCCCACGACGCCGACCAACCCTGGGGCGGCGACGATCTCGATGCCGTGCTCGAGGGTGTGCGCGCCCATCTGGTCGGCGACGCCCGTGTCGTCGACTGCCACGCGGACCTCGCGGACCCGGCCGCACCGGCCCGGGTGATCGACGCCGCGTGCGAGGCCTTCGGCCGGGTCGACGCACTCGTGGCCAACCAGGCCCTGAGCGGCGCCGACGGCACCCTCGCCGACGTGAGCCCGGCCGACCTCGACCGGCACTGGGCCGTGGACGCCCGGGCGTCGCTGCTGCTCGCCAAGGCGTTCGCCGCCCGCCACGACGAACACCGCCCCGGCGCGATCGTGTTCCTCACCTCCGGCCAGGGCCTCGGCCCGATGCCGGCCGAGGTCGCCTACGCCGCGGCGAAGGCCGCGTTGGTGGGCGTCACGGTGACCCTCGCCGACGAGTTGGCGACGCGGAACATCCGCATCAACACCGTCAACCCCGGCCCGGTCGACACCGGCTATCTCACGCCTGAGGCGCGCGAGGCCCTGACCGCCCGGTTTCCGTTCAGGCGGTTCGGTGCACCGGACGACGCGGCCCGCCTGATCGCCTGGCTCGTCAGCGACGAAGCGTCGTGGATCACCGGGCAGACCATCGATTCCGAGGGTGGCTTCCGCCGCTGACCCCGGCCCGGTCCCAGGTGCTCACCGCCGCGGGTCCGGTCCCACCAGCACGTGGGCGGCCACCGTGACGGGCCGCGAGGCGGCCCCCGGGCGCGGTCGGAATCGATCCGGCGCGCCGGTCCGCCCCTTCGGCACGTGGTGGAGCACGCCGCGACGATGACGACGATGGAGTGCACCGCGGGCAGGTGAGTGCCACCCGACGAGCGTCACGGGCCGGCCAGTGCGGCGGCGAGGCCGCGCTGGGCGACCGCGTACCGTTCGGGCGTCGTGAACTCGCCTTGCAGATAGGCGGTGTTCAGGGCGATCGCCCAGGCACGGGCCCGGGTCCAGGTGGCGTCGTCGATGACCCGGTTCGTGCCCGCGACGGTGCGAAAAACCGTCCGGGCATGTACGTCGTCGGGCAGCAGCGACCAGGCCACCGACAGGTCGGTCGCCCGGTCGCCTGCAGTGAGGTCACCGAAGTCGATCGCGGCGCGCACGTGCCCGTCGCGCACGATCAGGTTGCCCAGGTGCAGGTCACCGTGCAGCCACGACGGCGCACCGGCGTCGGCCTCGACCGATGCCATCTCGGCGAACACGGCCTCGACCTGACGGCGGGCCACCCCATCGCCGAGCGCACGACCGCGTGCCTCGACCCTGTCGAGATGATCGGCGAGAAAGACGCCCCGGTCGACGACCGGGCCGCCCCGCCACGGGTTCTCGGGCGCGCCGGCCGGCGCGGGCCGGTGCAGCGCGGCACAGAAGCGGCCCACCCGCCGGGCCGCGTCCAGCGGATCGTCGGGTGGAGTGTCCGCGGCGACCTGGCCGTGCTGCCAGGGCACGATCGCCCAGCTCCACGGGTAGCCGTGCCCCGCGCGCCCGGCGCGCAGATGCGGTGACGCATCGAGCCCACCTGCGGCGAAGTCGGGGACGCCGTCGAGGACGACCGGGAGCCATTTGCGTTCGTGCTCGATCAGGAAGGCGCCCGCGAGTCGCTGCGGGAGCCGCAACGCCAGGTCGTCGCCGAGGCGGAACACCGCATTGTCCCAACCGCGACCCGCTCGACGGATGGGCAGCCCGGCGAGATCCGGATGCTGGTCGACGAGCAGCTCCCCGGCCAACGACTCGGTCACGTCGACGGTCAGCTCGGCGCTCATCGCACCGTCACCTCTGCGGCACGGCGAGCGCGGCGCTCGTCGCGGGCCCGGCCGCCTTGCGTTGCCGGTGCCCCGTGCCCGGTCGCCATCGGTCGTCGACGGGTGCTGCCACGACGGCCCCGATCGGTGACCGGCGCGGTTCGGAGCATCTCGTCAGGTGTCGGATCGCGGGCTCGGGGCCGGTCGGTACAGACACTGGCCACCGCCCGATGCGTGCAGTTCGCCGGTGGGCGACCACACCCCCGCGGTCCAGCCGAACAGTCCACCGGTCGAGCGGGGCGCCGCACCGTCACAGAGCAACCAGGGTTCACTCGACGTGGGGCTGTGGAACGCGACGTGCAGGTCGAGCGTCGGGGCGATGAAGGGCGGTTCGCGCCAGGCGTGTGGGCGGTGCGCGGCCGGCCAGCTCGGCAGGTCCACCAGGATCACCGATCGGCACGCGTCGATGTAGGGATCGTCCCAGGTCGCGGTCGGCTCGAAGCGCAACCATTCACGCCAGCGGGCGGGGCGGGGCCCGTCCGGTGGCCAGTCGGCCTCGAAGTCGAGCGGCCGGGCCGAGAAGTTCGACCAGAACGCGAACGGTGGGGCGTCGTCGTCGACCAGGTCGGCGATGTCGGGCAGGCCGTCGGGTCCGGGCACATCCGGCGCGACGGTCTCGTCGTGTTCCAATCCTTCGGTCGCCGAGGTCGTCCAGGCCGACGCATCGAGGATCAGCCGATCGCCCTGGGTCACCTCGACCCGCAACGATGTCGCCGTCCGACCGGCACGACGGGTGCTGACCTCGATGCGGACCGGTTCGAATCGGGCCACGGCCAGGTAGTGGCACGAGAAGGTCGCAGGACGTTCGTCGGGACGCTCGGCGCCCACCGCCCGCAGCGCGCACGCGGCCACGTACCCGCCCATCGGACCCCAGATCTCCCAGTCGGAACTCAGCACCGCTTCATAGACGTGGTCGTCGATCGCTCGAAGCGCGGTGTCTTCCGCCAGGTCACCCATCGGCCCGAGGCTACGAGACCCGCCATCGCGGACCGCCGCCATTTTCGGGACCATGTGAGCGCACGCGGCCGCCTGTGGTTCCGAGACCCGCCACCGGCCGATTCCTGCCAGACTGACGCGCCCATGGACCTCCAGAACGTCTCCTCCCGCAGGGCCCTCCGGCGACTCGGATCCGCGCTGCTCGTGCTCTGCATGGTCGTCGGGCTGTCGACCGCGTGCGACACGTCCGCGGTCGTCGCCCGAGGCACCGTGACGAGCCCGTCGGGCGCGCGTCTCGGTGCCGTCGACGTGACGGTCTACGCCGACGACGCCCCAGAGGTGGTCGCGTCGACACGGACCGATCTGGCCGGGCAATGGACCCTACGGTCGGCCGCGATCGGGCCGGGCACCTACCGTCTGCGCATCGGCGGGACCTGGTGGGCGGCGGCCGACTCGTGGGCCGACGCCGCGCCCGTGCAACTCGATGCGGACGCGCCGGCGCGCTTGGACACCGTCATCGACCCGCCCACCCGCCTGACCGGATCGGTCGTGCAGGCCGACCTGTCACCGGCCAACGGGTGGATCGTCTCGGCGACCGACACCGGGGGCACACTGGTCGCGACCGAGGCCGTCGATGCAGCGGGCGCGTTCCGTCTGCCCGTGACGGCCGGCGCCGGCCGCTACGGGCTCCGGCTCGACCATCCCGCGACCGGCACCTCGATCACGGTCGGCGGGTCGACCCCGGTCGCGTTCGACCTGGCAGACGGCCAGGACCTCCGGGTCGGCCCGATCGACGTGGCCACGGGGGTCGCGCTCGACCCGGGAACGGTCGCATCAGCGCTGAACGGCCCCTACCCGGTGGCCACGACGAGTGTCGCCGCGGGCAACGGTTTCGGTGGCGGGACGATCTTCGCCCCGACCTCGACGACCCATGCGCCCTACGGCGCGGTCGTGGTGACGCCGGGCTTTCTCATGAAGCAGGACTCGATGTCGTGGTATGGCCCACGGATCGCTTCCCAGGGGTTCGTGGTGTTCACCATCGACACGAACGACCCGCTCGACCTTCCCCAGTCCCGGACCTCCCAGATGCTCGCCGCGCTCGACTGGTTGACCGGGGCCAGTCCGCTGGCCGACCGGATCGACCCCGACCGGACCGCGGTGATGGGTTGGTCGATGGGTGGCGGCGGATCGCTCGACGCGGGTCTGAAGCGGGCGTCGTTGCGGGCGGTCGTCGCGCTCGCCCCGTGGAACTCGCGCACCGACTACTCGGCGATGCAGGTCCCCACGCTGGTCGTCGCCTGCCAGGCCGACTCGATCGCACCCGTCGCCCAGCATGCCGGTCCGATGTACGACAGCCTCGACGCGACGCTCGCGGGTGAGTACATCGAGATCGCCGGCGCCGAACACTTCTGTGTCACCTCGAACAACTCCGTCGCCGCACAGCGCACCGTGATCGCCCGGCAGACCCTCGGCTTTCTGCAGCGCTACGTGAACGGCGACGACCGGTACGCGGCCGTGACCTGCCCGACGCCGGCGACGGGTGCCGTGTTGTCGGACGCCCGCTCGCACTGCCCGTTCTGAACTTCCCGTCGGACCGCGCCGCCGGCCGGGGCACCGCGACCCGCGGGACGGCCGGTCGCCCGCTCAGGCGGGTTCGAGGATCACCACGGGGATCTCCCGGGAGGTCTTCGCTTCATAATCGGCGAACCCGGGAACCGTGGCCTTCTGAGCCTCCCAGATGGTCGTGCGTTCGTCGCCGGCGGCGGTTCGTGCGGTGAACGCACGGGTGTCCGGGCCGATCTCGGCGGTCACCTGGGGATGGGCGACGAGATTGTGATACCAGGCGGGGTGCGTGTCGGCCCCGGCCTTGGAGGCGAAGACCGCGACCCGGCCATCGTCGAGGGCGCGGTACATCATCGGATTGACCCGCTTCTCGCCCGACTTGGCGCCGGTCGTGTGCAGGAGCAGCAGCGTCGCGCCTTCGAACGGACCGCCGACCTCGCCGTCATTGGCCCGGAACTCCTCGATGATCTTCTGGTTCCAGTCTTGGGCGTCACTCATCGGTGTTCTCCTCGAACGAATCGGCCGTCGCTCCTGTGACGGCGTGTCCCCCTGCCAACACCTCGACCGGGGCCGTCATTCCCATGGCACCGGCCCTGGCGCCCGGGCGGCCACGGGCGGACCGCGCGGCGAGGCCTCCGAAGCCGACACGCACGCAGGCCGACTCGGGGCGCGCCGGCAAAGGGCCGTGAACGGGTCGTGGCGGTCACTTCGGTACCCCGGGACCACCGGCGCGCTCTAGGGTTCCGGTGGCGGTACTCGTGAGCGCCGCCAAGGGGATGATTCGCATGGCATTCGATCTGCTGGTGCGCGGAGGCACGGTCATCGACGGCACGGGCGCGCCCGCCCGCGGTGCCGACGTCGCCGTCGACGACGGCGTCATCGTGGAGGTCGGCCGCGTCGACGCCAGCGCGAGCCGCGTGATCGACGCCGACGGGGCGCTCGTGACGCCCGGGTTCGTCGACGTCCACACCCACTACGACGCACAGGCGACCTGGGACGACCGACTGCGCCCGTCGTCCGCGCACGGGGTCACGACGGTGGTCGCGGGCAACTGCGGGGTGGGGTTCGCACCGGTGCGTCCCGACGATCACGCGCTGCTGATCGAGTTGATGGAAGGGGTCGAGGATCTCCCCGGTGTCGTGCTCGACGAAGGGCTGTCGTGGGACTGGCAGTCGATCGGTGAGTATCTCGACCGACTGGCGGCACGCCGCTACGACATCGACCTGGCCACCCAGGTCTGCCATGCGCCCGTGCGGGTGTTCGTCATGGGCGAGCGTGGCGCCGACCGAGAGCCGGCCTCGGCGGCCGAGATCGACGCGATGGGGGCGATCGTCGCCGAAGGGATCCGTCTGGGTGCGCTCGGTTTCAGTACGTCACGCACACTCAACCACCGCACGAGCCGGGGCGAACCCACCCCGACGCTGCACGCCGCCCGCGACGAACTCGTCGGCATCGCCCGCGCCGTCGGCGCCTCCGGAAGCGGCGTGCTCCAGGTGGTGTCGGACTTCGCCGACCCAGATGAAGACGAGACGTTGCTCGAGATGCAGCGCGCGTCGGGCAGGCCGTTGTCGTTCTCGCTGGTCCAGGTGGGGCCGGGCACCGGCTACCGGCGCGGACTGGCACTGCTCGAACGCGCCCACGCGGAAGGCCTGGAGATGCGCGCCCAGGTCGCCCCCCGGGCGGTCGGCGTACTCGTCGGCATGTCCGGCTCGGTCAACCCGCTGGCCCGGTGCGCCACGTTCCAGGAGGTCGCCGATCTCGCCGTCGACGCACAGGCGGCGGCGCTCGCGGTCGAACCGCGGCGCAGTCGGCTGCTGGCCGAGTTCGCAACCCACCAGCGCGCCAGTTCGTTGGCCAACGTCTACGACCTCGGGAATCCGCCCGACTACGAGCCCGGGCCGGAGCGTTCGATCGCGGCCCTCGCCGCCGCGCACGGTGCCGACCCGGTCGCGTACTACCTCGAGCGGCTCCTCGCGGCGCAGGGCAGCACGCTGCTGTACCTGCCGTTCCTGAACTACGGCGACGGCAATCTCGACGCGGCGGCCGAGATGCTCGGCCACGACCACACGATCCCCGGTCTGGGCGACGGCGGCGCGCACGTCGGCACGATCTGCGACGGAAGCTTCCCGACGACGTTGTTGACCCACTGGGCGAGGGACCGTACGCGGGGCCGCCGCTTCGATCTGCCCTTCGTGGTGCACCGCCAGAGCCGGGCCACGGCCCTGGCGGTGGGCCTGGCCGACCGGGGGGTGATCGCCCCCGGTTACAAGGCCGACCTGAACGTGATCGACTTCGACGGTCTGAGCATCGGTCCGCCACGCCTGGTGCACGATCTGCCCGCAGGCGGGCGCCGGCTCCTCCAGGATGCCTCCGGTTATGCGCACACGATCGTCTCCGGGGTCGAGATCTCGAGCGACGGCGCCGACACCGGTGCCCGTCCCGGTCGATTCGTCCGCGGAGCCAGATCCGATCCGGCGGCGGGCCGATCGTGACCGTTCCGCCGCGGCGCCGACCTGCCCCGTCCGAATCGCCCACCCGTTCCGAGCGTCCCGACTTCGAGGAGCCGACCCGATGACCACCCCCCGCGTGCTCGAACCCCAGGTCGAATGGACCGCCGACGACTTCGCCGACGAGGAGTCGTTCACCGAACACTTCACCGCGGCGGAGCTGACCGAACTCGACGACGCCCTGCGCCACGCGATGGCCACGTCGACCGACCCGCTCGAGCTCACCGTCGAGGACTACCCGCTGCCGACGCTGCACGACCGGCTCGCCGGGATCGAGCGCGAGCTGATCGACGGACGCGGGTTCGTCCGGCTCAGAGGCATCGACCGTGCCCGCTACGACCAGGACGAGATGGAGTTGCTGTACTGGGGCATCGGCCTGCATCTGGGGCGTCCGTGGGCGCAGAACGCGCACGGTCACGTGCTCGGCGACGTCACCGACCAGGGCCGGGCCCCTGACGACCCCGAGGCCCGTGGCAACGAGTTCGGGGCGATCGCCCTCCCCTTCCACTGCGACGGTTCCGATCTCGTCGGGCTGCTGTGTCTGGCCAACGGGCGCGCCGGGGGCCTCTCGCTGGTGTCGAATTCGGTGCGGATCCACAACCGCCTCGTGCGCGAAGAGCCCCGGCTCGCCGCGGCGCTGTACGAACCGTTCCCGTATGACTTCCGTGGCGAGCAGCCCGAAGGGGCGGCGAGCTTCTATGCACTGCCGGTGTTCACCGAATGGGACGACCGGCTCTTCGTCCGCTGCATTCCCGGCTACATCTGGGCGTCACAACGCCATCCCGAGGCGCCGCGGCTCACCGACGTGCAGACCGAGGCGTTGCGTGCCATGGAGCAGTTGGCCGTCGACGAGACCAACTACGTCGCCATGGCCCTGGAGCCGGGCGACATCCAGTTCATCGACAACTTCCACGTGCTGCACGGGCGCACGGCCTACACCGACGATCGTTCGGCCAGACGGGTACGCCACCTCAAGCGACTGTGGCTCGAGACGACCGCGCTGACCTCCCGGCCGCCGTACTTCGCGAACCGCAGCCGCTCCTGGGAGCAGCGGCGATCCACGAGCCGCCTGCGCGTCGCCACCGACTGACCACGTCGGCACGGCCGACGCCGGCCACGACAGTTCTTTGCACGCTCGTCCCGTCGAGGACGGGGTGAAGCGTGCACAGACGCGACCCGGCACGCGACGGCGGGCCGGTGTGCCCGCGGACCCGCGGGCGCGCCGGATGCTCAGGCGGCGAGCGCGGCGGCAGCGGTGCCCATGAGGTCGCGGAAGTTGTCGCAGTAGAAGCGACGCCGGACCGATTCGTCCGCGTCCCCCAACGACGCCTCGAACCGTTCGAGGGGTCGGCGGCCGCCTTCGACGTGGGGGTAGTCCGACGAGAACAGACACACGTCGGGTCCGGATTGCGAGATGATCCAACCGACGTCCTCGGTCGGGTACGGCGTGAAGCGCATCTGGCGTTGCACGTACTCGGTGGGCCGCAGCGACAGGTTCCGCAGCCGTTCCTCGTGGCGACCGAACGCGTCGAACGCGGATTCCATCTGCCGGGTCCACGAGGGCACCCAGATCGCGCCCTGTTCGATCACGCCGATCCGCAGGTGATCGAAGCGTTCGAAGACACCGTCGAAGATCATCGTGGCGAGCGTCTGGGCGGGCGGGTGCGGGATGCCCATGTAGTCGACCGAGCGGAAGTTCTCTTCGCCGCCGTGGAAGTCGGGCGGCACGGGGAGCCCGTTGGCGAAGTAGGCGGCGTCGATCAGGTCGCCGGTGCCGCCGACGTGGAACACGACCGGGATGCCCGCATCCTGGGCGGCGGCCCACACCGGGTCGAGGCCGAGGTGACTGGGTGAGTGGCCGGGCGGGCAGCCCGAGGCGACCAACAGGGCCGCCGCCCCCATCTCGATCGCCTCGTCGGCCATCGCCGCAGCCCGCCCGAAGTCGACCAGCGGCACGTACGCGGTCGGCAACAGACGGGGGTCGACGGCACAGAACTCGACCATGCCACGGTTGTGTGCCCGGGCGGCGCCATAGGCCAGGTCGAGGTCGCCGGCGTGTTCCCAGTCGTGCAGGCGCCGGTTGTGGAACGTGTTGAACACCAACTGGCTGGAGAACCCGAGCAGGTCGAGCGCCCGGGGGCGGTCCTCGGCCAGGAACGACCCGGTGGCGGCGAAGTTCTTGCGGTTCATGATGTCGTCGGCTTCGCCGGCGCGGTATTCCTCGGAGCGATGCTTGTCGGCCAAGCGGTCGAAGGCGGCGGCGAGGTCGCGTTGCTGTTCGGCCGGGTCGCCGGTCTGGCGCAGTTCGTTGCCGCCCGGATACCGCAATGGTTCGATCCGGTCCCTCAGCCCCGGGTCGGCGTGGTCACGCAGCCAGGTCGGCGTCTCCATCAGGTGGGCATCGGCGTCGTGCACGACACGTCCGGAGCTGTAGGGCATGGTCGGTTCCCCTCGGGGTCGGGGCGACCGGTCCCCCGTTCACGATCCGGTCGCCGTGGTCCACCTGAGAGTCTGCCGCGTCGGCCGACGGTGTGCCACCGATCACGGGCGGATCCTCCGATCCGCGCCGATCACGTCGCGCCGGCTCCGAGAGCGGCCGGCCCGTGACGATCGTGCCGATCCGTGCCGTCACCGTGGTGCTGTGGGGCCTCCCTGCCATGATCTGACCCATGGAACCCTTCATCGCCCCCGACGGCCAACCACGTTGTGGGTGGGCGGGTGCGGCACCCGAGTTCCTCGCCTACCACGACACCGAGTGGGGTTTTCCCGTCGGCGACGATCGACGGTTGTTCGAGAAGATCTGTCTGGAAGGGTTCCAGTCGGGGTTGAGCTGGCGCACGATCCTGGCCAAACGCGCCAACTTCCGGGCGGCGTTCGCCGGGTTCGATCACTGGGTGGTGGCCGGGTTCGACGCGACCGACGTGCAACGCCTGCTCGGCGACGCCGGCATCGTGCGCCACCGCGGCAAGATCGAGGCGACCATCCACAACGCCCGGCGGGTCGTCGAGCTCGAGGCCACCGGGGTCACCCTCGCCGCATTCGTGTGGCGCTACGAAACCGACGCCGACGAGGCCGGCCCGCCCCAGACCATGACGACCTCGGCCGCGTCCGTTGCGCTGTCGAAGGCACTCAAGGAACTCGGTTGGAAGTTCGTCGGCCCCACGACCGTGTTCGCGTTCATGCAGGCGATGGGTCTGGTGAACGACCACGCCGAGGACTGCGTGCTCCGACCGGTCGTCGCCGCGGCGCGCCGCTCGTTCACCGCTCCGGTGTCGGTGGCGCGACCGTCCTAGGCGTCACCGGGGCGTTGAGTCAGCTCACGAGGACGGTCTGCTCGAGGCGTCGGAAGCTCTCTTCCATGCCGCCGACCATGCCGGTGGCGAGCACCGCGTCGCGGGTGGCGGCGTCGGGATAGGTGATGACCAGGCTGACCAGCGTGCCGCCTTCGACCGGGACGAGGCTCAGCTCGTTGCTGGTGCCGGGCGCACCCTCGGGGATGCCGTCTCCGGCCATGTGTTCGGTGAAGCGTGCCCGACGCGGCGCGTCGATCTCGAGGAACTCACCCGTCGAGGCGAAGCTCGACCCGTCGGCATCGCTGCGCCACACGTATTCGTAGGTGCCGCCGATCTCGGTGGAGATCGCACAGACCGGCATCGACCAGCCGTCGGGGCCGAGCATCCAGCGCCGCACCAGGTCGGGCTCGAAGTGGGCGGCCCACACCTGTTCGACGGTTCCGCGCACGACCCGGGCGACCCGGACGGTGGTGTCGTCGAGGATCTGCGCGCCCGCGGGCAGGTCGGCGGCGAACGAGCGGAGGTCGGCGACCACCTCGTCGATCTGGCTCATCGCCGACAGCGTGCCCTCCTCCATGCCCATCTCGAGCAGCTTCTCGTACTCGTCCGCAGCGTTGAAATGGGTGGTCATCGACAGCCGCGACCCGGTCTCGGTGGCCGAGAAGTCGAAGGTCATGCGCATGGTGGGCATGTCGAGGTTCGGCGTGCCATCAGCCTTGGTGAACCCGTCGAGCACTTCGAAGTGGTGCGGCGCGTCGACGGCGAGGAACTCCCAGAATCCACGGGAGGTGTCACCGTCGGGGCCGGTCATCGTGTAGTTGGAACGGCCGCCGACGAAGAAGTCGTGCCGGTGGAACTTCGCCGGGTAGGTGGTGGGTCCCCAGAAGCGTTCGAGCTGGCGCGGGTCGGCGTACGCGTCCCAGAGCCGCTGGAGGGGCACGGCGAAGTCGGCGACGATTTCGAGGGTGAGGGCGTCGAGATCCTTCTCGACAGACGTGACGGGCATCGGCTCCTGCCTTTCGGTCGGGTTGGGTGGAGGGGTCGGTTACGGGGTCGGTTGTGAGGGGGTCGGTTGCGGGTTCGGGTCGGTTGGAGGCGAGGGCGAGGTGGGGTGTTCTTCGGCGAACAGCGCGTCGAGGCGGTCGATGCGGGCGCGCCAGAGGTGTTCATAGGCATCGAGGAGCGCCTGGGCCTTGGCGATGGTCTCGGGTCTCGCATGGACGCGTCGCTCCCGGCCCGCGGGCGACTTGGCGACCAGATCGGCTCGTTCGAGCACGGCGACGTGCTTCTGGACCGCCGCGAACGACATCGCGTAGTCGGCGGCGAGATCCGAGATCGTCTGCTCGGCGACGAGGGTGCGGCGGAGGATGTCCCGTCGGGTCGCATCCGCGAGCGCACGGAAGATCCGGTCCACCTCGACGTCGCTGAGTCGATCTCCATGTACAACCATATGGTTGTATGTTAGCGCGGGATTCTCGTCTGTCAACCCTCTGATCGATTCCCCCGCTCGAACTCCGGGACGTCGCCTCCCCCGTTCGAACTCCGGGACCTCGCTTCCCCCGCTCGAACTCCGGGAGGTTGTGTGCGTTCTCGGCGCGTTTCTCCCGGAGTTCGTGCCGGCCCGGGCATCTCCCGAAGTTGGCGACGGGCCGGCCGCCGGGGCGCGCGGCCCCTGCCGTCAGTCGCGGACGATCGTGCGAAGGCCGTCGCTCGGCGTCCACCACTCGACCACCAGTTTCGTGGCGTCGTCGTTCAGGGCGGTGAGCACCACTTCGGTGATGTCGGCGACGAAGGTGTCCCCCGCCGGTTCGCCGGCGTCGTCCGGCCCGTCACCGGGCGACGCCCCGGCCAGGTCTCGGCCGCTCGTGCCCGCGGGCACGGCACGCCCGGCGATCTTGGCCTCGCCTGCTCAGGCGGCCTCTTCGCCCTCGACGGGATGCACGGTCGGACCGTGCAGCGCGAAGCGCGGGTCCCGGCGCAGGTCGTCGCCCTTGCGTGCGTCGGGCATCGATCCGAACCGCAGGTCGCCGTCGACGAATTCGCACTCGATGCCCGAGATGCGCGGGGCCCCGTCGATCCGCAGTGTGGCGATCGTCTTGTGCCGTCCGGCCTCGAAGCGGGTGCGGACCCGCTCGGCGAAGGCCGGTTCGGCTTCGGCGACGGCGATCCACCTGGCCACGGGCGCAACGGTATCCCGTATGGCCGGGGTCGTGCGGCGCCACCGGGAATCGGGCGATCACGGGTTGGGCTTCGAAGGGAGACGGGCGCGTGCTGGGAGTGTCTTCTCTCTGAGCATCCGGCCCGGGGGCGGGACCGGTGCTGCGGTCCGATCAGCCGGTGGAACCACCGGCGTAGCTGCCGAAGCTCCAGATGTTGCCTTCGGGGTCGCGAATGGCGAACCCCATGCCTCCCGGGTCGTAGTGGGGTTCCTCGGGCGGGCGGAGCACTTCGACGCCGGCGTCCCGGCAGCGGGCCCAGACCTCGTCGGGGCGCTGGGTGATCACGTACAGGCCACCCTTCTGCCCGGGTTCGGGAGCGAAGGGGTTGTCGGGGTCGGTGCCGGCGATCTGCACGATCCCTCCCTCGGGCCAGCGGTATTCGCTGTGGACGATGCGGCCGCTGTCGTCGCGCACGAGGACCTGTTCGGTGAAGCCGAGCACGTCGGTGACGAAGCGGATGCCGGCGTCGGGGTCGGCGTAGGCGACGACCGACCAGATGCCGTCGGTGTAGGGCCGGCCGGCCCCCGCGGTGCCAGAGGTGGAAGTGGTAGTGGAGGCCATGGTGGCGGCTCCTTTCGGGTTGATGAGGGGCAGGTCGTTCGGGATGGCGTGGCGGCGGCCGGCGGAGCCGCCGAGGTCGAGGTCGAGGTCGGGGTCGAGCGCCTCGATGAGCCGGGCCCGCAGGTCGAGCGCGAACGTGGTTCGGGGCCGGCGTGGCTCGATCGGCGCGGCGAGCTGGTCGAAGGGATCGGTCATGGTCGGCTCCCTTCCCGTCGGTGTTCGTACCGTGCCCGGAACGCGGCTTTCGCTCTGACCAGCAGCACCTCGGTGGCGCCCTCGCTGCGACCCAGGCATGCGGCGACTTCGCGGACGGGCAGGTCGTCGAGATAGCGCAGGGTCAGGGCGCTGCGGTGGTGGTCGGCGAGTTCGGCCAGGGTGGCCTGGGCGGTGAGTCGATCGAGGACGACGTCCCAGTCGTCGACGGCATGGTCGCCGGGCCGGTCCCGGTGGGCCACGGCGTCACGCCGGCGACCCGATCGACGCCAATGGTCGACGAGTTTGTGTCGAGCGACGCCGATGAGCCACGCGACCGACAACTCGGGCACGGTGCCGCGGCGGACGGCGTCGACGGCGGCCATGAACGTCTCGGAGGTCAGGTCTTCGGCGACGTTGGCCGATCCGCAGCGGGCCAGCAGGTAGCCATAGACCTCTGGCAACGAGGTGTCGTAGAGGTCGATCAGCTCCTGTCGCTGGCCTGCGGATGCGGTCGGTCGGCTCACCACTCATCCATCGCTCGGGGACCCCGAAGTCCTACACCCTGATCCGCCCCGTCGCCTGTGCGGTCGACTTCGCCGTTGGTCCCCTCTGTGCCGCACTGACGACATGCTCGACCGTGTCTGGCACGACGGCGGCGGCACCATCCCGGTACACCTCCTGGTCGCCGGAACTGGGTTGAGCGGCCGCTCAAATGCGTCTACGCTGCTACTTGAGCATCTGCTCAATCAAGAGTTCGCATGGTCACCTGATCGACGGGAGGAACCGTCATGAATTCGAGGGGCACCGCCACCGACCCGCCAGCGGAGGATCGTCGCCACGAAGACGATGGCATCGATTGCGACGCCGGCCGCGGCGGGGTCGACTCACCGGGAAAGAAGCGCGGCCCGGGTAGGCCGCTTCAGAGGCGGTCGAGCAGGGCGGCCTTGATGGCGGGACGGGAGCCGAACACCAACAGGAACATGGCCTCGCGCATGAGCCGCTGGGCGTGCTGGTCGAACTCCAACGCCCGGCTGCCGGTGGTGACCACGAGTCGGGTCGCGGCCCGGTTGGCGAACAGGGCGGCGGCCGCCCGGGCAGCGGCGATCTCGTCGTCGTCGGCGCGGTCGAGTCGGTCGCGCACGGCGGTCAGCTCGCCGTCGAGCGGGCTCGGTCCGATGAGGGCACAGCACCGGCGTGCCACGCCGAGCGCGAGGGAGCCGTTGAGGCGGAGCCGCTGGCCGCCGGCGGCGGCCGGGTCGTGGGGCACGACGCTGATCACCTCGGCGTCGT
>JBDZUV010000025.1:0-29369 GCA_040255345.1 Actinomycetota bacterium | reverse complement strand
TCGATCTGGTCCTGGGTGATGAGGAACCAGTCGCCGGTGCCCTCTGGTTCGCCGATCGCGGCCCGGAACTTTTCGTATGCCTGTTCTGCGTTCGTTGCCATGGCCAGGAACCGTAGCCAATGGGTGAGGCGACCGAGCGGCGAAAAGCAGTTCACGGAGAGTCCTCCCGTGCGCGCATGGCGACCCGGGCCCGCATCCGAAGTCTCCCGGGTGTCGGACCGATCTTCAATGTCAGAGCCGCAGCAGCCGAGTGGAGCAACCGGCCGACCCGTGGATGATACGTTCGCGGACGCCGGTCATCTGAGCAGGCGAGATCGGTCCGGCGAACTACCACTGACAGACGGGAATCAATCGTGAAGTCCTCCTCATTTCGACGTACCGCGACCACTGGATTGGCGGCCATCGGGCTCCTCGGTGGTTCGACCCTGGTCGGCTTGGCGAATGGATCGGTCGCCGGCGCGGCACTGCCCGAAGGTCAGACCTTCACCTTCACCGGTGCTGTCCAGACCTACGACGTTCCCGGCAACGTATGTGCGGTTACGATCGACGCCCTCGGAGCGTCCGGCGGTCGGGGTGCGCCGAGCGACGATGAACCTACCGCTGCGGCAGCCGGTACCGGTGGCGCTGCGGGTGCGACGATCACGGTCACCCCTGGTGAGTCACTTCAGGTCAACGTGGGCGGGAGGGGTGGCGACGGCCTCGACTCCAACTCCGAAGGGCCCACACTCGGGACCCCCGGACCGGGCGGCTGGAACGGCGGCGGTGACGGCGGCGCCGGCCTCGTGCCCGGCGGTGGCGGCGGTGGCGCCTCCGATGTGCGTCAGGGCGGCACCGGGCTGAGCGATCGGGTCGTCGTGGCGGGCGGCGGCGGGGGATCCGGGGGCTACAGCCTCGAAGACGAAGCCCCGACGGCGATCGGCGGCGTCGGCGGGAATCCGGCCACGCCCGGCGGTGACGGCGAGCAACCGGGCGGCGAAGGCATCAGCGGCCACGCGGCAGGCGGTGGTGGCGCCGGCACGGAGACGGCCGGTGGCGCCGCGGGTGTCGGTTTCTTCGTCGATGACGGCGAGATCTACAGCGGCCCGGACGGGACGGCCGGAGCGTTGGGCCAGGGTGGGATCGGCGGCGGTGACGCCGACTACGAAGTGGGCAGGGACCTCGCCTCCGGTGGTGGCGGTGGTGGTGGGCTCTTCGGTGGTGGCGGCGGAGGAGCCACGTTCCAGGAGACGGCCGCCGGCGGCGGTGGCGGTTCCAGCCTCGGCGACACCACGACAGCGGGTGTGCACACCGGTGACGGTGAAGTGACGATCACTCCGTCCACCGAATGTGACGATACCCCGACGACCACGGCTGCGCCCACGACGACGGTGGCCGCGCCCACGACGACGACTCCGAAGGTCGAGGCGCAAGCGGCCAAGCCGGTCGCTGCCCGACCCGTCTACGCCGGCTGAACGTCGCCTTTGGCGAAGTGGCCGCTGTGTCGGCACGGTGCGATGCGGCCTCACCACATATCGGATGACCGAGTTCCTCGATCTCTTTGGCGAGCAGCGACCGGTCGATGTCGCCAATGAGATCGCCGACACCAACGAGCTTCTCAAGGCACCTTGCCAGCATGCAGATGCGCGCTCTTGAGTGGCCGTCGACCATCGGGGATCGCGGGCGTCGGGAATCGGCACCCTTTCGCTCGTCGGCACCCAGGCCGAGGTGGTGCTCGCCGCCAGTCTCGAAGTCGCTTCCCCGCCCAGCAGGCCCGGCCGGCCGCCGGCGCCGGGGTCGACCGGTCCTTGCACCGACGTCCGCGGCGAGGCGTGTGCAGCGAACAAGAACGGGACGGTGCCGTTCCGTTCGTCGATGCACACGGTGTTTCGGTGGGCGAGGGGGGACTTGAACCCCCACGTCCTTTCGGACACAGGAACCTGAATCCTGCGCGTCTGCCAATTCCGCCACTCGCCCGAGTGAGGAAGCTCGCCAATGCTAGCGACACCGCGCTCGGATGGGCCAACACGTTGCGGATGGCGCGTATCGTGGTGGACCATGGGTGCCCGCGGTTTCGAACGCCGACTCGAGAACCTCGTCGAAGGTGTCTTCGGACGCGTGTTCCGCTCGACCGTGCGCCCCGTGGAGATCGGCCGCCGCCTGATCCGCGAACTCGACGCCACCCGCGACGTCGACGTGCGCGGCACCACGATCGTGGCGAACGCGTTCACGGTCTGTCTGAGCGAGACCGACTACGAGCAGTTCGCCGACATCCACACCACCGTGTGCGCCGAGCTGGCCGACGCCGCACGCGACCACGCCCGCGACGAGGGCTACCAGTTCGTCGGGCACGTCGAGTGCGAGCTGGTCGTCGACCCCGAACTGCGCACCGGCGCCTTCGCGATCGATGCGAAGTTCCGAGAATCGGCCGGCGGGACCGGCCCGGGAACACTCGTGCTGCCCTCAGGGGAACGACGCCCCCTCGACGAGGAAGTCGTGACGATCGGGCGCATGCCGGGTTCGACGATCGTGTTGAACGACCCCAACGCGTCACGTCGCCACGCCGAGATCAGACCCGTCGGTTCGGGTTACGCGCTCATCGACCTCGGATCCACCAACGGCTCCCGCGTGAACGGTCACCGGGTCGACACCCACACCTTGACCGACGGCGACACCTTGAGCTTCGGCAACACGGTCATCCGCTTCGAGTCGTCCTGATCAGGTCGGCGGACCCGATGCGCGACCCGGTGACACCGGTCCACAACTAGGCTCGCTCCGTGGTTTCCGAGCAGTTGCTCAACGTCTTGAAGCTCTGCCTGCTCGCGCTCCTGTACCTGTTCTTTCTCCGCGTCCTGCGGGCGGTCTGGGTCGAAGTGAAGGGCCCCGCACTCGCCGGTGGCGAACCCGTGCCCGTGCCACCCACCAAGGAACGTCACCGTCGACGCCGCACCCCGACCCAGCTGCGCATCGTCGCCCCACCCGATCTCATCGGGCTGCGTTTCGACCTCGCGGACGAGTTCACGATGGGGCGCGCGGCCGGTTGCCAGGTGACTCTCGACGACACCTACGCCTCACAGATCCATGCACGGGTGTTCCGCCGGGACGGCCAGTTCTATCTGGAGGATCTCGGCTCGACGAACGGCACCTGGCTGAACCGCGCGAAGGTCACCGGCCCGCTCGAGCTGCAACGCGGCGACCAGATCCAGATCGGCAACACCGTGCTGGAGGTCGCCTGATGCAGTTGGCGGCCGGTGGAGCAACCGACGTCGGGATGGTCCGCAGCGCCAACCAGGACTCGTGGCTGATCACCGATCGCCTCTGGGCGGTCGCCGACGGCATGGGCGGCCACCAGGGCGGCGAAGTCGCCTCTCAGATCACGATCGAGGTGCTCGACGACCGCTTCGACGAGTTCACCTCGGACGCGCTGGTGGCCGCGGCGCTCGACGCGAACACCGCCGTGCACGCCCGAGCCTCCGAACACGCCGAGCTGCGGGGCATGGGGACGACGCTGTGTGCGCTCGCGCTGGTCGACACCGAAGACGGCTCGCAGGCGCTGAGCATCATCAACGTGGGCGATTCACGCTGCTACCGCTGGCGCGACGGCACGATGACCCAGATCACCCGCGACCACTCCCTGGTCGAAGACATGCGGGCCGCCGGACAGATCACTGACGACGAAGCCGCGGTGCATCCCCACCGCAACATCGTGACCCGCGCCCTGGGGATCCAACCCGAGGTCAAGGTCGACCGGTTCGCCGCCGTACCGACCGCAGGGGACCGCTACGTGCTGTGCAGCGACGGGCTGTTCAACGAGGTCACCGTCGACCGCATGTCGGCGACGCTGCGTCGCCTCGCCGACCCCCAAGAGGCCGCCGCGGAACTGATCCGGCTCGCGAACGAGTCGGGGGGACGTGACAACGTCACCTGTGTCGTGGTCGACGTCATAGACGACGCCGGCGCGGCATCGTCGGTGGACGACGCCGTCGACGACCCGGGCACCGCCGCGGTGTCACGGGTCAGGCCACCGGACCTTGCCGGCATCACCACCGCCCAGCGTGCCGTCGACGTCGAAGTCGACGTCGACCCACCGCCAGGCGACTCCCGCAAACGTCGCAAGAAGAACCGCGACGCCTCGGCGCAGCCCCGGTTGCGTCGAGCGACGTGGCGCTCACTGATCTTCGCGGTGCTCCTGCTCGCCATCCTCGGCGTCGCGGCACTTGCCGTCGGGTGGTACGCCCGCGGCTCGTACTTCGTCGGGCTCGACGACGGCGAGGTGACGATCTACAAGGGGCGGCCCCAGCAGGTGCTGTGGTTCGAGCCGACGGTCGTCGCCCACACCGGCGTCGCCAGAGCCCAGGTGCCGGCATCGTCGCTCGACGCCCTCGAAGCCGGAAAGCAACAGTCCACGTTGGCCGATGCCCACGCGTACGTCGCTCGCATGCGGTCGATGATCTGCACCCAGCTCCGCAACGGCGCGCGCACACCGCAGCTCGAGCCCGGCGCGCCGACCACGACGATCCCGACCGCCTGTCGTGACCTCACCCCCGCGCCCACGACGACGGTGAAACCCACGACCAACGCTGCCGGCACGACCGAACCGACGACCGCAGCCCCACCTGCTCCCACGACGCCATGAGGCGGGCGCGGTGCTGATCGCGAAGCTACGGCGACGGACCGAACTCGGACTGATCATCGTCGGTGCGGTCATCATCGCCGGCGCCTACGCGCTCGCGAGCCTCGGGCACACCGCGTCACTGCCGGCCGACATCGTCCCGTTCCTCGGCGTCGTCGTCGGACTCGTGGTGCTCGCCCACCTCGCCATCCGTCGTTTCGCCCGGTACGCGGACGGACTCCTCCTGCCGGTCGCGGGGCTGCTCAACGGTCTGGGCTACATCATGATCGCCCGGCTCGACTCGAAACTCGCCGGCCTGCAGGCGATCTGGTCCGGTGTCGGCATCGCCGCCTTCATCGCGACGCTCGTCGTCGTGCGACGCAGCCGCGACCTGCAGCGCTACCGCTACACCCTGCTGCTCCTGGGCATCGTGTTGCTGATGCTGCCCATGTCGCCGCTCGGCAAGGAGGTGAACGGTGCCCGCGTCTGGATCTCGCTCGGGTCGATGAGCTTCCAGCCCGGTGAAATCGCCAAGCTGTGCCTGGTCGTGTTCGTCGCGTCGTACCTCGTGACCAACCGCGAACTGCTGGGCATGGCGACCTGGCCGCGGTTCCGTCCCTTCCTGCCCCACCCCAAGTATCTCGGGCCGCTGCTCGCTGCGATCGGCATCGGCCTCGCGATGTTGGTCGTGCAGAACGACTTCGGCCAGTCGCTCGTGCTCATCACCCTGTTCATCGTGATGCTGTGGGTTGGGACCGGCCGCATCGGCTACCTGGTGGTCGGGTTCGGCGCGTTCGCCGCGGGTGCCTACACCGCGGTGCAGCATGTCGCGCACGTGCGCGCCCGCTTCGACGTGTGGCTGCATCCGTGGGCCACCTACGGCGATGTCGGTGGCGGCTACCAGGTCGCGCAGGGGGCCTACGCTCTCGCCTGGGGTGGCTTCACCGGCACCGGTCTGGGACTTGGTTCGCCGAGCCTGGTGCCCGAAGCGCAGAACGACTTCATCTTCGCGGTGATCGGCGAGGAACTCGGACTGGCCGGCACGACCATCATCCTGGTGGGCTACGTGATCCTGATCGGCTGCGGATTGCGCATCGCCGCCCAGGCCACCGACCGCTTCGACTCGCTGCTGGCGGTCGGGCTGACGACGCTGCTGGGCTTCCAGTCGTTCATCATCATCGGCGGCGTGACCCGGGTGCTGCCCCTGACCGGCGTGGCACTGCCCTTCGTGTCCTACGGCGGGTCGTCGCTGGTCGCGAGCTACGTGCTGCTCGCCCTGTTGGTCCGGGTCTCTGACGAATCCACGCGGCGCGTCGCCGAAGACCACGCGCACGCCGTGGCGGTGCCGGCATGAACCGGCAGATCCGCGGCCTCGCGGCGATGCTGCTGGCGTGCTTCACGCTGCTGTTCATCCAGGTCAACCTGGTCCAGGTCGGTGACCGGTCGTGCGCCGGTGGGATCGGGGCGCTCATCGGGCCCTCGACGTGTCGCAACGACCTCGACAGCGATTCGTTGAACAGTCGTGCGATCCTGCGGGACTTCACGAGACCCCGCGGGTCGATCGCGACCGCGGACGGGGTCGTCATCGCCAGGTCGGTCGATTCCCACGACCGCTACGTGTTTCAGCGTGAGTACCCGGCCGGAGATCTCTACGGGCAGCTCACCGGCTACTACAGCTTCGTGTACGGCTCGTCGGGACTGGAGAAGTACTACAACGACGACCTCGCCGGCCAGACCTTCGGCCAACAGGTCGAGTCGCTGTCCGACCTGTTCTCCAACACCGACACGTCGGGCAACCTGACCATCACGGTCCGCGACGACCTGCAACGCACCGCCCGCCAGGCGTTGGGGGATCAGACCGGAAGTGTCGTCGTGCTCGACCCGCGCAACGGTGCGGTGCTCGCGATGTGGTCCAACCCCAACTTCGATCCGAACCCGATCAGCCACCACGACACCGACACCGACCACACCGCCCGCGACGCCAAGGAACTGCTCAACGAAGCGCCCGGCAATCCACTCGTCAACGCGTCGATCGGGTCGCTGCTGGCGCCCGGGTCGACGTTCAAGCTGGTCACCGGTTCGGTGGGTCTGAACACCGGCAAGGTCACCACCGAGAACCCGAGCTACCCCTTCGCCACCCAGTATCAACCCCCCTACGGGTCGCCGATCTCGAACTTCGACGGCGAGACCTGCGGTGGCACACTCATGCACGTTCTCGCCGTGTCGTGCAACAGCGCCTTCGCCCAGATGGGCACCGAGACGATCGGCCCGCAGGCCATGCTCGTCGGCGCGGCCCGGTTCGGATTCGATGCCAAACCCCCCATCGACCTGCCCGGACCGAAAGCCGAATCGACGATCCGGCCGCCAGCGAGCCCCGACGACCCGAACCGGGACTTCACCCGGGAACTCCCACAGCTCTCACTCGCTTCGATCGGCCAGGGGCCGAACGTGGCCACACCGCTGCAGATGGCGATGGTGACCGCGGCGATCGCGCACGACGGCACGATCATGACCCCGCACCTGCTCGACGTGGTGCGCGACACCGACGGCAAGGTCACCCGCACCTGGCGTGACCAGACCTGGCGACGGGCGATCAGCTCAGAGACCGCGGCGACCATGCGTGAGGCGATGCGCAAGGTCGTCAGCGAGGGCACCGCGTCGGTCATGGCGCTCGACGGGTTCGACATCGGCGCCAAGACCGGCACCGCCGAAACCCACGACAACACGATGAACAACGCCTGGATGGTCGCCTGGGGGGCACGCCAGGGCACCGAGCCGTCGGTCGTGGTCGCCGTCGTCGTCCCCGACGTGCCGGGTTACGGCAACGCCGCGACCGGGTCGAGGATCGCCGGTCCGATCGCCCGCACCGTCATGCAGGCCGCACTGGAGCACTCGTGATCGACGTTCCTGGCCCGGGGGCACCGTCCGGCCGGGAGGCGACGCGAAGGGCCGCCGGAGCGGTCCCGTTTCCCAACTAGCATTGGCGCACGATGGCTGAGCGTGAACCTGTGGTGCTCAACGGGCGCTATGAACTCCACAAACGCATCGCCCGCGGCGGCATGGCCGATGTGGTACTCGCCCGGGATCAGCTGCTGGAGCGGCCCGTCGCGGTCAAGATCCTGTTCGCCGAGTTCGCCACCGACACCGCGTTCGTCGAGCGTTTCCGGCGCGAAGCCCAGGCCGCCGCGGGCCTGAACCATCCCAACATCGTCGGGGTGTACGACTGGGGCCGCGAGGGCAACACGTACTTCATCGTCATGGAATACGTCGACGGGCGCAGCCTCGCGGATCTGCTGCGGACCGAAGGGACCCTGCACCCCGACCGTGCCGCGGACATCGCCACCGACGTCGCCGCGGCACTCGGGTTCGCCCACCGCAACGGCGTGGTGCACCGCGACATCAAGCCGGGCAACGTGCTCATCTCGTCGGCCGGGCTGGTCAAGGTCACCGATTTCGGGATCGCCCGGGCCATCAGCCACAACGCCGAGGAGGCGCTCACCCAGACCGGTTCGGTGATGGGCACCGCCACCTACTTCTCTCCCGAACAGGCGCAGGGCAAAGCCGTCGACCCGCGCAGCGACCTGTACTCGCTCGGCGTGGTGATGTACGAGATGGTGTGCGGGTCGGCACCGTTCAAGGCCGAGAACCCCGTGGCGGTCGCCTACAAGCACGTCCAGGAACAGGTCGTGCCGCCATCTCAGGTGAACCCGTCGGTACCCGCGTCCTACGAGGCGATCACCATGCGGTTGTTGGCGAAGAACCCCGACGCCCGCTACGCCTCGGCCGAGGCGCTGCGCAGCGATCTGCGACGGTTCCGACAGGGCCAGGTCATCTCCGGCACCGAGGACGCGACCCAGGCGGTCGGGGTGGCGACGACCATGATGGCGAGCGGCCTCACGACTCCGCCGGGAGGAACCCACGTCATGCCCGGGAACGAGCACTACGAAGCCGAACCCGCCAGACGGCGGACGCGCCGTTTCCTGATCGGGCTGGGCCTGAGCCTCGTCGTCGTCGCCGCGATCGTCTTTCTCGCCTACCGTCTGCTCGGCGCCGGCGGGAACGACCAGGTGACGGTGCCGGACGTGACCGGCCAGACCGTCGCCCAGGCGATGTCGACCCTCACCGAGGCCGGTCTCGTGCCGCGCAGCGTCGGCGAGCCATCGGCCGAGGTGCCTCAGAACCACGTGATCCGGACCGACCCGCCCGAGGGCGAGAAGCTCGACAAGGGCGGCGAGATCGTCGTCTACTTCGCATCCGAGAAGCCCACGTCGATGCCCAAGGTGATCGGCATGAGCCTCGCCGATGCCCGTGACACCCTGGGCAATGCGGGCGTGGACAGTTCCCGGATCACCGTGCACCAGACACGGGACGACTCCTGTGACCCCGGCAAGGTGATCCGTTCCAAGCCGGTGCCGACCTCAGAGCTGGGATCGAAGACCGAGGTGACGCTCTGGGTGTGTGCCGGTCCCGCGTCCCAGGTGCCCTCGATCGGTGCGGGCACGACCGTGGACGACGCCCAGCGGGTGTTGCGGGGGGCGGGTTACGACACCACCCAGGAATCGCAGTTCTCCGACACGGTCGAGGCCGGTCGGGTGATCGGCACCGACCCGGCGAGCGGCGCACACCTCGCGAAGGGCTCGACCGTGACGATCTTCGTCTCGTCGGGAGCGCGGCCCACGACCCTGCCGCCCACGACCGCGCCGCCGACCCAGGCACCCACGACCGCGCCGCCGACCCAGGCACCCACCACCCCCACGCCGACCGCGCCGCCGCCCACGACCCCCACCACGCCCTGACACCGGCCTGCCGCATGCGCGGCGACCGGCCGACTCAGGCGCAGCGGGCGAGGAAGTTGCCGAGCAGGTCGTGCCCCGCGACGGTCAACACCGCCTCGGGATGAAACTGCACTCCCTCGACGTCGAGGGTGCGGTGGCGTAACCCCATGATCACCCCGTCGCTGGTCTCCGCGGTGACCTCGAGCACCTCGGGAAGACTCGCTCGTTCGACCACGAGCGAGTGATAGCGGGTGGCCTCGAGTGGGTCGGGCAACCCGGCGAACACCCCGGTGCCCCGATGGTGGACCGCCGAGGTGCGACCGTGCATCAACTCGGGCGCCGACACCACGCGCCCGCCGTAGACCTGGCCGATGCACTGGTTGCCCAGACACACCCCGAACACCGGTCGCACGCCGGCGAAGGTCGTGATCACGTCGTTGGAGATGCCCGCGTCGTCGGGCGTACCCGGGCCCGGGCTGATCAGGATGCCGTCGTAGTCGTCGGGCGACAGCTCCGACACGGCGCGGTCGTCGTTGCGGATCACCGTCGGTTCGGCACCCAGCTCACCCAGGTACTGCACCAGGTTGTAGACGAACGAGTCGTAGTTGTCGATCACCAGGATGCGTGCAGCCACGGCGTTCGAGCGTACTCCCGACCCGCCCGTGGCTCGTCGCCGGATTCGCCCGATGATCTGCCCGCCGGCCGGTCCGGGGCGGATCGCTTCGGGCTCTAGACTCGAGTCTCCATGGCGTCGAAGTCGACCAGATCCCGCAGGAAGACCGGCGGACGGCCCACGGCGAGTGGTGGTCGGGTGACCCCCAAAGGCGGGCGCCGGGCCCCCCGCCAGTCGCATGCGAGGGTGGGCGACGACATCGACTGGTCGGCCGAGACCAGCCGGTACACCGCGCCGGCCCCGTCGGGGGCGAAAGAGAGCCCGGCGTGGTGGCCGGTGTTGATGTTCGGTCTGATCGGCATCGGCATCGTGTTGATCGTCGTCGACTACGCGGGTCTGCTCCCGGGAACCCCCAACAACTGGATGCTCCTGCCGGCCATGGTGTGCATCGCCGGGGGCCTGTTCGCGGCCATGAGTTACCGCTGAGCCGGGTGCGCCCGGCCCGCGGCGGCCGGGTGAAGCACCGGGGGAGAAGTCACATCGTTCGAGTTACATCGGTGTGATCCTCCCCAGGGTTTTCCACAGGCTGTGGAGAGTGATCCGTGGGAGGATCGGTCGCCCTCAGAGCTCGGGAGTGGCGACGAGTTCCATCTCTTCCATGCAGTGGCGCGGCGCCTCGGGGACCTCGTCGTTCGCGCGGGTCATGCGCAGTTCAGCACCACACACCGCACACCGGTAGGTGAGCTTGACCTTCCGCAGCTCACCCGGTGGCGGGGGTTCCGGTGGAGGAGTGGCCAACGCCCGCAGGATCGACAACCCGACCCTGAAGATGACCAGCGCGGCGACGAGCGCGATGACGATCTTGAGCGCGAACCACATGCCGCCATGCTAGGAACCCGCGCGTGGGCGCGGCCTACGGGCACGCGAACAGATACAGCGGACCGTTTCGCTGCAGCCGGTCCAACGCGCTCGCGAAGCCCCGGTACCGGGCCGGCGGATGCGCCGGGTCGTACGAGGCGGCGAGGTGACAACCGGCCCGGCCGCCGGAGAACCCGTCGATCGTCAGCGTCGTCAGTTCGGTGCCCGTGACGCGGTGGCGACGCCCGGGCAGGATGTTCTCCAGTCGCTCGGTGTGGACCTCACAGCCACGCAGGGTCAGCATCGCGATCAGCCCCAACGCGGTCGGGGAGTCCACGAGGGTCGTCGGTTCGACGACGACCGGCCCGTCGGCACACCGCGGCGTGGCGACGGCGGTGAACGCCTCGACACTGCCGAACCCGCTCGAGCCGACGTCGCGTGCCGGCGACGAACGGGCGAAGGTCGCCCCCACGACGACGGCGACGACCAGCAGCGCCGCGACCGGCGCGACCCTCGGCGCCCATCGCCGGAAGCGGTCGTGCATCGCCGACGTGGCCGCCTCGAGGGCGCCGAGGACCACCACGACGAGAAACCACCAGGTGAACAGGCCCGCCGAGCGCCAGATCTCCCGGTGACCCAACAGGCTGAAGGCCTCGTTCGGCATCAGCGCCGATGCGAGGAAACACCCGACGACGGCGGCCACCGCGACCGTGCCGAGAGATCGCCGCGTCGACGGTCCGTGCCGAGCGGTGTGCCACAACCCCCAGCCGAGCCCGATGGCGACCACGACGGCGGTCACCCATTCGGCCGGGCTCGTGTGCCAGATCACCCGGGTGTCGTCGACCACGTCGACGGCCAGGTGCAACCCCTTGAACAGCCACGCCGGTGGCACCGCCAGGGTCTTGGCGAGCTCCGACAGTGACCACGACGGACCGATGGCCCCGCCGCCACGGCCCGTCGTGTACAAGGCCCACAGATTGCCGCTGCGAAAGAACTGATCGAACACGGGCGCCGCCCAGCACACCGCGGTCACGATCGCGGCCACCAACGCGATCAGACGGGATCGTCGAGCGGACCCCGCGGGCGCCGGAGCGGGCGCCGACGCCGACGCCAGCGCCCGCCGCGTCCGAACCCAGGAAAGCGAACGTGCCGCCCCGACGACGCCGAGCACGACGACGGCGGGGACCAGGAACGCCACCTGCGCCTGGCCGGCGACGCTGGCGAAGAACACGGCGATCGGCCAGAACCAGTCGTCGCGCTCGAGGATCGCCCAGGCCGCCGCCAGGAAGGCGAGCATCGCATAGGTGGCCAGCGGCGTGTGCAACGGTTCGCGCACCATGGCCGGACCGCTGGCCGACATGAACAGCGCGACCAGCACGACGCCCGACGACAGCCACCGCGGACCGCCGCGCCGCCAGGCGACCACGAACACGATCGCGCAGCACGACGACACCAGCGCGGCGGAACCCAACAGGGCCCCGATCGTCGACGGGGCGAACAGGTGGATCGGCAGACTGAGTAGCCATTCCTGCAGCGGCCCCGGGTGGTACACATCGTGGATGTGCCCGGCACTCGTGGTCGCCGACGAGTAGATCCCCACCAGTGGTGGATCACCGGCGAGGGAGTCATAGGAGCGGACGACCACCGACGCCCAGTCGCTGGTCGGCATCCAACCCCTGTGCCACGCGATCAGCGCGGACCCGAAGGGCGCCAGGGTCAGCACCGTCGCCGCGCCGACGGCGACCCGCGCCGCCCACCGGTTCATGTGGCGGAGGTCCGGGCGTCCCACAGGCCGGCGACGAGGACCGGCGGCCGCCGTACGCGCATCGTCGTCATCCGCGCGTACGACGGCCCCGGTCAGGGTCCTGGGTGCTTCAGTCCAGGCGTTCGATGATGGTGCCGTTCGCGAGGCCGCCACCTTCGCACATGGTCTGCAGGCCGTAGCGGCCACCGGTGCGCTCGAGCTCGTTCAACAGCGTCGCCATCAGCTTGGCGCCCGAACATCCCAGCGGGTGACCCAGCGCGATCGCGCCGCCGTTCACGTTGATCTTCTCCCACGGCACGTCGTACTCCTGCTGCCATGCGGCCACGACCGAGGCGAACGCCTCGTTCACCTCGAACAGGTCGATGTCGTCGATGGTCAACCCGGCCCGGTCGAGCACCTTCTGGGTGGCGGGGATCGGGCCGGTGAGCATCGTCACCGGGTCGACACCGACCACCGAGAACGAGTGGAAGCGGGCCCGTGGCCTCAGGCCGAGTTCCTTGGCCTTCTCGGCGCTCATGATCAGCATCGCGGACGCGCCGTCGGTGATCTGCGAGGAGTTTCCGGCGGTGACCTTGCCGATCTCGGGCAGGAAGGCCGGCTTCAGCTTGGCGAGCCCTTCCATCGACGACTCACGGATGCCCTCGTCGGAGGTGACGATCTCGTCGGTCTCGATGAGCTGGCCGGTCTCTTTGTCACGGGGCATCGCCTTGACCTCGATGAGCTCGTTGTCGAAGCGACCCTCGTCACGGGCACGGGCCGCGTTCTGCTGACTGCGCAGCGCGAGTTCGTCGAGGTCTTCACGGCTCAGGCCCCACTTGTCGGCGATGGCCTCGGCGCCGATGCCCTGACTCTGCAGGCCCTTCTTGCCGTAGTACTCGACGTCGGCGTAGCGGGCCATGGCCTGGGGGCCGAACGGGAAGCTTCCCGGGGTGATCGATGCTCCCATCGGCGTGGTGCTCATCACCTCGACCCCGGCGGCGACCACGACGTCGTAGGCGCCGGCCATCACGCCCTGGGCACCGAAGTGGGCGGCCTGCTGGGAAGAACCGCACTGGCGGTCGATGGTGGTCGCCGGCACCGACTCGGGCCAGCCGGCGGCGAGGATCGCGTTGCGGCCCACGTTCAGCCCCTGGTTGCCGACCTGCATCACACAACCCATGATGACGTCGTCGACCAGTGCGGGGTCGAGATCGTTGCGCTCGGCGAGAGCCTTGAGGGTCTCCGCTGCGAGGTCGACCGGGTGCCAACCCGAGAGCTTTCCGTTGCGCTTGCCCCCTGGGGTGCGGACAGCGTCCACGATCACCGCGTCAGTCATAGAAATGAACTCCCTTTGAGTGCCACGCCCGATCGACGTGGGGATGGTCGAAACTCGACCGGTCGGTCAAGATTCTGGCTGGACGGCATCGGGTTCTGCAACCTCGTCGGCGGTCGACGACGCGACCTGGTCGCTCGCCGCTCGAGGTTCGATGTCGCCGACATGGTCCGGGGCGTCGCCGCCGGGGTCGGGTCGCGTGGTGTCGGCCGCCGCATCGGTGGAACCGGCAGCGCCCTGATCGTCGTTCGCCACCGGCGGTGCGATCGACCCCGAGCCCACCTCGATCGGTCGGGGTTCGCCGGAGCGGCCCCGCCACCGGAGGGTGGCGAGTGCGCCCAGCACCACGATGATCGCCACCCATTCGTTCAGTCGGAGCCCGACGATCGTGTTGGCCGTGTCGATACGGAGCGACTCGACCCAGAGACGACCCAGGAAGTACCCGGCGACGTAGGTGACGAACAGATCGGCGCGGCGGCGCAGACCGCGCTGGTTCAATCCGCTCGCCCAGCCGAACACCGCTGCGACCACGACCGCGCCGACGATGAACAGTCCGACCTGCGCCGCGGTGCCGAGTTCGGTCTGGCGTTGCACGACCAACAGCACGTCCAGTCCACCGCCCAGGGCGAACAGGCCGTACGCGCACCACACGGCGACCCGCGGCAGGTCCCGTCCCGTGCCGCGGTGACGGTCGATGCCCAGCAGCACCCCCATCAGAGAGAGGTTCCACAACGCCTCGTACGCGAACGTCGGGTGAAACGTGGTGACGCCGATCAGATCCGGGGGCCGGTGCGCCACGTCGATCTGCAGACCCCACGGCAGGGTCGTGGCACGGCCGTACAGTTCCTGGTTGAAGTAGTTGCCGAAGCGGCCGATCGCCTGGGCGAGGGGCAGGGCCGGGGCCACCATGTCCAACAGGTCGGGGACCGGCGCCTTGTGCCGGCGGGCGCAGAGGTAGCCGGCCAGTACGCCCCCGAGAATGCCGCCGGGAATGCCCAGGCCACCGTCCCAGATCTTGAAGATCCCCCAGAAGTTGTCGACGTACAGACGGTTGTAGTCGGTGATGACGTGGTACAGCCGGGCGCCGATGAGCCCGCCGGGGACGCCCCAGTAGGCCAGGTCGATCACCAGGTCCGGGTCGTGGCCCCAGGCAGCCCAGCGTTTCCGCGACAACCAGATCGCGGCCAACACGCCGAGCGCGATCATCAGCCCGTAGACGTGCAACGGCAGATGGAAGCTTCCCAGGTGGATGTCCCACACGTTGTCCGCAGGGCTCGGGATCGACGCGAGAGTCGTCACTCGGGCCACACTATTGCTTCGACGATCTAACCTTGCATGGTCGAGAGCCGCCATTCCAGCCACCAGGTGCCCCGAGGGGGATGCAGTGACCGAGCAGTCAGAGACCACCGCCCGAGCGGCCGCCGAGATCGCCGCCACGGTGAAGGGCAAGACGGTGACCCGTCTGCTGATCGAGGCGAAAGAACGCTTCGGCTCCCAGACCGCGCTCCGGTGCCTCGGCGACGACGGTGAGTCGGTCACCTACGCCGAGTTGGCCGACCGCGCCGCCCGCCTCGCCGCAGGTCTCCGCTCGATCGGCGTACGCCCGGGCGATCGGGTCGTGATGATGATCCGCAACCGCATCGAGTTCCATGTCGTCGACCTGGCGGTCGTGGCCTGCGGGGCCACGCCCATCTCGATCTACAACTCGTCGTCGGTCGACCAGGTCGCGTACCTCGCGTCGCACTGTGGCGCCACGGTCGCGGTGGCCGGCGACCGCGGCTTCCTCGACATGTTCACCGCGGCGCGACCAGAGCTGCCCGAATTGTCGGCACTGGTCGTCATCGACGCCGACGCCGACACCCCCGACGACGTGCACCGCTACCGCGAGCTGTGCGAGCAGACCCCGGTCGATCTCGAAGAGGCCGCGACGCTCGTGACCCCCGACGATCTCGCGACCGTCATCTACACCTCGGGCACCACGGGCAACCCCAAGGGGGTGATGCTCACCCACCACAACGTGTGCTGGACCTTGGAGTCACTGCGTCGCACCATCGGCATCGACCCGGTGCCCTGGCGGGTCGTGTCGTATCTGCCGATGGCCCACATCGCCGAGCGCATGGTCAGCCACTATCAGATGATCGCCATGGGCTACGAGATCACGCCGCTCGCGGACGTGTCGGGTCTGGCCGCCGCGTTGGCCGAAGTGCGGCCCAACATGCTGTTCGGCGTGCCCCGGGTGTACGAGAAGATCCACGGCGGCCTGAATGCGGCCTTGGCGGCCGATGCGGAGAAATTCGCCCAGTTCAACGAGGCCGTCGCGGCGGCCGAACCCATCGCGCTGCGGCGGGCGTGGGGCGAAGCGACCGCCGAGGACGAGGCCACCTGGGAGTTTCTCGATTCGGTCGCGTTCGCACCGGTCCGGCAGTTGCTCGGCCTCGACGAGTTGGAGATCGCGGTGACCGGCGCCGCGCCGATGTCCGCCGAACTGCTAGGATGGTTCCGTGCCATCGGCGTGCCGCTGTCGGAGATCTACGGCATGTCCGAATCGACCGGTCCGATGAACTGGGCGCCGCACCGCATCCGACCCGGCACGGTCGGCCCGGCGATCATCGGTGAGGAGTGCAGGCTCGGCGACGACGGCGAAGTGCTGGTGCGCGGCGGCAACGTGTTCACCGGGTACCTGAACGATCCGGTGAAGACGGCCGAGGCGCTCGACGCGGACGGGTGGCTGCACTCGGGAGACATCGGCGCGCTCGACGACGACGGCTACGTGCGCATCGTCGACCGCAAGAAGGAACTGATCGTCACCGCCGGCGGCAAGAACATCTCGCCGGCGAACCTCGAAGCGGCGATCAAGGACATCCCACTGGTCGGTCAGGCCTGTGTGGTGGGTGACAAGCGCAAGTTCGTGTCGGCGTTGGTCACCCTCGACCCCGACTACGCGCCGGTGTGGGCGGCCGAGCGCGGCCTGCCCACCGACGTGGCCACGCTGGCCGACGATCCCGAGGTGCGGGCCGAGATCGAGGCGGGCCTCTCCAAGGTGATGTCCCCGTTCAACCACGCCGAGCAGGTCAAGAAGTTCACGGTGCTCCCCGACGACTGGCTGCCCGATTCCGACGTGCTCACCCCCACCTCGAAGCTGAAGCGGCGGGGCATCCATGCCCGCTACGCGGACGCCATCGACGCGATGTACGCCTGAGTTCGTTGCCTGCACGAGCACTCGAGGTCGTGCTGTTCGACCTGGACGGCACGCTCACCGACCCCAGCGGCGACTTCGTGGTCGCCATGACCCGCGCCCTCGACTCGGTCGACGCCCCGGTTCCCTCCGAGGCGGTGCTGCGAGCCCACATCGGGCCGCCGTTGCTGCACACCCTGGCCGTGTTCGGTCTCGTCCGGGCCACGGCCGTCACGGTGCTGGGGCGCTACCGCGACGCGTACCGGGCGAATCGTTCGGCCGACACGACGGTGCACCCCGGCATGCCCGCGCTGCTGACCCGGCTGCGCGACGCCGGCGTGCGCATCGGGGTGGCGACCTCCAAACCGGCCGAGATCGCCCGGGACGTGCTCGCACAGACCGGACTCGCCGCGCTCGTCGACACGGTGGCAGGGCCGGGACTCGACGAGCGTGAGGCCGCCAAGGAGCTGGTGGTCGCGATGGCACTGGCCCAACACGACCATCCCGACGCGTCGAGGGTGCAGATGGTGGGTGACCGGTCGTTCGATGTGGTCGGTGCGCGGGCGCATGGGATCGCCACCGTCGGCGTGTTGTGGGGTTTCGGTGACGAAGCGGAGTTGCGTGCCGCAGGGGCCGCCGCGGTGGTGGACTCGGTCGACGCGCTGCATGCGGCGCTGTTCGACGGTCACGACGACGGCCCGAACGGTGGCCTCGACGGTGGCGCGTCCGGCTCGTGGGAGGGTCCGATCGACGGCGGTACGGCGACCGGGGCCGGGCAGGGCGGATGACCGCGCTCGTCGACCCGTCTCGATCCCCTGAACCGGATCGGGAACCGGATCCACTCGATGCCCTTGCCGCCGCCCTGCGGGCGCACCTCGATGCCGACGGGGTCGTGGTGCTCGAGCCGTGTGACGTCGAGGCGACCCTGGCGCTGTGGTCACGACTCATGGCGGCAGACGACGTCGGCCCGGGCGACGGGGTGCTCGACCCGACCTGCGTGATGCTCGACCCCTGGTACAACAAGGGCGTCGGCGGCGAGCGCGACGACTACGACGACTACGTCACCGGGTTGCTCGCCGCAGCGGCGCCGGTGGCGCCGCACGTGTACTTGTGGGGTTTTCCCGAGATCATCGCCCGTTTCGTCGGTCGCGTGCCCGAGCCGCTCGAACTCGAGGCGTGGCTCACCTGGTACTACAAGAACAATCCGTCGGTGATCCGGGGGTGGCGGAGCGCGCAGATGACGTGTCTGCATCTGAAACGACCCGACGGGGTGATGCATCCCGAGGCGTTCCTGAACGAAGCACAACTCGCGAAGAAGGCGGCCGGCAAGCTGCGCTACCTGCCCGGGCCGCCCAGCGTGATCGAAGCCGGGCTGTTGGTCGGGTTCATCGGACGGGCGGAGCAGACCGGGCACCCGTCCCAGAAGCCGGCGAAGGTCTACGACCCGCTCGTGCGGATGGCCACCGTCGAAGGCGACCTGGTGCTCGACCCGATGTGTGGATCGGGCACGACCGGCGCGGTGGCCCGGGCGACCGGTCGGCGGGCGGTCCTGGCCGATGTCTCCGATGAGTACGTTTCGATGGTCGAGGCACGCCTCGGCATCACCCGGGTGCCCCTGCCGGCCGTGGGCGAGCCCCGACGGGGCCGCTGACCCGCCCCGCGGCGGTCGGTCGCGGTCGTGCGCTCCGGCGCCGAAAGTGCCGGCGGCGGCGGTAACGTCTCGTGTGACGAGAGCGTCCGGTGTGTCGGACGTGTCGGAAACGGTTGTCTCCAGTGGACGAACACGACGAACACGACACGGTCACGGCCGACGACGGCCGCGCCGACACGCTGGTGGCCGGGCAGACGGAGATCTCGCTCGCCCCCGGCGCGAGGCTGGTCGTGCTCGCCGGTCTCGGGTGCCGGCGGGAGCGGACCGGATCGGCGATCGCCCGGTCGAACGAGCTGGCCCGCCGGTTCGAATCGATCACGGGGCCGTGCGTGGTCGTCCTTGCCGGAGACACCTTCGACCTCGAAGCCGACGCGCAACCCGATCCCGCGCCGGTGCTCGACACGCACCAGCGGCTCACCGACGCGCTCGCCGCGATCGCGGGCCGTGCGGACAGCTCGGTGGTGCTGATCCCGGGTACCCGCGATGCGGCGCTCGCCTGGCATCGACACGCGATCGCCACCGTGGAGCGCCGGCTCGGTGCCCGCCTGGCGCTCGCGGTCGAGGCACTCATCGTGACCGGATCCGATCGTCATCGGGTGCGCATCGAGGCGGGGACGACCGCCGGTGCGAACGCCCCCGGGGAGACGATCCGCATCGGGTCGCCGAGCGGCCTCGGCGCGGGCACACGACCAGACCGCGACTGGTTGCACGGCATCGACCTGCTGGGCGACCCGGCATTCGAGACCGCGTTCGTGGCATCCCGCTTGTTCTACCGACGGGTGGTCCCCCGGTTCGGCTGGTCGGTGGTGCCGTTGCTCGGGTCGATCGTGCTGCTCGTGGTGGGCCGCATCCTGCGTGCTGCTCGTCGCGCGCCGGCCGCGCACACGGTCGATGCGTGGGCGGCCGGCCTGGCGATCGGCGGGATCGCGGTCGCGGTCGCGAGTGCCGTGTGGGCGGCGGCCATCTGGTGGTGGACCGACCGCAAGCGACTGCAGGGGCCGACCGGGTGGGCCGCGAGAGAAGCCGTCGATGACGGTGAGGCCGGCGACGTCGCCCGCTCGGCCGCCGCACGTCTGGTCGCCGGTGGCCACTCCGGTCTGGTCGTCGGCGCTTCGGGCGATGCCGAACTGGCCGACGTCGGAAGCGGCTTCTACGCGAACCCCGGCGTGTGGGGACCGGTCGCGGCTCGTCGCCCCGGGCGTTTCGGTGCCCCCGACGCCTGGGCGATCGAGGAGCGTTGGTCGTGGCTCGATGTCGAAGCGGGTGCCGAGCTCGCGGTCGAACTCCACGGGGCCCGTCGGCCGCTTCCCACCACCACCTTCGTCGAACGGTTGCTCACCCGCAGTGCGCCGGTCGCGGCGGGTCGCTCGGCGGTGCTCGCCGCATGGCCCGAAGGTACGGACTGGCCCGTCACGAGAGCCGACGGTGCCCACCAGAGGCGGGCCCGCCGGATCGCCGCGCTCCTGATCGCCGGCGCCGGGCTCATGAATCTGGTTTCGGCCGTTCTTCCTCCGTTGCGTGCGCGGGTGACGGCCCTGGAAGAGATCGTTCCCTTGGCGGTGTCGCAGGCCGCCGCCGCGGTCGTCGGACTGTCGGGGTTGCTGCTCCTGCTCGTCGCGCGCGGGGTCCGTCGAGGTCAGCGTCACGCCTGGGCCATCGCCGAGGTCGTCCTGGGCCTGAGCTTCGCCCTGCATGTGGTCAAAGGACTCGACTTCGAAGAGGCACTGCTCGCCGGTGCCGCGGGCCTCTATCTGTACGCCAACCGTCGACAGTTCCGGGTGCGGGCCGACGAGGTCGCGGTGGGTCGTGGGCTGGCGGTCCTGGCCGTCGGTGCGTGCGCCGCGGTGGCCGCGGCCACGGTGACGATCGAAGTCGTCGCCGGGCGGACCCATCATCTCGGTTGGCCGACGGCGGTGCAGGCGGCGACCGAACGGCTCGTGGGAATCGCCGGGATACCGGTCGGTGGGCGCCTCGACCAGTTCCTCGTTCCGGTGCTCGTCGCCGTCTCGCTCGGACTCGTCGTCTACTCCGGCTGGCTGCTCTTCTCGCCCGTCGTGGCGAAGCGGCTTGCGCCACCCGAACCCGGTGACGCCGATCGGGCACGTGGCATCGTGCGAGGGGCGAACGGGGGAACGCTGGCGTATTTCGCACTGCGCGACGACAAGCGTTGGTTCTTCTGGCGAGACAGCCTCGTGGCGTACGCGGTGTCGCAGGGAGTGGCGCTGGTGTCGCCCGACCCCATCGGTCCCACCGTCGAGCGGCAGCAGGTGTGGCGGGCGTTCCGGCAGTTCGCGGACGATCACGGCTGGCCGATCGCGGTGATGGGCGCATCGGAGGAATGGCTCCCGATCTACCGTGCCGCGGGCATGCGCGATCTCTACGTCGGCGACGAGGCCGTCGTCGACCCCCGACGTTTCACCCTGGCCGGTCCGCGCAACAAGGCGATCCGCCAGGCGTTCAACCGGGTCGCGAACAAGGGGTACACGATGTCGTTCGAAGACCCGGCGAACCTCGACCCCGGCCTCGAGGCGGCCTTGCGGTCATTGATGACCGAGAGCCGTCGAGGCGAGACCGAGCGCGGCTTCTCGATGACCCTCGGCCGGGTCTTCGACCGCAACGACACCGGACTGCTCCTGGCGGTGTGTCGCGACCGCGACGGGCGGCCCGTTGCGTTCTGTCAGTTCGTTCCCGCCCCCGGCATCGGCGGCTACTCCCTCGACCTGATGCGCCGTTCCGAATCGGGCGACCACCCCAACGGGCTCACCGACTTCGTGATCGCGTCGACGATCCTGCATCTCGGCGAGGTCGGCGCCGCGGGCCTCGCGCTCAACTTCGCCACCATGCGTGGGGTGCTCGCCGACGAGCGCGGCGACGGCACCCGACGTCGGATGGAACGGTGGATCTCACGTCGGATGAGCAGTTCGATGCAGATCGAGTCGTTGTGGCGCTACAACGCCAAGTTCGATCCGGACTGGGTGCCTCGCTACGCCTGTTACGACGCCGCGGAGCATCTCGTCGCCGCGGCCTCGGCGCTCGCCAAGGCCGAATCGTGGTGGGAGATCCCGTTGATCGGCCGCTTCTTCAAACCCACCGAGGTCGCCGCCGAGACGGCGGGGGCCGGCCGGCTCAGGTGAATCGGCCGGCTCAGGTGAAGATGCGGAGCCATTCCTCGCGGGGCATCGGGCGCAGCACCATGTTGCGGTCGCGCACTTCGCCCATCGGCGCGGCGGGCTTCTCCGAGTAGAGGTGCCCCGGGTAGAGCACCGTGTCGTCTGGCACCTTGGCGAGCTTGGTGGTGAGCGACTCGTACATGGCTTCCGGGTCCGACCCGGGCAGATCGGTCCGACCGCACCCGTTCAGGAACAGCGTGTCACCGGCGACGAGTCGGCCTTCGACCAGAAAGCACTGACTGCCGGGGGTGTGGCCGGGTGTGTGGATGGCGGTGATCGCCACGTCTCCGACCTCGATCACATCGCCCGAGTCGTGCCCGACGAGGTGGTCGGCCGACACGCCGGTCGCCTTGGTCACCCACTCGGACTCGGTGTGTTGCACATGCACGGGGACGTCGGTGGTCTCGAGCAATTCGGCGATACCCGCGATCGGGTGACCGGCGAGGGAGCCGCCCACGTGGTCGGGGTGGAAATGCGTCGCCAGCGTGCCCACCAGCCGCATGCCGTCGGCCGCCAGGATGTCGAGCGTGCCCGCGACGTCATAGGCGAGATCCACCGCGACCGCCTCGCCGGTGGTGCGGTCACCGATCAGGTACACGAAGTTGACCATCTGGGTGGCAACGGGGTCGCCGTCGGCGATGTCCATGCCGGCGAGCAGTTGGCGGAAGTACAAACGGTCGTCGAGCGCTGCGGTGTCGGCCATGACCGCGACGCTACCGGGTGCCACAGAGTTCCGCGGTCCCCGACGGCACGTGGGCGGTTGCGCCGGCCACACGCGGCGGAATCGACCGCTTCGGCCGGTCGGATGGGTCTAGATTGAACGCCTGAAGCTGTTCTGAATCGGAGAGAGGGCGATGTCGATGGTCAGCGTGCGGAACTGGACGAAGGCCGCCACGGCAGCGGTGCTGCTGGTGGCGAGTGCAACGGTCGGGGCGGCGCCGGCGGGATCCGCCGGAGCGATCGCGACGACGCCGACGGCGCGGGCCGCGCCCCCCGCGGTGCTCGCGGTCTCGCCCTCGACGGGTCTCGTCGACGGCCAACAGGTCACGATCACCGCACCGTCGGGCTCCGGCGCGAGCTACGTGAGCTACCTGCTGTGCCCCGCGGCGTCGACGGCGATCGACGACTGCGCCTATCTCGCATTTCCCGATGCCGGCGCGGACGACATCTCGGTGTCGCTCCCTGCCCGAGTCCTCGTCGGCGACGGGGTGTCGTCGGTGGCGGTCACCGATTGCCGCACGACCGCATGTGTGGTGCGTGCGGTGACCGGCGGTATGGCGGTGCCGGTGGGCGAACCCGGAGCGGTCGAGGGCGGACCCACGGTCGTCGCGGAGGCGCCGGTGACCTTCGATCCCTCGGCGCCGCTGCGGACTCCGCCGTCGATCACGGCGTCGCCGACGACCGGGCTCGTCGACGGCCAGACCATCTCGGTGAACGTGACCCCGACCGGCGATCCGTCGGCGCCAGGGCCGTTCGTCGTGCTGTGCGCCGCGCCGATCACCTCGATCGCCGACCTGGGCCGCATCTACGCCGACTGTGACTTCCGGTTCGTCTCGGGCGAACCGGGCGGCAGCGGCGCCGACGAAATCACCGTCGGGGCCTACGTCGAGACCGCGCACGGTCCCGTCGACTGCCGTGCCCCCGGCGCACAGTGCTCGATCGTCGCCGCCGACGCGGTCGGCCAGACCGACAACGTCACCCTCGCCTTCGATCCCGACGCTCCTGCGAAGCCGGCGGTGCTGCTGCGGCCCGATACGCACGTCGACGGGGCCGCGCCGATGGTCTTCGACATCGTCGGCTTCACGCCCGGCGACCCCTTCACGGTCCGGTGGTGCAACGATGCCGCGGCGTGCCTGCCGGGCACGCTCGCTTCGGGGACCCTCGACGCGGACGGGGTCGGGTCGTTCACCTTTTCCGACGAATTGTTCCCGGACGTCCCCGACGGCGACACGACCTGTTCTGACATGTGCTACCTGACCGTGAGCGATGCCCACGGCGTGTCGGTCCGAGGTCCCTTCGGATTCGGCATCGGTCGACCGATTCCGGACGAGCCGTTCGTGTCGGCCCGGCACCCGGTCACGGTCACGCCGCACAAGGGCCTGCATGATGGCGACACGGTCACGGTGACGGCGTCGGGCTTCCGCCCCGGCGCATCGATCGCCATCGTCGAGTGCACCGGGAAGGCGCTCGCCGAAGGTGCCAGTGCCTGCGACATCGACACGTCGACCCTGGTGAACGGCAGGTCGATCACCGCGGATGGGAACGGAAAGGTCGCGGCCACCTACGAGGTCGAACGGTTCCTCCAGACCGACGAAGGGTCGGTCGACTGTGCGAAGGGCAACGTCGACCCGGATGCCTACGCCCAGGGCATCGCCGCCGACCCGTCGCGGTTCACGACGCTCGAGGGTGGTGGCTACTTCAGTTGCATCGTGGCGGTCGCCGACCTCGACGACTATTCCGAATCGGGGGGCGCGCCGATCGCCTTCGAGGGAGCGCAGTTCAAGAAGCTCCCCTGGGAGCACGACGCGCCGGGTCCGGCACCCAAGGCGCCGGCGGCGACTCCGGTGAAGGCGCAGCCTGCATTCACCGGCTGATCCGGGCCCCGCCGATTTCCCTACCAATTGGTAGAGTGGCGCCTTGGCGGCCCTTCTCGGGGTCGCCGATCCGTCGAAGTCTCCCCGGGAGCACACCGTGGCCCGTCCCAGAGTCGAACTGTCGAACTACGAGGCGGTGTACGGGTTCTACGAGAACCACCGGCAGAACATGCCGTTCGCGCGCTTCGCCCACTTCGTGTTCGCCCGGGTGTTCCGCTGTGACGTGACCGCGGACGAAGGAGCGGCCGAGGCGATCACCGAGGCCATCGACTCCGGCACGCGACTGGTCGTGTCGCCGAACCACGTCACCGGCGACGACCAGTACGTGATCGTGGCGTTCGCCGAGCGCTTCGAGGCGCTCCGACCGCTGCGCGGGGTCACGTTCATCCCCGCGGAACCGTCGTTGTTCTCACGGAGGGGTCGCAAGGGAAGGCTCCTGCGCTGGGCGGTCGACGAACTGGGCGCGCTGCCGACCTTCCGGCTCGAAGATCTCAAGAGGCGCAAGATCGAGATCACCGACGAGGTCACCGCCGCCTACCGGGCGGCGACACTGAAGGCGAGTGAGATCCAGGTGGCCAAACTCGGCGCCGGCGAGATGATGGCCGGATTCTGGGAAGGCACCCGCAACCGGACCGACCACCGGATCGTGCAACCGCTCAAGAAGGGCATGGCCCACACCGCGATCGCCGCTGCCGCGACCGCTGCGGTCGCCGTGCTGCCCGTGGGGCTGTACTACGGGTCGGAGCCCGCGGACTACGCCCGACCCGATGTGCCCGGCAAGTGGCGCCCACACGTGCACATCGGCACCCCGCTCCCCGTCGACACCGACAACCCAGAGGTACTCACCAAACAGGTGCACGGTGAGATCCAGCGCTGTGTCGACGTGGTCGTCGCCCGCGCCGAACGACGCGCGGGTCGCCGCCGTTCCTGAACCGGCCGGCGCTCCGGCGCAGCCCGGTGTGCCCGGTCGGCCCGGCTCTGACAGGGTGGTGCCATGCACTCCCGTCGTTACGCGGTGATCGGAACCGGGGCGATCGGCGGCCTGTACGGCGCTCGCCTCGTGGCGGCCGGGTTCGACGTCGCCTTTGTGGGGCGGTCAGACGTCGACACGTTGCGACGTGACGGTTTGGCGGTGTCGACCCCGACCGGCGACCTCGTGGTCGACGCCGTGGTCGCCGAGACCGATCCGGCGAAGATCGGGCCGGTCGACGTGGTGCTCGTGACGATCAAGACCACCGGGCAGGCGGCACTCGCCGATCTGCTGCCGCCGCTGGTGCGGCCCGGCACGATCGTGGTGTCGATGCAGAACGGGTTCGGCCTCGAAGCCGATGTGGCCCGGCTCGTTCCGCAGGCGATCGTGCTGGGCGGCATGTGTTTCGTGTGTGCGACCCGGACCGCTCCGGGGCACATCGAGCACCTCGACTACGGCGCGGTCACCCTCGGTCACCACACCGCCGACGGTTCGCCCTCCGGTGCGACCGACGCGGTCGCCGCCGTGAAGGACGATTTCGAGCGGGCGTCGATCAGCGTGTCGGGCCGGGACGATCTGCTCGCCGCCCGGTGGCAGAAGCTCGTGTGGAACGTTCCGTTCAACGGTCTGTCGGTGGTGCTGGACGCCGGTACCGACGAGATGGTCGCCGACCCGCGCCTGCGCGTCCTCGTCCGCTCGATCATGGACGAGGTCGCCGCGGTGTCACGTGCGCACGGTCACGCCGTGGCCGACGGGTTCGTCGACAGGATGATCGCCGACACCGAAGCGATGACCCCGTACGCCCCGTCGATGAAGCTCGACCATGACGCGCACCGGCCGCTCGAGTTGGCAGCGATCTACGACGCTCCGCTCGCCGTCGCGGCGTCCTTCGGCGTAGCCACTCCGAGATGGTCGACCCTGGCCGACCAGTTGCACTTTCTCGACGCCCGCAACCGTCGCCCGGGTTGATCTGTTCCGAGTTGCGCCGTCGGCGATGCGCGCGTGCCAGATCAACCGCTCCGTGTGGGCGGGCCGGGGTTCCCGGGGTTCAGGCGACCGGGTCGGCGGGGCCTTCCTCAGACCAGCCAGGGTGGCCGTGGCCGTGGTCGTGGCCGTGGCCGTGGCTGTGGCCGTGGTCGGTGTCGTTGTCGTGGTCGTGGCCGTCGACGGTCGCCGTGTTGCGGCGCCAGGCGTCTTCGAGGGCGGCCTGCACCTCCCTGAGCGGCAGGCGCCGCTGCTCGGCGAGGCGCACGGCGTCGTCGAACTCGGCCTTGGCGCGATGCGCGGACACCTTGACGTGACCGGTGCCGGCGTCGGAATCGACGACCTCGATCGAACGTGCTTCGGGCCAACGTTCGAGTCGTTGGGCACGCACCCCGAGCGAGCCGGTCTCTGCCACGAGCGTCCGCCGGACGGCCTCGGCGTCGGCCAGGTCCGCGAGCGCATGGACGACGTGGCCCGGCCGACCCTTCTTCATCAGCACCGGGCTGAGCCACGCGTCGTGGGCGCCGGCAGCGAGCAGCGTGCCGACCGTGTGGGCGAGGACCTCGCCGGTCACGTCGTCGACGTTGGTCTCGAGCAGCAGCACGGGCTGGCCTGCGGTCAGTGCCGAGTCGTCGAGTGTTCCGATCACCACCTGGGTCAGGTTGGGTCGATGGTCGAGCTCGCTGGCCCCTGCCCCGAAACCCTGAGCCGCGAGCGACATCGCGGGGAGCGGACCCCATCGGTCGACCAGTGCCGCGAGGATCGCCGCACCGGTCGGGGTGGTCAACTCGACCGGCACGTCGATGCCACGGGTCGGGGCATCGGTGAGCAACTCGACCACCGCGGGCGAGGGGTTCGGGATGATGCCGTGCGCCGCGCGCACCATGCCCAGACCCGTGACCACCGGTGCCGAGCACACCGAGTCGACACCGAGCACTTCGAGCGCTGCGCACGTGCCGACCACGTCGATGATCGCGTCGGTGCTACCGACCTCGTGGAAGTGCACCTGGGCCGGGTCGGCACGGTGCAGACGGCCCTCGGCACGCGCGAGCGCCGCGAACACCAGACGGGCGCGGTCCCTGACCCGCTCGGGCAACGACGCCGCGGCGACCAGCGCGTCGATCGACGCCGCGGTGCGCACCACGCTGGAGGCCTCGACGGCGACATGGACCTTCGTGCCGGCGATCCCGGCGCGCAGCACCGGTTCGGCGGACACGTCCCAACCCGAGATGCCCAAGGTCGACAGCAGTGCGCGCACGGCGTCGAGGTCGGCGCCGGCGTCGATCAGTGACCCGAACGCCATGTCGCCGGCGATGCCCGAGAACGGGTGGAACCAGGCGACTCTCACCGGGACCGCTCCCGGGTCCGGTCGGTGGCGAACACCAGTCGTAGCACGGAGTTCGCCGCGCCGAAACCGTTGTCGATCCCGACCACGGTGATGCCCGATGCGCAGGCCGCGGTCATCGCCAACAGGGCGGTGACCCCGTCCAGACCCGAGCCGTAGCCGACACTGGTGGGGACCGCGACGACCGGCACGCCGGTGAGCCCGCCCACGACGCTGGCGAGGGCGCCTTCCATGCCCGCGACCACGACGGCCGCGGTCGCCGCCTGCAGGGTCGACACCTCGCCGAGGATCCGGTGGATCCCCGCGACGCCCGCGTCGTCGATGCGCACGACCGAGATGCCGTGGGCCTCGAGAATGACCGTGCACTCGTCGGCGACGGGTAGATCCGCCGTCCCCGCGGTCACCACCACGACCGGGGCGAGGTCGTCGCGGGCGGGGCGTGACCGCCAGATCAGCGTCGTGCCCGCGGGTAGGGCCTGGTCGCCGTGGCGGGTCGCACCCGGGTTGGCCAGGGTCGCGGCCGCGACCTGGGCGGCGTCGGCACGGGACACGATCACCGGTCCGTCGTCGAAGTCGGCGTCGAGAAGTTCCTTCACGATCGCCGCGACCTGTTCGGGGGCCTTGCCGGGCGCATACACGGCTTCGGGTCGGCCCTGGCGGATGGCACGGTGATGATCGACGCGGGCGAAACCGAGGTCGGTGAACGGCAGCGCCTGCAGGCGGGCGACCGCCTCGTCCGCGGTGACCGCGCCCGAGTCGATCGCAGCGATCAACGTGCGAAGGTCACCCGCGTCCACGTCACTATCCTTGCCGGTCGTGCCAGGTGCGTCAGATTCTCATCCCGCGCAGTGGTCACGCGTCGGTTTTCTCGGACCCGAAGCGACCTTCTGCGAGCAGGCGGCCCGCGCGCTCCCCGACGTCGACGCCATCGATCTGGTGCCGTACCCGTCGATGCCCGAGGTGCTGCACGCCACCGAGAACGGCGAGGTCGACGCCGGGGTGGTGGCGATCGAGAACGCCCTCGAGGGCATGGTGAGCGTCACGGTCGACACGCTGACCTTCGAGGTCGACCTGCTGATCCAACGCGAGATGATCGTGCCGGTCAGCCTCGATCTGTTGGGCGTGCCGGGGGCGATGCTGGGCGACATCGAAGCGGTGGCCTCGATGCCGGTCGCGTTCGGCCAGTGCCGCCGGTTCCTGCACACCACCCTGCCCGGCATCGTCGAGCGACCCGCCGATTCGACCGCGGGCGCGGCGCGGGAAGTCGCCGAGACGGGCGACAAGCGGGTGGCGGCGCTCGCGAACACGCTGGCGGGCGAGCGCTACGGCCTCGAGGTGCTCTCGTCCGCGGTCGAGGACGACGCCGAGAACGCCACCCGTTTCGTGCTCGTCGCCCCCGATCGGGTGCCGGCTCCGACCGGGCACGACAAGACCACGATCGTGGTGTTCCAACACGCCGACCGGCCCGGTTCGCTGCTCGCGATCCTCGCGGAGTTCGCGGCGCGGGCGATCAACCTCACCCGCCTCGAGTCACGTCCGGCCCGGTCGGGCCTGGGCGACTACTGCTTT
>JBDZUV010000166.1:0-5534 GCA_040255345.1 Actinomycetota bacterium | reverse complement strand
GAGCGGACGACGGGATTCGAACCCGCGACCCTCACCTTGGCAAGGTGATGCTCTACCAACTGAGCCACGTCCGCGTGGGCTCTCTACTCTAGCATCGCCACCCGTTCCCTGATGACCCGAGCCGCTTCGAAGGCCAGTGGCTTGTCGACGATGGCCGAGATACGCACCGACTCCTCGGCGACGAAGGTGAGCATCGCGGTGTCGGCGTCCTGCCAGCCCTCGACGACCAGACCCGGACCGATCCGGAACTCGTACGCGGCGGGATTCCACCGTCGACCGTTGACCAGCAGCACCCGCTGATCGGTCACCACGGCGACGCCGACGATGTCGTCGATCAGGCCCGGAACGACCACGGTCACCGCTTCTGATCCGGTGAGCAGCAGCGAGGCCAGCAGAAGCGGCAATTCCGCGTGCGGTCGTGTCGCGTCGCTCATCCGTGCGAGCTGACCATCGAGACCATGAGGATCGGGGGGCCCCGGCTCGGGCGACCCAGGCCGGGACGGCGGACCGCCCGGCGTGGTCGCGGGCGGCTCCCCGGTCGCCGGGGTCGGCACATCCAAGATCGGATCGGCGCCGGGTGGCGCCGACTGAGCCTCGGCGGTCGGCTGATCGGGTAGCCACGGATTCGACCCCGATCGCCCGTCGGTCGGCGGCGCTGGTGGCACGGCCGCGACCGGCGGTGCCGGTGCGCTCACCGGCGGGACGGGCGCAGCGACCGGCGGGGCAGGCGCAGCGACCGGCGGCCGCGCGACCTCCGCGGCGAGCGGTTCGCCACAGGCCATGCAGAACTTCGCATCCTCGGTGTTCTCGGTCGAACAGTTCGGGCAGAGCATGGGCGTCCTTCCGTCGGAGGCCGGCCAATCTACCAGCGACCTGGTGAACGAGATGTTCAGATCACTGCGGCTCAGGCGAGGTCACGACGAGGTCCGCATACCGTGAGCGACGTCGCGAAGTCGCCCGACGGTCGTCATCGCCCCTCTCGTCGTCCCGACCGTCCACCGTCGGACGGGTCCGCCGCCAGTACGACACGGTGGCGACGCCGAGGCCGACTGCGACCGCGGCGAGCGCCGCTACGATCGCCCAGATCTTCGGATCGCTCGACCCGCCGCTCCGGGTCACGCTCGAACCGGTCACGTCGCGGGGCGCGACCGTGGTCGCCGGGGCACGGGTCGTCGCCGGGCCGACGAGCAGGTCCTCGGTGGTGGTCATCGGCGGTGTGGTGGTGTCGGCCACCCCGCCGTCGTCGGTCGCCTGGAAGTTCCGCGAGGCAGCGGCCTGGCTCGGCGGCTGCCACTGTCCCGAGGACTGATTCGACGAATCGGCCTGGTCCCACACCGTCGCCGGTGAGGACGTGGGCGCAGCGGTCTGCGGTGTGGTCTGGTCGACCGACGGGCTGGGCGCCGTCGGTGCAACCGTCGGTGGCGGAGTATCCGGTGAGGTCGGCGCCACCGTCGGATCACCGGGATCGGCGACGGCGACGCCGAGGGATCCGGCGACGTCGGCCCGGGGCAGCGACACGATCAACCCGCCGAGCAGGGCGAGCGCGGTGACCGTCACGACACCGATGCAGCGATAGGCGCGCCAACGCACGTGCGAGTCCGGATTCGCGATCATTCCGCCTGCACGATATCCCGTTCCCGGGGTCGGCACCGCGTCAGACCCGGTCCAATGCCTGGCAGAAGTCGGCGACGATGTCACTGGAGGCCTCGAGGCCGACCGAGACCCGGATCGTGCCCGGGCCGATGCCGTTCGCATCGAGTTCTTCGGGGGTGAGGCTCACATGGGTCGTCGAGGCCGGATGGGTCACCAGCGTCTCGGGCCCACCGAGCGACGTCGCCATCCGGGCGATTCTCAGCGATTCGACGAACGTGCTCCCGGCTTCGAGTCCGCCCACGACCTCGAAGGAGATCATCGCGCCCATCCGGTCCATCTGGGCCCGTGCCAGCTCGTGTTGGGGATGTGATGCGAGGCCGGGGTAGCGGACCTCGGTCGCTCTCGGGTGGGCTTCGAGCGCCTCGGCCAGGGCCTGTGCCGTCGCACATTGCACGTCGAGACGCGCCGAGAGCGACCGCAGCCCGCGCAACGCGTTCGCCGCGTCGTACGGTGACGCCACCGCACCCTGGAGTATGGCGAACCCCCGCAGCCACGCGACGAGCTCCGCGGAGCCGGCGACGACCCCGATCGTGGCGTCGTTGTGGCCACCGATGCCTTTGGTGGCCGAATGCACGACCAGGTCGACCCCGTGTTCGAGGGGCCGAACACCGAACGGCGTCGCGAACGTCGTGTCGACCGCGGTCACCGGACCGGCGATCGCGCCCAGGGCGTCGAGGTCCACCAGGTCGAGACACGGATTGGCCGGGGTCTCCGCCCACACCAGCATCGTGCGTCCCGGTTCGACCGCGGCGGCGAACGCGCCCGGGTCGGTCCCGTCCACGAAGGTGACGTCGATGCCGAACCGCGGGCAGAGTGCCTGAAACACCAACTGGGTGACGCTGTAGAGCTGTCGCTGGGTGACGATGTGATCGCCGCTCGAACACAGCGCCAGGATCACGCCGGTCACCGCGCCCATTCCCGAGCCGTAGGCGCGCGCGTGCTCGGCGCCTTCCATGCGGGCGATCGCCTGCTCGAAGGCGGCCACCGTCGGGTTGCCGTTCCTCGAGTAGAAGCGGTCCGACGTCGGATCGGTCGCCACACGCCTGGCCTCGGCCACCGAATCGGATTCGAATGCGGTGGTCGGATAGATCACCGGGGCGAGCGACGATTCCGACGGGTCCCGACCGGCCATGATCGCGATCGTCGCCGGATCCAGATCTTCGTTCATCGAGTGTGCGCTCCCGGTTCGGTCAGAAAGTCGCTCAGCATCATGCCCAGCTGGTCGGTCTCGATCAGAAACGCGTCGTGTCCGTGGGGCGAGTCGATCACCTGATAGGACGAGTCGGCGTTGACCATGCCCTCGACCAACTCCTGCTGCTGGTATTCGGGATACAGGAAGTCGCTGTTGACCCCCAACACCAGCGCCCGTGCGGAGATCCGGCGCAGCGCCGCGCCCAGCCCACCGCGCCCACGGCCCAGGTCGTGCAGGTCCATGGCCTTGGACAGCAGCAGGTACGAGTTCGCGTCGAAGCGTCGCACCAACTTGTTGCCGTGGTACTCGAGGTAACGCTCGACCTCGAAGCGCTGCCACATCTCGAACGAACCGTCGACGGGCTCGACCACGTCGCGTCCGAACCGGTCGGTGAACACGTTGTCGGTCCGGAAGGTGATCTGCGACACCGAACGGGCGAGAGCGAGTCCGGCGTGGGGTCCGTGACCGTTCGGTGCGTCGTAGTAGAGGCCGTCACGCCAGTTCGGGTCGAGCGCGATCACCCGTCGGCCGGTGCTCCACCAGGCGATCTGTTGCGCCGTGGCCGCCCCACACGTCGCGATGGGGACGATCGAGCGGATCCGGTCCGGAAACATCACGGCCAGCTCCAGGACGATCATCCCGCCCATGGATCCACCGATCACCGCGCACCACTCGTTCACGCCGAGACCGGCTCCGAGCTTGGCCATGAGCCGCGCCTGGTCACGGATCGACACGACGGGGAACGACGGGCCGTACCGGCCGCGGCCGTCGGGCCGGGTCGAGGACGGCCCGGTCGAACCCTGGCAGCCACCGAGCACATTGGGGCACACGACGAAGTAGCGGTCGGTGTCGACCGGACGCCCCGGACCGACGAGCGGGTCCCACCAGCCGGGCGACGGGTGACCCTTCGACACGGGCCCGGCCGCGTGGCTGTCGCCGGTGAGCGCGTGGCACAGCAGGATCGCGTTCGTTCCGTCTTCGTTCAGTTCACCCCAGGTCTCGAAGGCGAGGTCGATGTCGCGTAGCTGGCCCCCGCCCTCGAGGACGAAGGGACGGTCGGCGGCGGTGCGCAGGAAGCGGCGATCTCCGAGCGGATCGCCGGGACGCCACGCACCCGATGCGGGGAGGGTCTCGGGTCGTGCCGACCGCCAGGTGAGGGGGGTCAGTGCCGAACTGTGGAGTCGATTCCGGTCGGTCAACGTCGGCAACCCGGTGCGCCGGAGATGACGGTCGAGAAGTTGCGGGAGGCGCTCTTGCCCGCGGCGTCGGTCGCGACGACCGTGCCCGTCAGTGACGATCCGGACGGTCCGTCCGGCAGCCCGACCGACCAGGCGCCACCGGCGATCCGGTTCATCGACACCGACGTTCTCCCGGCGGCCGAAGCGATGGTCGCGGACACCGAGTGCACCCCGTCACCCGACACCAGAGCGATCAATCTGGCCGGCGATCCGCACACCGGCGGGTCGGGATCGAACGAGACCCCTGCGACCGTGACCGACGGGGACTGGATCGTCACCCGCACAGGGACCCGTGACCCGTCACTGCCGACGAGCACGAGCGTGCCGCCCCGGGCCCGGTCCGGCGCGGTGATCCGCAGCGTGATCGTCACCGACGACGACTCCGAGACCGTCGCGCTGGTCGGCGTGGCGGTCATGCCGTCCGGTATGCCGGTCACGACGAAGTCGAGACCATCCGGGTCCGAACTGCGCACGGTGAAGGTCGCGCTGAGCTGGCCCGGCCCGAAGACGACCTCTGGGACACCGGCGTCGAGGGCCGGGCCCGGGAGCGTGGTCGTCGTGGTCGAGGTGGTGGTCGTGATCGGCGTCGTGGTCGTCACGAACAGGGTCGACCCGGTCGCGCCTCTGATGAGCGCCGTCGTCGGTACCACGGTGGTGGCGACGGCGACACGGTCCTTGCCGCTCGCGACGACCCGGTCGTCGGATTCGCCCTTCGACGACGATCCGCCCGAACCGGCGAAGCTCAAACCGGTGAGCACGGCGACGACCACGAGACCGGCGAACACCGTCAGCACCGGGACCATTCCCTGGGGGGCGTCCGGCGAACTACGGCGGAGGCGTCGACGCTCGTTCATCGACTCAATAGTCGCGCACCGCGCCACCGCGGCCGCTCCCCTATCCACCAGGTGAACGCCTCACGTTCCTCACGCTGCGGGGTGTCGACGGTCGCCGAGAGACCGAGTAGTGCCGCGCCGAGTCGGTCGAGCTCGTCGGCCCAGGTCGCTCGGTCGGCGATCGACGACGCCCGCGTGGCCCGACGGGCGGCGTCCGCGGCAGCGTCCCACCCGTCGCGATCGGCCGGCAGGGCGAGCTCACGCACGAACCGTGCGGTCACGCGGCTGCCGCGACCATCGAGCCCGGTACCGGCAGCGACGTCGCGCAAGTGCAACGAGGCGAGCGGAGACGACACCGCCGCGGCGAGGTGCCACACCGTGAGTCCGGCCGCGCCCGTGGGAACCACGGCGATCACCGGGGTCGAGGGGATCAGGGTTCCACGGGAGTCCACGATCGCCTCGAGCACCCGACCCTGCGAGGCGATCAGCACCTTCGGCACGAGCAACGATCGCACCCAGGCGGCGATGGCCGGCTCGTCCGCGGCGAGAGCCGCCACGTCGATCACCGGACGATCGAAGTCCCGTCCGGCGAAGCGGACCGGCGCATCCACCCGGTGG
>JBDZUV010000024.1:0-31099 GCA_040255345.1 Actinomycetota bacterium | reverse complement strand
GCCCTCGATCACGTGACCGCGATCGGCGGCGGTGGCTCTCACACCTGTGCGGCGCGCGCGGACGGCACCGTCTGGTGCTGGGGCTACAACGTCGACGGCGGGCTCGGGAACGGCACGTTCGACAACTTCTCCACGATGCCGGTCCAGGTCACCGGCATCGCCGACGCGACCGCCGTCGCCGCCGGACAGGGCCACAGTTGCGCGCTGCGCCGCGGCGGGACCGTGTCGTGCTGGGGATTCAACGAAGACGGTGAACTCGGGAATCCGGCCCCCTGGCCCCGATCGACCACACCCGTCGCGGTGAACGGCATCGACGATGCCGTCGAGATCACCGCCGGAGCGTTCCACACCTGTGCGATCCGGGATGGCGGTTCCGTGGCCTGCTGGGGGTACGACCACAGCGGCCAACTCGGCGACGGCGCGACCGTCAGCTCCCCCTCGCCGGTGACGGTGACCGGCATCGACGACGCCGTGTCCATCGCCGGTGGTCGCTACCACACCTGCGCGGTGCACCGCACCGGCACCGTGTCGTGTTGGGGCTCCAACGACTACGGCGCCATCGGCAACGGGACCGATCACAACTACTTCACGACACCGGTGGCGGTGACCGGCCTCAGCTATGCGGTCGAGGTGGTCGCCGGCGACTACGACACGTGCGCGTTACGGGTGAACGGCCGGATCGCCTGCTGGGGAGCGAACTTCCACGGCGGACTCGGCGACGGGACCTTCGACGACTCGAACGTGCCCGTGGCGGTGTCGGGCATCACCGATGCAACCGCGGTGAGCGCCGGCTCGTACCACACCTGCGCCGTGCACGTCGGCGGGACGGTGTCGTGCTGGGGCTACAACCCAGGGGGCGTTCTCTGGAGCGGCTCCGACGGCGACCTGAAGGTCCCCGAGCCGATGGAGAACCTCACCGACGCCGTCGCGATCGGCAGCGGTCAGTACCACTCGTGTGTGATCCGTGCCGACACCACCGCGTCGTGCTGGGGTGGCAACGGCTTTGGTGAACTCGGCCACGGCACGACGACCGACCCGCGGATGCCGGTCACGGTCCTGGCCGGCTGAGCGGTACGAGGGCGGCCGACCGGCGCACCGGGTCGACCTGGTCGGTCTGTGTCAGGCCCGGCGGCACGCGCGGTTACGGTGGGGACGACGTCACGCGAGTGATGCCACGACCCGCCACCAGCGAGGTTCACATGGCAGATGCCGGCATCGACAATGCGCTGTTCTCGGCGCTGATCGACACTCGCAAGTTGTTCACGCCCGCTGACCAGATCAGCGCCGACAAGCGTGAGCTGCACCACCGGGGCGGCCGCGACTCGGACGTGTTCTACCGGGACCGTTGGAGCCACGACAAGATCGTCCGCTCGACCCACGGGGTCAACTGCACCGGGTCGTGTTCGTGGAAGGTGTACGTCAAGGACGGGATCATCACCTGGGAATCCCAGGAGACCGACTACCCCACGGTGGGCCCCGACCGTCCCGAGTACGAACCCCGCGGCTGCCCGCGGGGCGCGTCGTTCTCGTGGTACACCTACTCGCCGACCCGGGTGCGTTACCCCTATGTGCGTGGCGAGCTGCTGCGGATGTTCCGTGAGCTCAAATCGCGGCACGGTGACCCCGTCGTCGCGTGGGGTGCGTTGGTCGACGACCCCGAGTTGAGCCGGCGCTACAAGTCGTTGCGAGGCAAGGGGGGTCTGGTGCGCCTTGCCTGGGAAGAAGCCTCCGAACTGGTCGCCGCCGCGTACGTGCACACGATCAAGACCTACGGTCCCGACCGGATCGCCGGGTTCTCGCCGATCCCGGCGATGAGCCAGGTGTCGTTCTCGTCGGGGTCACGGTTCCACCAGCTCATCGGGTCACCGATGCTGTCGTTCTACGACTGGTACGCGGACCTGCCACCCGCGTCACCCCAGGTGTTCGGCGACCAGACCGACGTCCCCGAATCGGGCGACTGGTGGGACGCCGCGTACCTGATCATGTGGGGTTCGAACGTGCCCCTCACCCGCACCCCCGACGCCCACTGGATGACCGAGGCCCGTTACCGCGGTCAGAAGGTCATCGCCGTCGCTCCCGACTACGCCGAGAACGTCAAGTTCGCCGATGAATGGCTGGCGCCCGCGCCGGGCACCGACGCCGCGCTCGCGATGGCGATGGGTCACACGATCCTCAAAGAGTTCTACGTGGACGAGTCCCACGAGCTGTTCACGAACTACGCCAAACGGTTCACCGACCTGCCATTTCTCGTCGAGCTCGCCGTCGACGACGACGGCAACTACCGCCCCGGTAAGTTCGTGGTCGCCGCCGATCTCGAGCCGGGGGAGAGCCCCGAGACCGACACCGAACACGCCGAGTTCAAGCCGGTCATGTTCGACCCGGCGACGAACACCCCCGTCGTGCCGCCGGGCACGCTCGGTCACCGGTTCTCCGCCGATGGCGAAGGGCGCTGGAACCTCGACCTCGGCGCACTCGACCCCGCGCTGTCGATGATGGACCACCGCGACGAGGTCGTCGAGGTGCTCATGCCCCGCTTCGACACCGCCGGCCAGGGCGGCCGAGGCGACCTGCGCCGCGGCGTGCCGATCCGCCGTCTGCACGGCCGTCCGGTCACCTGCGTCTTCGACCTGCTGCTCGCCGGCTACGGCGTGGGACGCGACGGTCTGCCCGGTGAATGGGCCAGCGGCCTGGACGACGCCGACGCGCTGTACACCCCCGCCTGGCAACAGACGGTCACCGGCGTCCCGGGCCAGGCCGCCGCCCGGATCGGCCGTGAGTTCGCGCAATCGGCGCTCGATTCGAAGGGCCGCTCCATGATCATCATGGGTGCGGGCACCAACCACTGGTTCCACTCGGACACGATCTACCGGACCTTCCTCACCCTCACCACCCTGTGCGCCACCCAGGGCGTGAACGGGGGTGGCTGGGCACATTACGTCGGCCAGGAGAAGGTCCGGCCGCTCACCGGTTTCCAGCATCTCGCCAACGCGCTCGACTGGGTGCGCCCACCGCGGCTGATGACCCAGACCACCTACTGGTATCTGCACACCGACCAGTGGCGGTATGACCAGTTCGGCGCCGACACCCTCGCCTCGACGACCGGTGCGGGACCGCTCGCCGACACCTCGGTCGCCGACGCCGTCGCGCTCGCGACGCGCCTGGGCTGGCAGCCGTTCTATCCGCAGTTCGACGTCTCGTCACTGGACATCGCCGACCGGGCCGCGGAAGCCGGTCAGGAAACCGTGCCCTGGCTCGTCGACCAGTTGAAATCCGGCGACATCGACTTCGCCGTCGACGACCCCGACGCACCCCAGAACGTGCCGCGCATCTGGTCGGTGTGGCGGGCCAACACCCTCGGGTCGTCCGCGAAGGGCGAGCAGTACTTCCTCAAACACCTGCTCGGGGTCGACAACACCGTGGGCGCGGAGGAGACCCCCGAGCGGTTCCGTCCCTCCTCGGTCAGCTGGCGCGACGAAGCCCCCACCGGGAAGATCGACCTGATGTTGACCCTCGACTTCAGGATGACGAGCCACACGTTGCACTCCGACGTGATCCTGCCCGCGGCGACCTGGTACGAGAAGTACGACCTGTCGACCACCGACATGCACCCCTACGTGCACTCGTTCAACCCGGCGATCTCCACGCCGTGGCAGTCGCGCACCGACTGGGACATCTGGGAGACGATCGCCGAGAAGTTCTCCGAACTCGCCCGTGAGCATCTCGGCACCCGCACCGACGTGGTCGCCACCGCGCTCGCGCACGACACGCCCGCCGAGCTCGCCACCCCACGGGGTCGGGTGCGCGACTGGCGCAAAGGCGAATGCGAGGCGATCCCGGGTCTCACGATGCCGAACTTCGTCGAGGTGACCCGGGACTACACGGCCATCCACGACGAGTACACCTCGGTCGGCCCGCTGCTCGAGCAGCTCGGCATGGCCACCAAGGGCGTCACCTTCGAGGTCGCCGACTACGTCGAAGAGTTGCGTCGCATCAACGGGGTCGCCGACAGCGGCAAGGGGCGTGGCCAACCGCGCCTGGAGACCGACCTGCAGGCGTGTGAGTTCATCCTGCACCTCTCGGGGACGACGAACGGCCGCATGGCGACCAAGGGATTCGAGACGCTCGAACGCCGCACCGGCGTGCGCCTCGCGGATCTCGCCGCCGAGTCCGAAGGCAAACAGGTCACCTTCGCGGACACCCAGGCGGCGCCGGTGCCGGTGATCACCTCACCGGAATGGTCGGGTTCCGAATCGGGAGGTCGCCGCTACTCGCCGTTCACCCAGAACGTCGAACGGGCCAAACCGTGGCACACCCTCACCGGTCGCCAGCACTTCTATCTCGACCACGACTGGATGCTGGCGCTCGGCGAAGGGCTGCCGGTGTTCCGGCCGCCACTCGACATGACCGCCCTGTTCGGCGAACCTGCGATCGGTGCTGCGTCGCCGTCGACCGGGGTGTCGGTGCGCTACCTCACCCCGCACAACAAATGGGCGATCCACTCGATGTACATGGAGAACTTCTTCATGATGAACCTGTCGCGTGGCGGCCAGACGATCTGGATGAGCGTGGAGGATGCCGAGGCCGCGGGCATCGCCGACAACGACTGGATCGAGGCGGTCAACCGCAACGGCGTCGTCTCGGCGCGGGCGATCGTGTCGCACCGCATGCCCAAGGGCACGGCGTTCATGCACCACGCCCAGGACCGCACCGTGAACGTGCCGATCGCCGAGACCTCCGGCCAACGTGGTGGGATCCACAACTCGCTGACCCGGATCATGCTCAAGCCGTCGCATCTGATCGGCGGCTACGCGCAGCTCAGCTTCGCGGCGAACTACTACGGCCCCACCGGCAACCAGCGTGACGAGGTGACCGTGATCCGCAAGCGCACGACGCCGGTGGTCTACGAGTGAGCCGGCGATGACCGGGGACCGCGCATGACCGAGAAGCGACCATGACCGAGAAGCGACCATGACCGAGGAGACGGCCCGATGCGTGTGATGTCCCAGATGGCCATGGTCATGAACCTCGACAAGTGCATCGGGTGTCATACCTGCTCGGTCACGTGCAAGCAGGCGTGGACCAACCGGGTCGGCCTGGAGTACGTGTGGTTCAACAACGTCGAGACCCGTCCCGGCCAGGGCTACCCGCGCGGCTATGAAGACCAGGACAAGTGGCTGGGCGGTTGGGACCTGTCGTCGAAGGGGCGGCTCAAGCTCAAGGCCGGCGGCCGGGTGCGCAAGCTGCTGTCGCTGTTCGCGAACCCGCGCCTGCCGGGTCTGAACGACTACTACGAACCCTGGACGTACGAATACGACCGCCTCTTGCAGTCCCCGGCGCAGGAGCACATCGTCTCCGCGCCGCCCAAGTCGCTGATCACCGGCGACCGGGTCAACATCACCTGGTCGGGCAACTGGGACGACGACCTCGGTGGCACCTATGCGGCGAAGGACGCGGACCCGATGATCCGGGGCATCGAGGACAAGGTGAAGCTCGATTTCGAGAACACCTTCATGTTCTACCTGCCTCGCATCTGTGAGCACTGTCTGAACCCGACGTGTGTGGCGTCGTGCCCTTCGGGGGCGATCTACAAGCGCACCGAGGACGGCATCGTGCTGGTCGACCAGGACAAATGCCGTGGCTGGCGCATGTGCATCTCGGGTTGCCCCTACAAGAAGATGTACTTCAATCATCGCACCGGCAAGGCCGAGAAGTGCACGTTCTGCTACCCGCGGATCGAACAGGGCGAACCGACCGTGTGCGCGGAGACCTGTGTGGGGCGGCTGCGCTACATCGGTCTGGTGCTCTATGACGCCGACCGGGTCACCGAGGCCGCGTCGGTCACCGACGAGCGTGAGCTGTACGAAGCCCAGAAGGACATCATCCTCGACCCGAACGACCCCGAGGTGCTCGACGCCGCCGACCGGGCGGGCATCCCCTACGACTGGGTGCAGGCCGCGCAGCAATCGCCGATCTACTCACTGATCCACACCTATGAAGTGGCGTTGCCGTTGCACCCCGAATACCGCACGATGCCGATGGTCTGGTACATCCCGCCGTTGTCGCCGGTGGTCGACGTGGTGCGCGACACCGGGTATGACGCCGAGGACGCGGAGAACCTGTTCTCGGCGATCGACACGCTGCGGATCCCCGTCGAATACCTGGCGAACCTGTTCAGTGCCGGGCATGTGCCCACGGTCGAGCGGGTGCTGTACCGGCTCGCGGCGATGCGCTCCTACATGCGCGACATCAACCTGGGCAACGACCCCAAGGAGGGCATCGCAAACGCGGTGGGCATGACCGGCGCCGAGATGCAGCAGATGTACCGCCTGCTCGCCATCGCCAAGTACGACGAGCGCTACGTCATCCCCGCCGCGCACCACGAGGAGGCCCACGACCTCGAGTCGATCGCGACCGACTGCCCGTTGAACAGTGAAGGCGGCCCGGGCATGAGCGAGGCGATGTCCGGGCAGCCGCTCGGCAAGCCGACCGGCACCTGGGCGAAGGTCGCGGCGCCCCGTCGCAAGAAGGGGCGGTCGTGAGCCCGCTGTCGACCCGGTCGCGGGCGCGGCGCCGTGCCGGACCGCTCGCCGACGCGCACGTCCGCGCCGCCCATGCGTGCGCATCGTGGCTGATCGGTTACCCCGACGCGGCGCTTCTCGACCAGCTCGACGGTATCGGCCGACTCGCCGCGTCACTCGACGATCGCCTCGCCGGACCTCTCGGTCGCACCGTTGCCGCGCTGGTTGCGGACGACCCGATCAGCGTGTGCGAGCGCTACGTCGAGACCTTCGACACCCGACGCCGGGGCTGCCTGTTTCTCACCTACTACGCCAGCGGCGACACCCGTCGGCGCGGCATGGCGCTCATCGAGATCCGCCAGACGTACCTCGAGTCGGGTCTGGAGCCCACCCGGGACGAGTTGCCCGACCATCTGTCGGTCGTACTCGAGTTCTCTGCGGCCACGTCCCTTCGGGCGGGCATGGGGATCTTGACCCGACACCGCCCGGGACTCGAACTGCTGCGTGCCCACCTCGAAACATCGGCGTCACCGTGGTACGGCGCCGTCGAAGCGGTGTGCGCGACCCTCCCGGCGATGTCTGACGCCGAGACCGAGGCGATGCTGGCCCTGGCGACCGACGGACCCGAAGCCGAATCGGTCGGTCTGGACGGCTACGGCAACGAGACGTTCGACCAGATCTACCCGGCGTCACGCCCCGGCCCGACCTTCGGTGGCTACAGCGGGCAGCCGGTCGCCATGCCGACCCGGAAGCCCACCGCCGCGACCGACCACGACCGCGCAGGAGGTCTCGCATGACCCGTGAAACCTTCGACCTGTTGTTGTGGGTCGTGTTCCCCTACATGGTCATGGTGGCGTTCCTCGGCGGTCACATCTGGCGGTGGCGCAACGACCAGTTCGGCTGGACGACCCGGTCGTCCCAGATGTACGAATCGCGCCTGTTGCGCGTCGGCTCGCCGCTGTTCCACTTCGGCATCCTGGCGGTGTTCGTCGGCCATGTGATGGGCCTGTGCGTTCCCGAGGAGTGGACCGACGCCGTCGGCATATCAGACGACATCTACCACTGGGGCGCGCTGACCCTCGGGATCGGCGCAGCGGTGGCGACCATCGGCGGGCTGTGTCTGCTGCTGTACCGGCGGCGCACCAACACCCGGGTGTTCGGCGCCACCACGCCCACCGACAAGCTGATGTTCCTGATGCTGTCCGCGACGCTGATCTTCGGCATGCTCGCCACGATGATCCACGGGACGGGCCTGTGGGAGGGCGGCTACGACTACCGCGAGGGCGTGTCGATCTGGTTCCGGCAGGTGTGGAGCTTCCACCCCGACCCGGCGACGATCGCGAGCGCGCCGATCTTCTACCGGCTGCATGCGCTCTCGGCGCTGTGCCTGTTCGCGGTGTGGCCCTTCACCCGCCTGGTGCACGTGTTCAGCGTGCCGCTCGGCTATCTCACCCGTCCCTACATCGTGTACCGCTCGCGGGTGCCGGCCAAGGCGCGCCGTGGCTGGGAGACCTTCGACCAGTGACCCATGACTCCGGCGTCGCTGCTCCGGCCGCTGCCGTCATTCTCGCCGGTGGCCGGGGTTCACGTCTGGGCGGAGTTCGCAAGGCCGACCTGGTGGTGGGCGGCCGACGGCTGTTGGACGTGGTGCTCGACGCTTGTGAAGGCTGCGCGCCCGTCGTCGTGGTGGGCGAGGCCGACCTCGACGTGCCACCCGGCGTGTTGCTCACCCGGGAAGATCCGCCCTTCGCCGGGCCGGCCGCCGCGCTCGCCGCTGGTGTGGCCGGGTTGGACGCGCACGGCGACCTGCCCGACTGGGTGCTGTGTCTGGGGTGCGACCAGCCCGGGGTCGCCGACGTGGTGCCCGCACTGCGCCGGGCGGCGGCGGGTGCGGCCGACGATGTCGACGCAGTCACCGCGTGTGCCTCGGTTGCCCCCCACCCGCCTGAACTTCGGGAGGTGATGCGCGTCGAACGCACGGAATCTCCCGAAGGTCGCCGTGGCGGCGACGATTCGGCGCAGCGGATCGAATGGGTGCTGTCGATCTTGCGACGCGATGCGCTGGTGTGGGCCATCACGGCGCAGCGCGGCGGGCTCGTCGACGGTTCGATGCGGCGCCTGCTCGGAGCGCTCCGGTGGACCCACGCACCGGTGTCCGCCGAAGCGGTCGACGACATCGACACCTGGGAGGATCACGCCCGATGGGATCAACGGGTCGGGCCGGCATGAGGCGCCGCATCGATGCCGACGACCGCGTCCGGTACGAAGACCACCTGGTCTGGATGCTCGACCAGGTCGAGCCGTTGGCGCCCGTGCGGGTGCCCACGGTGCCCGGCGCGTCGGTTGACGCCACCGGGACCTGGACGGCCGACGCGGTCCCGGCGGTGTGGGACGCACCGGGGTTCACGAATGCGGCGATGGACGGGTTCGCGTGTGCGGCTGCCGATCTGGTCGGCGACGGCGACGGCGACGGCGACGACGGTCACGTCACCTTGGCGGTCATCGGCGACATCGCCGCCGGAGCCACGGGGGAGTGGACGCCGGGGTGCGCGGTGCGGATCATGACCGGGGCGCCGCTGCCCGCGGGCACCGACACGGTCGTGCCCGTCGAACAGACCGACCAGCCGCTTGCCCGTGCGCCGCTGCCCGATCGGGTGTGTCTGCCGACGGGTTGGGCTGCGGGCCGACACGTGCGGGTGCGTGGGTCGGACGTGGCCGCCGGGTCGGAACTCGTGCCCGCGGGCACACTGCTCGATGGTGCCGCGTTGGCGGCGCTCGCAGGGTGTGGCGTGTTCAGTGTGGCGGTGCGGCCGCGCCCGCGGGTCGCGGTGATCGTGACCGGCGACGAGTTGGTGACCCTCGACGAGATCTCGATCGCCGGTGGGACGCTCGGCGCGGGTCAGGTGCTGAACTCCAACTCGGTGCTGGTCGTCGGGACGTTGCGCAGCTTCGGGGTCGACGTCGTCGCTGAGGCGACGTGTGGCGATGACCCGGCCGACTTCGACGCGGCGCTGGTGCGGGCACACCAGGCCGGGGTCGATTGCATCGTCACCACGGGCGGCGCGTCGGTCGGGGCGCACGACGTGGCGCGCCACGTGCTCGGTGATCACGGCGTGACGTTCCGGTCGGTTGCGATCCAACCAGGCCGCCCGCAGGGGTTCGGGGTGCTCGACGGGGTCGTGGTGTGCGCCTTGCCCGGCAATCCGGGAGCGGTGCAGGCGAGCCTGCACGCGCTCGTCCGACCGGTGCTCGCCCGCCTCGCCGGGGCCAGGGTGCCCGCACCGGTGCCGATGACGGTGACCGAAGGCTGGTCGGCGAAGGCGGGGATGCGACAGTTCGTGCCGGTCACGATCCACGGCGGCACGGTTCGTCCGGTGATCACCGGCGGCGTCGCCTCCCACCGGATGCGTTCCCTGGCGCGTGCCGACGGTCTCGCCACCGTCGGCCCCGACGTCACCGACATCGCCGTCGGGGACACCTTGGACGTGATCGTCACCCGTCCAGGCTGATCTCGCACGCTGCACCGACCGCACCGCCGGGGTCGGGGTGCCCGCCGTCCGCAGGCCCGACCGGGCCTCAGTCGGGGGTGTGGGCGGTCACGAGCCAGATGCCCGCGCCGAGCGACAGCAGGTCACCGGTCCGGTGGGCCTCGAGCGCCTCGGAGGTGGCGTCGATCGCGGCGTTGCGGGTCAGGTCGTCCGCGGCGGCGAAGCGTGCGTTGGTGAGTGGGGTCTGCTCGAGCATCTTCTCGGCGATGGTCCGCAGATCGTCGCGGACGGGCAGTTCGATGCGATCGGGACCCGGCGTGATGTCGACGTCGACGAAGCCGGCACTCTCCAGCAGCGCGGTGGTCCGGGCCGCATCCGCGAGAGAGAACGGGTTCGGTTTCGACGGGTCGGGAGGGTCGATCGAGAGGATTTCGCCGGCGGCGACCATGGCGAGCAGGACGGCGGGATTCTTGTCGGGTGGCTGGAAGCAACAGAATGCGAGCTGCCCGCGGGCACGCAGTGACCGGGCCACGTTGGTGAACGCTGCGGCCGGATCTGCGAAGAACATCACGCCCATGCGGGAGAACGCCCGGTCGTACCGGCCACTGCCCAGCTCGGCGGTCTGTACGTCGTCGACGACGAAGTCGATGCCACCGATGCCGGCCGCCTCGGCCCGTGCCCGTGCGGCGGCGACCATGCGGTTCGACAGGTCGACGCCGGTCACCTGGCCGGCGGCGCCGTTCGGGGTGACCCGGCGGGCGAGCTCGACCGTCGTCGCGCCGGTCCCGCAGCCGAGATCCAGCACGTGGTCGCCCGGGGTGAGATCGAGACGTTGCATCGTCGCGAGCCCGATGGGTTCGAGCATCGTGTCGTAGGTGGATGCGTTGGCGACCCAGGCATCACCGACCCGGTCGTCCCAGAGCGCTACCTGCTCCTCGTTCGCCATCGGCGAATTGTACGCCTTGGTGTCGGACGGTGTCGGCGAAAAACCCCGCGAGCCGGTCTGTGCTGACGGGGTCGAGCGATCGTCGGGACCGGACCGCCGAGGCAGCGGGTCGTGGTGCCGGGTCGGCAGCAGTTCCTGGTCGTTGCGGGGTGCGGAGCCGGCACTCGTCTGAGGGCCATGCGCCTCGAGATCGCCACGAGGGAGAACACACTCACGGTCACCGTACGTCACGGCATGCCCGAGTGGGCACAATGGATGGTCCGGATCATTCCAGCAATCAGAGGAGCGCGGTGGCGCCCGATCAGCACCGTCCCGATGAGCGGCAACCGAATCGTGTCGTCGACTTCTTCGGCGGAGGGTGGGTCTGGATCTTCGTTGCGTTGTTCGCCGTCGTCGCTCTGTCGGTCCGGTTCGCGGTGCAACCGTCCACGTCGAGCTCGACCGGCGATCCGGACTCGACGGCTGCTGCGCCCCGAACCCGGCCCACACTCGCGTCGACGTTGCCCCCCACGACGGTCACGCCGTCGACCTCGACCCCGCGGACCACGGCCGCACCCGCCGACACCGGGCCGCTGGAAGACTCAGGCGTGTGGACGATGCCCGACGAGATCGGCAACGTCCTGAGCTCGGCCAAAGACGACATCGAGGCGCTCGCCGGCGGTACGCCCGTGGCGGTCGCGGTGCGTGACACCAGCGGCAAGGGTCGACGCCAGATCATCCACCAGCACTGGCAGGTGTGTTCTCAGATCCCACCTGCAGGGAGCAAGTTCACACCGGAAACCGGCGTCACCTTCGGGGTGGTCAAGACCGACGAGACCTGTCCCGACAACGGCGCCTGAGCCACAGACGAGGCGCACGGCGTGCCACCGTCGCGCCGTGGGGCCGAGGCTCGAGCCCGGTCACTGCGACCGTTCGGATCATGCCTCCTGCCAGGCGCGACGGCGAGGGAGAATCACCGGCCGCCCGGACGGGTCACCCCTTCTCCGGCCCGACGGTGCTCGTCGGTCGGGGTGAGCGATCGGCTGATCGTCTTCGACGCCGACCGGGGCTGCTCAGGTGTCGTCGCGCTCGTTCGCGTTCAGGCGGGCTTCGGGCCGTGTCGGCTCGAACAACTCGATCGGGTTGCCCGACGGGTCCTCCACGAGCACCTGACGTCCGCCGATGCCATCGATGATCTGGTTGCGGAAGTGAACGCCTGCGGCCTCGAGGCCGGTGACGACCGCTGCGATGTCGTCGACCTCGAGCTGGAACCGGTTCCATCCGCCCGGAGCGGGAACGGTGCCGTCGGGCATCGACCGCCCGCCACCGGAGCTGGGATTCGGCGCACTCAGATTGAGACGTAGATCGCCCCGGGTGAGCATGGCGAAAGGTGGCGCCGGGTGCATCTGCAGCTCGAACCCGAGATGGGTGCCGTAGAACTCGATGGCGGCGTCGACGTCGTCGACGATGTAGCGGACGCTGACAGTGGCCATGGTCCGTCCTCCGATCAGGTGGGAACACGACCATGATAACGAAAATCGATATTGTTCGTCGACATGAACCTGTCGCGCTCGCTGTTGCGCGGTTTGGTGCCGGTCCACGTGCTGCACCACGCCGAGGCCGGCGGCGTGCACGGCGCGTGGATGGCCGCCGAACTCGCCCGCCACGGTTATTCGATCAGCCCCGGCACGCTGTATCCCCTGCTGCACCGGATGGAGCAGGACGGGCTGCTGACCAGCCGCGCCGTTGTCGCAGACGGTCGGGCCCGGCGCAGCTACCGGGCCACGGCCACCGGTCGGCGGATCCTCGGCGACCTCCGACCGCTGGTTGCCGAACTCGCCGAGGAACTCGGCTCGGTCGATGCCGCACCGCGCATCGGTCTTCGGCAGATCGGCAGCGTCGAATCGAGCTTGACCGATCCTTCCACCGCACCCCGGCAGGCCGACGAAGGCGCGCCCGCTGCGATGATCGTCGTCGACGACGAACTGGTCGCCGCACTCGCGGGCATCGCCGTCGGCGACGACCTGGTGGTGATCACCTGGCTCGACCGCGCCCGACGCGACACCTTGGCGGTACAGCCGCGAGGTGACCGGCGGCGCCGGCCTCGAGGCGTGTTCGCCACCCGGTCACCCGATCGGCCCAACCCGCTCGGGCTGCACCAGGTCGAGGTGCTCGCGATCGACGGGCCACGGCTGGAGGTGAGCGGCATCGAGGCGGTCGACGGGACGCCCGTGGTCGACATCAAACCCGTGCTCGGCCCGCCCGGCGAACGGTGAGCGCCGCGATCCGATCCACGATCCGGGCCGCGGGTCGACCGATTGCGGGTCGTCATGGTCGACACGACGGGCCGACGTTCGAGAAGACGGTCGCGCATCGGACCCTTCGCGCCGGATGCTTCCACCCGACCCGAACGGCCAGTGCCGGGATTGCTCGACCTTGCCGGACGGCCTTCGCACCGGGGTGCGCCGTCCAAGACGACCTGCCGTGTGGCACGGCCCCGCGCCGGTAGGGTCACGCTGATGGACGGACGTGCGTCGATCGAGCTTCCCGCCGGCCGCCCGCTGCGGGTGGTCATCGTGTGCCTGGGCAACATCTGCCGCTCACCGATGGCCGCGGCCGTGTTCCGTGCCCGGCTCGACGAGGCCGATCTCGCCGGTGTGGTCGAGATCGATTCGGCCGGCACCGGGTCGTGGCATGTCGGCCAGGGTGCCGACACCCGCGCCGGGGCGACGTTGCGGCGCCACGGCTACGACGACACCCACACCGCACGGCAACTCGCCCGCCACGACCTCGCCGACTTCGATCTGGTGCTGGTCGCGGATCATGCGAACCGCTCCGACGTGATCGACCTGGCACGAACGCCAGACGAGGCCGCCAAGGTGGCGATGCTGCGCTCGTTCGACCGTGCTGCACCGGCCGATGCAGAAGTCCCCGATCCCTACTACGGCGACGGCGACGGTTTCGAGGTCGTGATCGGCATGATCGAAGCCGCGGCCGACGGATTCGTCGCTGCGATCGACGCGGCCGACTCGACCCGGCGGTGACGATCGGGTGACGACCGACGTACAGGTCGTCGCCTGGGTGGGCGACGTGGCCGGCGTGGCAGGCCAGAGTGCACATCGCCTCTCGGGTGGGTCCATCGGCGAAGCGTGGCGGGTCTTCACCAAGGGCGAACCGGTGTTCGCGAAGACGCTGGCCGACCCGCTGCCGGGCGTGCTCGCCGTCGAGGCCGCCGGGCTGGCCTGGCTGCGGGAGCCCGGCGTGGTGCCGGTGCCCGAAGTGCTGGGCGTCGACGACCGCGTGCTCGTGTTGAGCTGGGTCGACCCCGGGCGGCCCAGCGCCGGCGCGGCCGAGCGACTCGGCGTGGGGCTCGCCCGGTTGCACGCCGTCGGTGCCGAAGCGTTCGGCGCAGTCCCACCCGGCGGTGGCACCGCGGGGTTCCTCGGCCGGCTCGGGGTGGACGATCGGCCATGTGCGACGTGGGCGGAATTCGTGGTCACCCAACGGCTCGAACCGTTGGTCGCCGAAGCCGACCGGCGGGGTGCGCTGCCCGCGGGCACGGCCGCTCGGGTCGGGCGCATCGCCGAACGGCTCCTCGACCCCGACGACGATCTCGCCGGACCGGCCATCGCCCCGGCACGGGTGCACGGCGATCTGTGGGGTGGCAACACCTTGTGGAGTGCCGGCGGTGACGCGTGGCTGATCGACCCTGCGGCACATGGCGGTCATCCCGAGTCCGATCTGGCCATGATGCACCTCTTCGGCGGTTTCCCAACGGCCACGTTCGCCGCCTACGACGAGTTCGCCCCGCCGGCACCTGGCCGCGACGACCGGGTGGAGCTGCACCAGCTCGTACCTCTGCTTGTTCATGCGTGCCTGTTCGGGGGCTCCTACGGCGCCGACGTCGACCGGGTCACCCGCCGCTACAGCTGAGCTGTCCCGCTTTCGCACCCATCTGTTGGACGCTCGCTGCATGCAGCACGGCTCGGGGGCCTCGCAGCCCGAAACGACCTGGACTTCGGACGATGTGGGGCTCGGGGCACGGGCGGGGGCCGGTCACGCGAGGTCGTCGAGGGCTTCGAGCACGGTGCGGTGCAGGGTCGGGAACACGTAGTGCATCGTGGCCAGGGTCGTGACCGGCACCCGGGCGTGCACGGCGAGCGTGAGCAATCCCAGGATCTCGCCGCCGTGCGGCGCGACGACGGTCGCGCCCACGACCACGTCGTGCTCGGCATCGACGACCAGCTTGACGAACCCGTCGTTGCCCGGTCCGTGGATCCAACCCCGGGTGTCCGACGCGATCTCCGCGCGTGCGGTGCGCACCTCGATGCCGGCGTCGTGGGCTTCGGCCTCGGTCATGCCGACCCGGCCGACCTCGGGATCGGTGAAGGTCGTCCACGCGAGGCCGTGGTAGCCGCCGAAGGGCGGATCGGATCGGCCCAGCAGGCGACCGGTCAGCACTCTGGCCTGCCAGGTGGCGACATGGGTGAACGGCCCGCGCCCGGTGATGTCACCCACCGCGTGCAGCCCACCGACGGGGTGACCGTCGGCGTCGAGCACTCCCATGCGGTCATCGACCTGGACGGCGTGGGCGTCGGGCGTCAGGCCCACCGTCTCGAGCCCGATGCCCCGCAACCTGGCCCCGCGGCCGGTGGCGACCAGCAGCTTGTCCGCGGTGACCGTCACGTCGGAGCCGTCGCCGGTGGACAGCGCGAGACGGACCCCGCCGTCGCGGTCGGCGTGCACGGCGGTCACCGAGGAGTCGAAGCGCACGTCGATACCGTCGCGGGCGAACACGTCGGCGACGACCGACGATGCTTCGGGCTCTTCTCTGCCCAACAGGCGGGACGAGTGCTGGATGATCGTGACCGCCACGCCGAACCGGGCGTAACCCTGCGCCAGCTCGCAGCCGATCGGCCCACCGCCCAGCACGGCGAGTGATGCCGGCAGTCGCGGGGAGCGGATCGCCTCACGGTTGGTCCACACCACCGGGTCGGACCGGTCACCCCTCTCGAGGAGTTCGGCCAGCCCGTCGATGTGCGGCACGACCGGGTCGGTGCCGGTGGCGAGGACCACGTCGGGCGCACGGTAGGTGGCGTCGGCGACCTCGACCAGTAGCCGGCCGTCGCGGTCCCGACCGACCAGGCGACCGTGCCCACGGGCGAAGACGCCTCCGAGATCCTCGAAACGCTTCACCGCGACCGTGTCGTCCCAGTCGGCGGTCGCCTCGTCGCGTATCCGTGTCGCCACCGGGGTGTAGTCGGGATCGGTCGTGGCGTGGCCGGCCAGCTCGTCGACTCGGGCCGCTTCGGCGAGAGTCTGTGCCGCACGCAGGATCATCTTCGAGGGAATGCAGCCGAAATAGGGGCATTCGCCACCCACCAGCCGTTCGTCGATGCCGACGACCCGACGCCCGGCCCCCGCAGCCGCCTCGGCGACCGCCTCACCGCCGGGGCCCAGCCCCAGCACGATCAGGTCGGCATCGGTCGTAGTCGTGGTCATGCCGGTCACGGTAGGGCCCCGAACGGGGTACATCGTGGCTGGAGGGAGCGTCGCCACCAGATCCGGCGACGTGAGCACATCGCGGACTTCGGGCCGTCGAGGGGTGGCGCCGTGGCGAGACGGCGTTCACGACCGAAGGTCGCGGTCACAGCCAGCCGCGTTCGGTGGCGACCCGTTGGGCTCCGGCGCGGTTCTTCGCGCCGGTCTTGGTGATCGCCGACGACAGGTAGTTGCGTACCGTGCCCTGCGACAGGAACAACCGTTTCGCCGCTTCGGCGACGGTCGCGCCGTCACGGGTCGCGATGAGCACGTCACGTTCCCGTGCGGTCAACGGCGAGGGGCCGCTCGCCAGGGTCGCCGCGGCGAGGTCGGGGTCGACGACCCGTTCCCCGGCCGCGACGCGCCGCACCGCATCGGCGAGTTGTTCGGCGGGTGCGTCCTTGACGACGAACCCCAGCGCGCCCGACTCCATCGCCCGACGCAGATACCCCGACCGACCGAACGTGGTCAGGATCAGCACCCGGCACCAGGGCGCCTCGCGGCTCAGCGTGTCGGCGACGGCCAGGCCGTCGAGGCCCGGCATCTCGATGTCCAACAACGCCACGTCGGGCCGGTGGGCGAGGACTCCGTCGACCACCTCGTCGCCACGGCCGACCTCGGCGACCACCTCGAAGTCGTCCTCGAGGTTCAACAGTGCGGCGAGAGCATTGCGCACCAGGGTCTGGTCGTCCGCGAGCAACAGCGCGATGGTCATGCTGCGAGCCTCACGTCGAGATCCGCGACGCCGCGGCGCCGGAGTGGCCCGACGTCGTCGACGTCGCCGACGGGGCGGCCGTCGGGGTGGCGTCCGCCGCAGGGCCGCCGTCGCGGCCGTCGCTTTCCCGGTCGGCGTCCATGGCGACCGAGACCCGCCATCCCCGGTGCGGATCGGGTCCGACCAGGAGCGTGCCGCCGGCAGACTCGACGCGCTCGCGCAGGCCCGACAGACCGTTTCCCGACCGGTCACGGGCGGTCCGCTCGGAGCCGTCCCGGCCGCCGCCGTCGGGCGCGTCGGCACCGTCGAGATCAGCGCCGATGCCGTCGTCGCTCACCGTCAGACTCGACCGGCCCACCACGACCGTGCAGCGCGTCGCCCGCGCATGGCGCACCACGTTGGTGACCCCTTCGCGTACCACCCAACCGAACAGTTCCCGATGCGCGGGGTCGACCACGTCGACCGCTCCGGGGAACTGCGCGTCGATGCCGGCGGCCCGAAGCACCTCGCGGCCCGTGGCCAATTCGGTCGCCAAGGTCACGTCCCGGTAGCCGCCCACCGCGGAGCGGACGTCGGCGAGGGCCTCGCGGGCGAGCGACTCGACCTCCGCGATCTCGGCGGCCGCGCGTGCGGGGTCGTGGGCGGACACCCGGCGGGCGAGCGAGGCCTTGACCGTGATCGACGTCAGCGAATGACCGAGCAGGTCGTGCAGGTCACGCGCGATGCGGCTGCGTTCGCCTTCGGCAGCCAACCGGGCGATCTCGCCCCGGGCCTCGCTGATTTCGGCATTGGCCCGGATCACCGCGAAGAACGCGTACAGGGCGAGTGAGATGAGCGGGATCGTGAACGCCGGATCCCACTGCACCCCCGCGTGCCACGCCGGTATCGCCGGCGGCAGGTACATCGCGAGCAGGGTCGACGCGAAGACCACCACCAGGCCTCGGGCCTGGAACATCCCCACCGCGAGCGAACAGATGAAGACGTACATCACCCAGACGTCCTCGTGCGCGAGCGGGGCGACGGCGACGGTGAGCGCGATCATCGTGCCGAACAGGAACCACCCGCGTCGCGAGACGACGCCGGTGATCGGGCCGTTCCACTCGGCCAGGGCGAGGAGGTAACACGCACAGAACGCGGCCAGCAGCCCCAGCCCCACCACCGTCGCGGCGCCCTCGCTGTGGGCGCCGATCCCCACGGCGGTCTGCGCCAGGTAGACGAGGAACACCCCCGGAAACGTGAAGCCGAGGACGGCCTTCGCCCAGGCCGGTGCACCGCTCGGCGTGACGAAGCCGCTGGGGGACGGGTCGGATTCTCGTGGTGGGCATCTGGATTGCATGGTGGTCCGCTCCCGAGGTGCGCGGCAACGGTCAGTCTCTCAGAACCGGCCGGTGTCCCGTCGGTAGGCGCGCATGGCGAGCGTGCCGAGCACGATGGTCCAGCCCACGATCACCACCCAGGCCCCCGGGGGCCAGCGGGGCCCGTCGCCGTAGGCCTGCCCCGCCTGGACCAGCCAGTACGACGGCACGGCCTGGGTGAGGGTGTGCATGAAGCCGTGTTGGGCGAGCGGACCCCACGCGCCGCCGGCGAGGGCGAGCAGCGACGTGGTGCCGCCCAGGGCGGGCCCCATCGAGTCGACGCTCAGTCGGTGCCCCAGGTACACGCCGAGCGCCGCGAACGGCGCGAGCGCGACGATGATCAACGCGGTCATCGACACCCAGATGCCGCCGGTCGCGTGCACGCCGAGCGTGAGCCCCGCGACGTAGATCAGCACCAGTGACGCCGCCGCCAGCGCGTAGCCCGAGGCGATCTTGGCGCCGAGGTAGGTCGCCGGGCGCAGCGGCGTGAGCCGCAACTGGCGATTCCAGCCGACCTGGCGTTCGGCGGCGATGCGGGCGCCACCGGCGGTGACGCCGATCATCGTGGCCCATCCGGCCATCCCGCCCATGTAGTAGGTGGGGAAGGGAACCCCGCCGAGGTCGGTGTGCCGGTTCGATCCGGCGATCACGTAGAAGAGCACCAGCGGAAACACCAGTGAGAAGATGAAGAAACGCCGGTTGCGGAAGGTGCGCAGCAGCTCGTATCGGGTGTAGGTGGCAGCGGTCATCGGACGGCCGCGGGGATGCTGGTGGTGAGTTGCAGGAAGGCTTCTTCGAGGTCTGCGCCGCGGACCTCGAAATCGCGTGCGTCGGGGCGGGTGGCGATCAGCGCGCGGAGGGCGAGGTCGGCGTCGTCGCAGCGCAGCCTGATCGAGTCGCCGTGACGGTCGACGTCGACCACGCCGGGCAGCGCCGCCAGTGCCGTCGAGTCGCCGCCGGGCAGGGTGAAACGGATCGTGCGGATGTCGACGTGGGCCTTGATGTCGGTGACCGACCCGTCGGCCACGATGGCGCCGTCGGCCATCAACACGATCCGGTCGGCGTTCGCATCGGCCTCGTCGAGGTAGTGGGTGGCGAACACCACCGTGGTGCCCCGCTCGGTGAAGCGGCGGATCGTCGTCCAGAACTCCCGGCGGGCCTCCACATCGAGGGCGACGGTGGGCTCGTCGAGGAACACGAAGGACGGGTCGGCGACGATCGCCAGCGCGAAACGCACCCGCTGGGTCTGGCCGCCCGACAGGCCCTCGGTGCGACGGTCGGCGAAGTCGCTCAGGCCGGTCACCGCGAGCGCCTCGTGTACGTCCATCGGCGCGTCGTACAGCGACGCCATCATCGTGACGAGCTCGCCGACGGTGATCTCACGGATCAGCCCACCGGTCTGCAGCATCGCCGAGACCTTGCCGGCCCGTACCGCGCGTTCGGGAGGCCGGCCGAGAATCGACACGGTGCCCGCGTCGGGGCGGAGCAGGCCCAGCAGCAGGTCGATGGTCGTGGACTTGCCGGCGCCGTTCGGGCCGAGGATCGCCACCGTCTCACCCGGACCGATCGTCAGGTCCACGCCGCGCACCGCATGCACCTCGCCGAAGGACTTGACGAGCCCGTGCAGCTCGATGCCGGTGTTCATGCGGGTCGTTCGATCGGACATGACCTCGAGGATGCCCCGGTCGGGCGACGATGGGTAGTCGTCGATCCCACCGATTCGTCGTGACATTTGTCAGACGCCGAGGCCGTGTGTCACGGCGCCGGCCGAGTGAACACCGGTGGCTCAGCCGGTCTGGACGCGTCCCGTCTCGAGGTCTTCGAAACGGCCGTCGGCATGGCGGGCGAAGCGGCCCTCCGAGCGGGGATGCACCGGCGCGTCACTCGGCCAGGGCCAACCGCCGAAGCGGGTCCGCTGGTACTCGTCGAGGGTGGCGGCGATCTCGTCGCTCGTGTTCATCACGAACGGGCCGTAGCTGGCCACGGGCTCGGCGATCGGTACCCCGGCGAGCACCAGCACCTCGGTGCCGTCGTCGCTGTGCAGTTCGAGCGGGCTCTCGGGGTGGACGGCCACCGCGGTGTCGAAGCCGACGGCATCGGGGTGACCGGCGATGGTCAGCGACCCGTGGTCGAACACGTACAGCGTCCGCACCGTGTGCCGGCTGCGGGCCGCGGGCAGGGTCACCGACGCTCCCGGGTCGAGCACGAGATGCCAGATGGCCAGATCCGATCCCGGATCGGCCGCCCACGAATCCGGCGGCGGAGCGAGCGCTTCGGTGCCGTCGAAGGAGCCGGCGATCACGGTGACCGTCGTGTGAGCTTTGCCGGCACCGGCACCGATGGTGACTCGGGGCACGTTCCGGTCGGCGAACATCGTGAAGGTCGGTTCGACGAGCTTGTGCGACGCGGGCAGGTTCACCCAGATCTGGAACAACTCGAGCGGATTGGGTGCGTCACGTTCGACGAGCGGGAACATCTCCGCGTGCTGGATCCCCCGACCCGCGGTGAGCCACTGCACGTCGCCTCGGCCGTAGCGGGCCGTCGCTCCCAGCGAGTCGGCGTGGTCGATCAGCCCGGTGCGCACGTAGGTGACCGTCTCGAAACCACGGTGCGGATGGGCCGGGAACCCCGGCACGACGTCACCGTGGTACATGCGCCAGCCGTCGATCCCGGCGAAATCCGAGCCGATCTCCCGGCCGCCGAGTGACGCCTCGGGCCCCATGGCCTCGTTGCCCTCGGGGTAGGCGTCGACGTGGTGGACGCAGTTCAGGAACGGGTCGACCGTCGGCCAACGCTGTTCGTCGAGTCGAACGAGCTGCAAGACCGGATCGCCCATGCCTCCAAGCTAGGCCGAGTCGAGCGAGTTCAGGCCTTGCGGGTTCGCAACCAGCCCAGTGCTGCGGTCACGATGACCGCGCCGACGAGAGAACCGATGATACCGCTCGGCCGGAACGCGAGTCCGTCACCGGCGATCAGACTGATCAACAGTCCGCCGACGAAAGACCCGACGAGGCCGGCGATCAGCGCGGATCCCCAGTCGATCTCGTGACGCATGCCGTTCAGGATGTACTGGGCCGCGGCGCCGATGAGCATGCCGAAAAGGACGATTCCGATCAGGAGCACGGCGGCGATCCTACGCGGAAGCGCCGGTGGGCGGGACCGACCTGGCTGCTCAGAGCAGATCGCGTCGCAGTTCGGCGGGACTGCGGGGTGACAACAGACCCGGGGCGATGTCGAACACCGTGCGAGCGCCGACCTCACCGCGGGCGGCGAGTCGATGTGCCGCCCGGGCGTAGGCGACCAGCACACTCGCGGTGAACGACGGGTTGTGCCCGAGCTCGAGGCGGTATTCGATCGTGTGGCCGGCACCGTCGGCCGTGGTACCGCTGCGGATCACCACCCCGCCGTGGGGCATGGCGCCGTGGTCACGGGCGAGTTCAGAGGCGGTGACGAAGGTGACGGTGGTGTCGTACGGGGCGAAGTAGTCGGGCATCGCGATGATCGCGGCGCGCACGGCGTCGGGGTCGGCGCCGTCTTCCAGCACGACGAAACACGCACGGGTGTGAGAGGTGCCCGGGGTCAGCTCGGGCCGCGTCCCCGAGCGCACCGCGTCGATCGCAGCGGGAATCGGTTCGGTGTACTGCACTCCGGCGGCGACCCCGGGAACCCTGCGGATCGCGTCGCTGTGACCCTGGGAGACCCCTCGACCCCAGAAGGTCGCGGTCTGACCGGCGGGCAGGATCGCCTCGGCGAACATCCGGTTCAGGCTGAACAGTCCCGGATCCCATCCCGTCGAGATCACCGCCAGCGTGCCCGCGGCCCGCGCCGCGGCATCGAGCGTGGCGAAGTACTCGGGGATCTTCGCGTGGGTGTCGAAGGAATCGACCACGCTGAACGTCCTCACGAGACCCGGCACCTGGGCGGGGAGGTCCTCCTTGGAGCCTCCGCACGCCACCATCACGTCGATGGCGTCGGCCAGACCGGCCGCGTCTTCGACGCGCCGCACCGGCGTGGCGGCATCCAGCGGGGTGATCGTGGTCGGGTCGCGACGGGTGAACACCCCCACCAGTTCGAGGTCGGGGCTCTGCGAGATCGCCGCCTCGACCCCGCGGCCGAGGTTGCCGTAGCCGTAGATGCCCAGCCTGATCCGGTCAGTCATCGGAAGTCACTCACTTTCGGTCGAGGTGGCGGCGGATGGCGGCGCGGTACTCGTCCTCGCCGAAGGTCCACTGCTGGATGTCCGCGTCGGCCCAGGCCGCGGCGAACGCCGGGTTCGACCGCCCGATCGCAGCGGTCATCGCCCGGGTCATCGCCAATGGCCCGGCCGGCACGGTCACGAGCTCGCCGATCAGTGCCGCGACCGCGTCGTCGAAGGCGTCCGCGGACACCAGCCGGGTCACGTAGCCGGTCCGGAGCAGCTCCGCCGCGTCGACCTCCCGGCCGGTCAGCACCCAGTCCCGGGTCACCGCCAGCCCCACCTCGCGCACCAGGATCGGCACACCCGCCCAGGTCAGCGGCATGCCGATCACCAGCTCGGGGATGCGCAACCGGGTCGTGTCCGCGGCGATCCGCAGGTCGCACGCCGCGGCCAGCAGCGCGCCGCCGCCGATCACGTGGCCGTGCACGGCTGCGACACTCACCTGCGGCAGCCGGTCGAACTGCTCGAGCAACCGCTGCCAGGTCGCGGTCACGTGCCGTCTCGCCGCCCAGTCACCCGTGACCGGCGCGTACGCGCTCGAGGCCAAATCGGCACCGGCGGAGAACGCCCGCCCGGCACCCGAGAGCACGACCACCGACACGTCCGGGCGTTCTTCGAGTTCGCTCAACGCGTCGCGCAATGCCAGGCGCACCGCGTCGTCGAGTGCGTTCAGACGTTCGGGACGTTGCAACTGCAGACGGGCGACGCGCCCGTCGATCACGAACTCGACCGGAGAACCGTTGGATTGCATGCGGCCAGTGTCGCACCATCGGCCCGCCTGGCTCCCCCCGCCGCCCAGTGCGCGGCGAACATCGTGACCACGAGCACCAGCGTGCCGACCGCCTGGTGGGTGACCGCGAGTGCGATCGGATCGTGGGCCACCAGCGTCACGACCCCGAGCACGAACTGGATCAGCACCACCGCTTCGAGGGCGACCGCTTGGCGGCGCGCCCCGGCGCGAAACAGCCGTGCCGCGATCCACAGCGCGGCGACGGCGACGACGAGCGCCCACCAGCGGTGCAGAAACTGCACCCCGACGGGGTTGTCGACGGCGTTGGTCCACCACGGCGACAGATCGTGGGTGTCGGCGGGGAACCACCCGCCGGCCATCGTCGGCCAGGTGTTGTACACGTGGCCGCCCCGGAGCCCGGCGACGAAGGCACCCAGGATGAACTGCATGAAGAGCACGACGAGAAACGGCAAGATCCACGCCTTGGGCCGGCCCTCGACCCGGGCGCGCCCCTGGCCGAGCGCCCGTAGGTCGAGCGCCGTCCACACCAGCGCACCGAGCAGCACCAGCGCGGTACACAGGTGCAGTGCCAGGCGCTCGTGCGCGACCTCGGGCCGGTCGACCAGGCCACTGGCCACCATCCACCACCCGATGAAACCCTGCAGCCCCACCAGGGCGGCCAGTCCGGCGAGCCGCCACCCATGGCCACGGGGCACCGCGCGGCGCACCAGGAACCACACGAGTTGCACGACCAACGCGAGGCCGATCACCCGGCCGACGAGCCGGTGGGCCCACTCCCACCAGAAGATGCCCTTGAACTCGGCCAGGCCCATGTGGTTGTTGACGATCACGTACTCGGGTGACGCCCGGTAGTTGGCGAACTCGCGGTGCCACTGGGCATCGGTCAGCGGCGGGACGACGCCACTCACCGGCTTCCAGGTCGTGATCGACAGGCCCGACTGGGTCAGCCGGGTCGCCCCGCCGACCACGACCATCGCGAACACGAGGCCGGCGACGACGAACAGCCACCAGCTCAACGCGGTCGGGCGGCCCCGGTCGGGTCGCGCACGTGTGACGGGTTCGAACGGGGTCGGCCGCGCCGTCACCGCCGTGGAGTCACCGACCATGCGCGGATGGTACCGATGCACCTGGGGCAAATCGATGTGTCGTCGCTCACACGCGCCGGCGTCACCTGGCGGCATGGAAGACTCGACGGCCATGATCAGAATCGGTTTTCTCGGTGCCGGGCACATCGCCGCTCTGCACGAGTACCTGCTTGCGACCTGCGGAGTCGAGCATGCCATCGTCGCCGTGTGTGACCCCGACCCCGAACGGGCCGACGCCTTCGCGGCGCGGACCGGCGCCAAGGTCATGGACGAAGCGGCGCTGATCGAAGCCGTCGACGCGGTCTACGTGGCCACCTGGACCGCCGAGCATCCCCGGCTGGTCGAGGCGGTGGCGGCCGCCGGAAAGGCGGTGTTCTGTGAGAAGCCGCTCGCCACGACCCTCGAGGTCGTGAACGAGATGTGCCAGGTCGTGGCCGACGCCGGTGTGACCAACCAGGTCGGGCTGATCCTGCGCTTCCTGCCGCCGTTCCGTCTGGTGAAGCGCCTGTTGGCCGACGAGCGGGCCGGGCGGGTCCTGTCGGTCGTGTTCCGCGACGACCAGTACCTGCCCATCGGGGGCTCGTACGGGTCGACCTGGCGGATCGAGGCCGACAAGGCCGGTCACGGCACGGTGTTGGAGCACTCGATCCACGACCTCGACATCCTCGAATGGCTTCTCGGCCCGGTTGCGACGCTGTCGGCCGAGACCCGCAACCACCACGGTCACACCGACATCGAGGACGTCGCCGCCGTCCGGGTCGACTTCACCTCGGGAGCGGTGGGCACGCTCAGCTCGATCTGGCACGACATCGCCGAGCGTGAGAGTCAGCGAGGCATCGAGATCTTCTGTGAGCGCCTGTACATCCGGATCGAAGGCGACTTCGTCGGGCCGGTGCGCTGGCACTTCACCGGGTCCGATCCCCAGGTCGCCGAGGCCGATGCGCTCATGGACGAGGTGGCCGGCGACGACGACCGGGGCAACCCCGCGCGGACTTTTCTCACCGCGGTGGCCGAGGGTCGGCCGGCGAGCCCGAGCTTCGCCGACGCGATCGGGGCTCACGAACTCGTCGACGCGGTGTACCGCTCGGCCGCTCTCGCCGGTGCGCCGATCAGCGACATCCATGGGGCTTCCGTAGCAGGTGTCGATCGGCCCACGCCGTGACCAGGCACTTTTGCCCGCACGGGGGTCGCGTCTGGTCCTACGATCGACCTCGTGTCCCGATGCGGAGGGAACCCGATGTCGGCGTTCCGCGATGATGCCGAAAGGGTGGTGACCCTCGCAGGTCTGCGCGCGTTGCTCGCGCATGTCGACGAGGTCGTCATCTGCTGCGAAAGTGACGGAACGGTCCGCTTCGCCAACCACGCGTTCCGCACACTGCTCGGCTATCAGCCCGAACAGTTCGTCGGCCGGAGCGTGCTCGACATCGTGCATCCCGACGACGTGGCCCCCGCGCTCGAGGCGATCGCCCGTTGGCAGGGACGTTCGGGTGCCCCCCGGGGTGAGCCCGTCAAGGTGCACACCTCTGATGGCGCCTGGATCGAGGTGCGCTACGACGCGGCGATCGGGCCTGACTTCGGCGACATCGGGTCGCTCATCGTCACCATGCGCCCCGAGTCGACCGTCGACCTGGGCGAGCGTGAGCTGCGGGCACGGGCACTGAACGACGATCGGATCATCCGGCTGTCGTCGGTGTTCCTGAACCTGCCGACCGAGGACTTCGACTCGGGACTCCAGATGGCGGTCGCCGAGTTGGCGTCGCTCGAGGACGTCACCCGGGTCTCGGTGTGGCGCACCGATGGTGATCGGGTGGTGCGCCGCGCCGCGTGGTCCGCGCCGGTCGGTGCTCCGTCGGTTCCCTTGGCCCGCCGGATGCGGATCGACGACTACGCGTGTCTGCGCCTGGCGACCCGAGGAGGCGACACCCTGTTGTGCGAGCCGTGGCGGCACGGCCCGGAGTTCGCTGCCGAACGCGAACTGTTCATGCATGCGGGCAGCACCGCGGTGCTGATCAGTCCGCTGTCGGCCGCGGACGAATTCGTCGGCATCATCATGGTCGAGTCGACCCTGAGTCACGACTTCGGTGCGACCCATTTCGGCGCCACGCACTCGGCGTGTGCGATCCTCGCCGAGGCGTTCCTGCGCAACGACGTCGAACGGCGCCTGGCCACCCAGGCACTCACCGACCGGGTCACCGGCATGGCCAACCGCTGGGCCTTCGACGTCGAACTCGAATGCGCACTCGACGACCTGCAGGACGGTGCCCTCGAGAGCGTCACGTTGGGTGTCATCGACCTCGACCGCTTCAAGGTCGTGAACGACACCCAGGGGCACGCGGTGGGTGACCGGCTCCTCTTCGAGGTGGCCGAACGACTCCGCACCGGCGCCGGCGACGACACGACGCTGGCCCGACTCGGCGGGGACGAGATCCTGGTGCTCATCACCGATGCGGGTGGCCCCGATGACGCGGTCCGCGCCGTCGAGCATCTGATCGACCCGTTGGACGTGCCCTTCGACCTGCCGGGAGGAGCGGTGGCGCTCACCGCCAGTGCGGGCGTCGCCCACACCACCGATGGCGACACCGAGCCCAGCGAGTTGATGAGCAAGGCGGACGTCGCGATGTACCAGGTCAAGTCGCGGGGTGGCGACGGGGTCGCGCTCGCCGACCCCGACGCCCACCGGGCCCGCTCGGCGCGGCTGCGCCTGGAGACCGAGCTGCGTCGGCTCATCGACGCCGACGGGCTGCAGGTCCACTTCCAACCCGAGTTCGAACTCGCAACCGGCCGCCTGCTCGGCGCCGAGGCGCTGGCCCGTTGGGAGCACCCGCATCATGGCCTGCTCGCCGCATCGGAGTTCATCCCGTTGGCCGAGGCGAGCGGCCTCATCTCGCTGCTGGGACGTCAGGTTCTGGCGACCGCGTGTCGGACCGCCGCCGCCTGGGGCCGTGAACAGAACGCCGAATCGTTCCTGCTACGGGTGAACGTGGCGTCACGGCAGCTCCGCCAGGTCGACTTCGTGGACCAGGTCGCCGACGTGCTCGCCGATGCGGACTATCCCGCGTCGGGATTGTGTCTGGAGCTGACCGAGTCGACGTTGCTGACCGATCCCGTCGTGGCGGCCGAACGTTTCTCGCAGCTGCGTGAACTCGGCGTCGGCCTGGCGATCGACGACTTCGGTACCGGGTACTCGTCGTACCTGCAGTTGCGGTCGCTGCCACTCACCGCACTCAAGATCGACCGGAGCTTCGTCACCGAACTGCCCCGGAGCCACACCGATTCGGCGATCGTGGTGGCGACCCTCGACCTCGCCGCCGCCTTGGGGCTCTCGGTCACCGCGGAAGGCGTCGAGACCGAGAGCCAGCGCAACGCCCTCATCGAACTGGGTTGTCCGGCGGCGCAGGGGTATCTGTTGGGGCGACCGATGCCCGCCGCGTCGTTCGAGAAGCTCTTCACCGCAGCCGCCTGAATCGACCGGTCGCCACCGAAGTCGTCACCCCGGTCGGAGCAGCGGCGGCTTCATGCGGGTCGCCGGTCCCCGGCGGAAGAGCTCTGCGGGCCTGCCCGGACCATTCGAGGCGGCGGTTCCCACCGGGATCACGAAGCCGGGAGTCGACAGGACCTTGCGTCGGAAGTTCGCCGGGTGTACCGGGGTGCCCCACGCGGCTTCGTAGACGTCTCGCAACTCGACGATCGTGAACGTCTCGGCGCAGAACGCGCACCCCAGGGTCGTGTACTCGAGCTTGGCGCGGGCGCGTTCGACGGCGTCGGTGATGATCGTGCGGTGGTCGAACGCCAGCTCGATGCCCGCGCCGCGGCCGTCGCCGGCGCGCTCGTCGAGGGCGAGGTCCTCGATCGTCCAGAACCGTGCCGCGGTGGCGTCGTCACCGGCTTCGGGGTTCGCCATGTCGGGGCCGAATGCCAGATATGCGACCGAGATGATGTGGCCGCGGGGGTCACGGCCCGGGTCGCCGTAGGTGCCGAGCTGTTCGGTGTGCGCCACGCTGGTTGCGGTCTCCTCGGCGAGCTCCCGGTGCGCGGATTCGCCGAGCGTCTCATCGGCGCGGGCGAATCCGCCGGGCAGCGCCCACCGGCCACGGAAGGGATGGCCGCCGCGTTCGATGAGCAGCACCGCGAGGCGGCCGCCGCGGATCGTCAGGCAGGCCAGATCCACGGTGACCGCCATGGGCGGATGGTCGCTGAGGGAGTACTGCGCGAGGAAGTCCGCCTCGCTCTGGATGGCTTGGTCGGTCGGCTCGGGGGTCATGGCGGTCAGGCGATCGCCACGCCCTTGGTTGCCAGGTACTCCAGGGCTCCCATCCGCATGACGGGGGAGACTCCGACGGTCAACTCCACCAGCACGGTCGGGTCGTAACCGAGCCGCAGTGCGTCGTCCGCGGTGTCCTTCACACAGTGCGACGTCGCGATCCCGCACACATCGACCCGGTCGATCGCATCGGCCTCGAGCAGGTCGGCGAGGGTGCGGCCGTCGTCGGTGGCGCCTTCGAATGCCGAGTACGCGGCCGCGTGCTGACCCTTGCGCACGACGTGATCGACCCGACCTTCGACTCCCGCGGTGAACGCGGCGTGGAACGCCGCACCCGGTGTATCGGCGACGCAATGGTCGGGCCAGGTGTGCACGAAGTCGGGCTCGGCGCCCGTCGCCGAGGCGAAGTGTCCACCCGGGTCGACGTGCCAGTCGGCCGAGGCGAGCACGGTCACATAGTCGTCACGATGCGCGGCGACGTACTCGTCGATGGCAGCGGCACAGGCCGCCCCGCCCTCGACGGCGAGGGATCCGCCCTCGCAGAAATCGTTCTGGACGTCGACGACGAGCAGTGCCCGCCGCACGTCGGGTTCTCGATGCGACATCGGCCTCTCCTTTCGTCAGCGTCCGGACACCGCGAGGGCCGGTTCGCCAGGGACTTCGGTCGCGACCACGTGGGGTTCGCCGGGAGTGATGGCCCGGGCCGAGTCGGGCAGCGATGCCAGTGTGGCGGCACAGCGGGCACGGGCCGCTTGGAGGTCGTCGGTGGCGGCGTCGGTGTACTCCCCGCGGATGATGTACGCGACCTGATGGCCACCGACGGCCGGGTCGGTGGCGCCGTCGTCGAGGATCTCGAAGGTCTCGGCCTCGAGCGACCCGTCGTCGCCGGCGCGCCGCCGGACCCGCTTGATACCGCCCCGTGAGGATTTGTTCGCGCTCACCTTGGCGACCGGTTCCATCCGCCCGGCCCGCTCGATGGCGACGAGCTTGTAGACGAACCCGGCGGCCGGATAGCCCGAACCGGTCACCAGCCGGGCGCCGATGCCATAGGCGTCGACCGGCGCGTCGTGGCCCACCAGATCGGTGATGCGGTACTCGTCCATGTCGCCCGACACCAGGATCGTCGTGTCGGTGGCGCCGAGGAAGCCGAGTTGGCGCCGCGCGGCGGAGGTGACCTCCAACAGGTCGCCCGAGTCGATGCGGATCGCTCCCGGGCCGGCGGCACCCCGCAGCCGGGCGGCCTCGACGGCGGCGTCGATCCCCCCGGCGATGTCGTAGGTGTCGACCAGCAGCGTGGTGGCAGCGCCGTAGGTGTCGAGCTGTGCGCCGAACGCTTCGCGCTCGCTGGCATGGGCCAAGGTGAAGGAGTGCGCGGCGGTGCCCACGGTCGGGATCCCGTAGCGGCGTCCGGCCTCCAGGGTGGCGGTGGCGTCGAATCCGGCCAGGTACGCGGCCCGTGACGCAGCCACCGCCGCGGCCTCGTGGGTGCGCCGCGCCCCGAACTCGGCGAGGGCCACCGGATGCGCGGCGGCACGCGCCGCGCACACCATGCGGGCACCGGCTGCGGCGACGGCCGAGTCGTGGTTGAGGATCGACAGCACCACGGTCTCGAACAGGGTCGCCTCGGCGAACGGCGCCCGCACGCCCAGGATCGGTGAGTGCGGGAAGTACACGTCTCCCTCGGGATAGCCCCACACGTCGCCGGTGAAGCGCCAGTGTTCCAGACGGCGCGCCGCCTCGGTGGTGACCGAGCCCGAATCGACCAGCCAGGCGAGCGTCGCGTCGTCGAAGCGGAAGTCGCGGATCGCGTCGATCACACGCGGCATGCCGGCGACGATGCCGTAGCGACGTCCCGCGGGCAGCTCGCGGCTGAACACCTCGAACACGGCGGTGGCGTCCGCCACGCCCGAACGGTGTGCAGCCGAGGCCATCGTGTACTCGTAGCGGTCGGTGTTCAACGCCGTGGTCATCGATGACCTCCCGGAATAAACCTCAAGATGAGTCTATGATGCCCGATCGCTGACGCAATGACAACCCCGATGTGCTCCGGAGTCTGACGCGCAGCAGTAGCGGTGGTGGTGGTGGTGGGATTCGACTTGCCAGCTTGCTTCGGTGCGATAGGTGTTCAGGTTCGCGTCGCGATGTGCCGAAAAGGGTTGTGACCGATGCCGTCAGGCGCGGGTTTGAGAGGAGCGTGTGATGTTGCGTGTGTTGGGTCGGCACTGGCACTGGAACGTGTGGTTCTCCACCGTCGGGTGCGAC
>JBDZUV010000165.1:0-5706 GCA_040255345.1 Actinomycetota bacterium | reverse complement strand
GGCCTGACCCAGCAGTGGCCGGTCCTCATCGTCGGTGTCGGAAACCTCGGTCGCGCCCTCGCCGACTACGCGGGATTCACCTCCCGGGGCTTCCCGGTCGCCGCGCTGGTCGACGACGACCCCGCGAAGGTCGGGACCACCCACGTGGGCATCGAGATCCACCCGCTTGCCGACCTCGCCGAGCTGGTCCGTGATCTCGGGATTGCGATCGGCGTGATCGCGATCCCCTCGGCGGGCGCCCAACGTGTCGCCGACCTGCTCGTGGAGGCCGGCGTCTCGTCGATCCTGAACTTCGCCCCGGCCGTGCTGACCGTCCCCGACGACGTCCACCTGCGCCAGGTCGATCTGGCCGTCGAACTGCAGATCCTGAGCTTCCATCGTCAACGCGGACAACGCGAAACCGACCAGGTCGACTCCGATCCGCCAGCGCCGTGACCGAGGCCAGCGAAGCGGGGATTGGACCCGTATCGAGTCCGCGCCCGTAAGCTGGTCGGCAACTCCGGCCTTCTCCAGCCCCTGGAAACCGGAATCAGATCAAGGAGCGCCTCGAGGCGTGGCAATCGTCGTCATCGGAGTCAATCACCGCTCGGCGCCGCTCGACCTGCTCGAGCGACTGACCGTCGGCGCGGAAGATCTGCCCAAGGTGCTGTCGTTCGCGTCCCAGCGCGACTACGTCAGCGAAGCCGTGGTCGTCTCCACGTGCAACCGCACCGAGATCTACGCCGTCGTCGAACGGTTCCACGACTCCTATGCGGGGCTGCGCTCGGTGCTCTCCGAGCACGCCGAGGTGCCCGTCGCGGACCTCGCCGATCATCTCAGTGTCGACTTCGACGAGGCCGCCGCCGGCCACCTCTTCTCGGTGGCTGCGGGCCTGGATTCGGCGGTCATCGGTGAGACCGAGATCCTCGGCCAGCTCAAGGACGCCTGGCGGGTGGCCCGTGACGAAGGTGCGGCCGGGCCTCATCTCAACGCGCTGTTCCGCCACGCGCTCCACGTCGGCAAGCGGGCCCGGACCGAGACCGGGATCTCCCGGTCGGTCGCCTCGGCCTCGGCTGCCGCGGTGGCACTGGCGTCACAGCGCCTCGACGGACTCGCCGGCCGCCGGGTACTGGTACTCGGCGCCGGTGACATGGGTGACCAGATGGCGGTCGCGCTCGCCGGTGCCGGCGTCGCCGAGGTGCTGGTCGCCAACCGGACGGCGACGCGCGCGGCGGAACTCGCCGAGCGGGTCGGCGGTGCCGCGGTCCCCTTCGACCGCATCGGCGACGTGCTCGCCGACGTCGACCTGCTGCTGACGTCCACGGCCGCGGTGAACCAGGTCGTCAACCGTGCGACGATCGAAGAGGTCGTCGGCGCCCGGCACGGCCGCCCACTGTTGATCGTCGACATCGCCGTGCCCCGAGACGTCGACCCCCGGGTCGCCGAGCTTCCCGGTGTCGAGCTGTGCGACATGGACGACCTGCGGACCTTCACCGAGGCCGGCCTGAATCGGCGACGCGGCGAGATCTCGGCGGTCACCGAGATCATCGAAGACGAACTCGTCCGGTTCCGCGCCATGCGCAACGCCCGGTCGGTGGCGCCGGTCATCTCCGACCTGCACGCCCGCAGCGAAGCGATCCGCCGCGCCGAACTCGAGCGGTTCTCGGGGCGACTCGACGGGTTGACCGACCGGCAACGCGACGCGGTCGAGGCGCTCACCCACGGGATCGTCGCGAAGCTCCTGCACCGGCCCAGCGTCCGGCTCGGCGAACTGGCCGGCACGGTTCGGGGCGACCAGATCGTCGACGCGCTGGCCGACCTGTACGACATGGACGACGGCGACGAAGGCGACCGGGTGACCGGCGGGGCGTGAGCCGACCCGAGTTGCGCATCGCCACCCGGGCCAGCGCACTTGCCCGTTGGCAGGCCGATCACGTCGCGTCGCTCCTGGGCGCACTCGACCCCGACCTTCACATCTCCTTCGTCCCGGTCACCACTCATGCGGATCGCCGTCTCGACGTGCCGATCGCCGAGATCGGCGGCAAGGGGGTGTTCGCCAAGGAAGTGCAGTATGCGGTGCTCGAGGGGCGCGCGGACGTGGCGGTGCATTCGGCCAAGGACCTGACCGCGACGACGGTCGACGGCCTGGTGCTGGCCGCGGTACCCGAACGTGGCGACGCACGCGACGCACTCGCCGGGGTGTCACTCGCTGCGCTCGAGCCGGGTGCGGTCGTCGGAACGGGCTCGGCCCGCAGACGGGTGCAGCTCGCACACCTGCGTGACGACCTGCGGGTCGTGGGGCTGCGCGGGAACATCGCGACCCGCCTCGGCCGCATCGACGACGGGACGATGGACGCGATCGTGGTCGCCGCCGCCGCGCTCGAGCGGCTGGAGCTCACCGGCCGGGCGGCCCAGATCTTCGCCGTCGACGAGATGATCCCGCAGGTCGCCCAGGGCGCACTCGGCGTGGAATGCCGGAGCGACGACGAGGCGACGATCGAACGCCTGCGCCGCGTCGAGGATGCGACGAGCCGCTTACGGGTCGACGCCGAGCGGGCATTTCTGGCGCGGCTGGGCGGCGACTGTGACCTGCCCGCAGGCGCGCACGCGACCGTTCGAGACGGGGCACTCCGGATCACCGGGGTGCTCGCGGCCACACCGGACGGCTCACCGCAACGGGCGACGGTGGACGACGAGGCGACCGCGGCCGGCGCGGCCCGGGCCGGTACGGCGCTGGCCGAGCGGTTGACGGGGCTCGTCGGGCCAGCCGACTGAGCGACGGTGCGCGAGGACGCTGGCTTGCACGCCGTCGCCGAACCGCTCGAAGGGATCCGTGTGGTGGTCACCCGCGCCCGGGCCGGGCGTCTCGACACGCGTCTGGGTCGGCTCGGTGCCGACGTGGTCCGCGCACCGGCGATCACGTTCATCGACCCCGACGACGACGGCCGGGCCCTGCGGGAGGCCGTGTTCGCCCTGACCGAGGCCGACTACGACTGGCTCGTGGTCTCGTCGGCGACGGCCGTGGAACGACTCGGCGCGGTGCTGGGCGACCTGGCGGCACTCGCTCCGGTGCACGTGGCCGCGGTCGGGCCGGCCACCGCCGCGGCCGTGGCCGATGCGGGAGGCACCGTCGACCTGGTGCCACCCCAGGCGGTCGGCGAAGCGCTGGTCGAAGCGTTCCCGAGTGGTGCCGGGCGTGTGCTGCAGCTCCGGCCCGAGGTGGCCAGAGACGTGATCGCCGACGGCCTGCGGGCGAAGGGTTGGGCCGTCGACGAGGTGGTCGCCTACCGCACGGTGGCCGCGGAGTTCGACGCGGCGACCCGTGACGCCGTGCGCCACGCGGCGGTGGTCACGTTCACCTCACCGTCGACCGTGCAGCACCTGGTGGCCGCGGTCGGTGTCGACGGGCTGCCCCCGCTCGTGGTGTCGATCGGCCCGGTCACCTCCGCGGCGCTGGGTGAGCTGGACGTCGACGTCGCGGCCGAGGCCGACCCGCACACCGTGGACGGCCTCGTCGAAGCGGTCGTCCACGCGGTGCGCGCCGAGCCCTGACCGCCCGCCGCACCGGGTCGGTGTCGGCGTGCACGGTTGCGACGAGCGGGACGGACCCGACGTTTCGTCGGAGTCGGCCGACGGCTCGTCGGAGTCGGCCGACGGGTGGTTCTTCAGACGGCTGCCGGTCTGTCGTGGACACCCGTCTCCCCGAGCCCGAGGAGCCGCTCGAGGCGTTCCTCGTAGGGGGCCGGATCGAGCCGCTCGGCATGCAGCCACGCGTCGTCGTAGACCGTGTGGGAGTAGCGGTCGCCGCTGTCGCACAGCAGGCCCACGATCGCGCCGCGTACCCCCGCGTCGTGCAACTCGGCGACGAGCGTGCACATCCCCCAGAAGTTGGTGCCGGTCGACGCGCCGACCCGGCGCCCCAACAGCCGGTTCAGTGTGCGCATCGCCGCGACCGACGCGGCGTCGGGGACGCGGATCGTCCGGTCGATCACCTCGGGCAGGAACGACGCCTCGACCCGGGGCCGGCCGATGCCCTCGATCCGGCCGGGCCCGGCGGCGACCGACCCGGTGGCCCCGTCGCCGTGGGAGCGGGCGCTGCGCTCCCCACCGGACGCCCCGCGGTGTTCCCACGCGTCCGCGTAGACCGATCCCTCCGGGTCGACCAGGCACACCTTCGTGTCGAGTTGGCGCCACCTGACGAACCGGCCGATCGTCGCGGACGTGCCACCGGTGCCCGCTCCGACGACGACCCATGCGGGTACCGGGTGGGGCTCCTGGGCGAGCTGCTCGAAGATCGACTCGGCGATGTTGTTGTTGCCCCGCCAGTCGGTCGCCCGCTCGGCGTTGGTGAACTGGTCGAGAAAACACCCGTCGGTGGCCGCTGCGAGGCGACGGGCCTCGGCGTCGAGGTCGGCGTCGGGGTCTTCCACCAGATGGCACGTGCCCCCGTAGAAGTGGATCTGGTCGATCTTCTCCGGTGAGGTGCCCGCGGGCATCACCGCGGTGAACGCCAGGCCGAGCAGCCGGGCGAAGTAGGCCTCGGACACCGCGGTCGAGCCCGACGAGCACTCGACCAGCGGGGTGTCGGGGCCGATGCGACCGTTGCAGAGCTCATAGAGCACGAGCGACCGGGCGAGACGGTGCTTGAGGCTGCCCGTGGGGTGGGCCGATTCGTCCTTGAGGTACACGTCGACCCCGAGCGACGCGGGCACCGGCACGGTGATGAGGTGGGTGTCGGCCGAGCGATTGGCGTCGGCCTCGACGAGTGCGATCGCATGGTGCACCCAGTCCCGATCCATCGCCACACGGTACCCGAGCGCCCCGCACCCGGGCGCGGGCGCGGGACGCGGCGGGAGGAGGGTCCGTCAGGCCGGTTGTAGCGTGAGAGCGTGAGCTTTCCCACCCATCGCCTCCGTCGTCTGCGCCGTACACCGGCGCTCCGCCGACTCGTCGCCGAGACCCGTCTGGGTGTCGACGACCTGGTGGCACCCCTGTTCGTACGCGAGGGAATCGACGAACCCCAGCCCATCGGGTCGCTTCCCGGCGTCGTGCAGCACACGCGGGCGTCGCTCGTTGCCGAGGTGAAGCACCTGGTCGACCTCGGGGTGCCCGGGGTGATCCTGTTCGGGGTACCGCTCGCGAAGGACGCCCGGGGGAGCGGCGCGGACGACCCGGACGGGATCGTCCAGGTCGCCTTGCGCGACCTGCGGGAGACCTTCGGTGACGACGTCGTGCTCATGGCGGACCTGTGCCTCGACGAATACACCGACCACGGCCACTGCGGGTTGCTCGACGACGCCGGAGGGGTGGCGAACGACGCGACGCTCGAACGGTACGCCTCGGTCGCGCTCGCCCAGGCCGCCGCCGGGGCGCACGTGGTCGCGCCGTCGGGAATGATGGACGGTCAGGTCGCGGAGATCCGCGCCGCGTTGGACGGAGCCGGGCACACCGGGGTCGCGATCATGGCGTACGCGGCCAAGTACGCGTCCGCGCTGTACGGCCCGTTCCGCGACGCGGTCGACGTCGAGATCGCCGATGGCGGCGACCGTCGCGCCTACCAACAGGATCCCCGCAACGCCCGCGAATCGCTCCTCGAGATCGAGGCCGACGTCGAGGAGGGGGCCGACCTGATCATGGTGAAGCCGGCGCTGGCCTATCTCGACGTGCTGGCGGCCGCTCGCCGCATCGTCGACGTCCCGCTGGCCGCGTATCAGGTGTCGGGGGAGT
>JBDZUV010000164.1:0-5706 GCA_040255345.1 Actinomycetota bacterium | reverse complement strand
CGGCTCGAGGTCGCGGGGGAAGGCAGCGCGGAAGTCGCCGCGGCGCCGCGCGAGCTGCCATTCGAGTGCGATGATGCCGGCGATCGGGATCAGCGGGATGTAACCGTCGATCCGGGCCATGCACGTCGCGCCCAGGAGCGCGCCGGCGATCAGCCCGGCACGGACGCCGCTGCGGCGCACGAAGGTGAGCGCCCACAGTCCGCTCAAGAGCAGGAGTAACGCGATCGGCTCCGAATAGGCGTCACGGGCGACGTAGACGAACGGGTAGGAAACCGCCAGCGCCAGCGCCCCGGCCGCGCCCCCGATCGGTCTGCCGAGCCGCACCCCGAGGGCGTACACCATCACGAGTGCGGCCGACATGAGCAGCTGGGGGACGAGCAGCAGTCTGGTGTCGCCGAACCACGAGCCGACCGCGAGGAACACCGCGTTCAGGTGCGCGAACTGCGGATCGAGGGAGTCCGAACTGTTCGGCGAGAAGCCGATCCCGGCCTCGCGGACGCCGGGCGCGCCGGCGAAGGGACCGACCGGTGTGCTCACGCGCAGGTTGCCGTGGTCGCCGAGCCACAGGCCCGTCGCGATGTACACGCCCGGGTCGCGTTCGGCCACGAGATGTTCGCCGTGATGGGCGCCGTTCCACAGCCCCGATGCGACCGCGACCGCGAGCACGCACACCGTGAGGAGCCAGTGCGCCCGGATCGGCGGGTCGTCTCCGCGGACGGCCGGCAGGACCCGGGTCGAGGCCAGGGTGGCGATCGCGAGGCTGCCGACGACGACGGGCACCGGGTGGAACCAGCCACACATCGCCAGGATCGTGCCGACCACCGAGAACGAGATCAGCCCGACGACCGCGAGCCAGAGCACGCGCTCGAACCCGGGCGTGCGACCGGGGGAGGAGTCGAACGCTGCGCTGACCGACGGGGTCGGGGCCGGGCCTCGGCCCGGCATGCGGGCAGCGTCCGTCCGCGGTGCGGTCGGTTGCAGGAGCTGGGCGTCCCCCGGGTCGGCGGACGCGGTCTCCGCGGTCATCAGGAGTGCTCCGCTGGTCCGGCGGTGTCGGTGGCGTGCAGGTCTTCGAACAGTCGTCTGGCCGCCGTCACCGGCGAGAGCTCGCCGTCGACCACGGCCCGTTCGGCATCGGCCAGCCCACGGGCGAGCTTCGGGTCGGTCAGGATCCGCGTGCGGATCCCCTCGGTGATCTCGGTCCACAGCCAGTCGCGGCGTTGCCGGGCACGCTGACGGGACAGTTCGCCCGAATCACGCAGGGCGACGTGGGCGGCGTCGATCCGTTCCGCGACCTCGGGGATGCCCTCGCCGGTCACCGACGAGACCGGCAGCACGGTCGGATCGATGCCCGCATGCGGCGGACGGAGCAGCTGCAGGGCGCGCTTGTGGTCCGCGACCGAATGGCGGGCCGCACCGGCGAGGTCGCCGTCGGCCTTGGTGACCACCACGAGGTCGGCGAGCTCCATGATGCCCCGCTTGATGCCCTGGAGTTCGTCGCCGGTTCCCGGCGAGACCAGCAACACGAACAGGTCGGTCATGTCGGCGACCGCCAACTCGGACTGACCCACTCCGACCGTCTCGACCAGCACGAGGTCGAATCCCGCCGCCTCGCACAACAGCAGCACCTCGCGGGAACGCCGGGCGATACCGCCCAGGGTGCCACCGGCGGGTGACGGTCGGATGAACGCGTGCTCGTTGCGGACGAGCCGTTCCATGCGGGTCTTGTCACCGAGGATCGATCCGCCCGAGCGGCGTGAGCTCGGATCGACGGCGAGCACGGCGACCCGTTTGCCCCTTTCGATCTGATGGAGCCCGAACGCCTCGATGAACGTGGACTTTCCCGCACCGGGCGCACCGCTGATGCCCACCCGCAAGGCGTCGCCGGTCGACGGCATCACCTCGTCGAGCAGGGCCTCGGCGACGACCCGGTGGTCGGTGCGGGTCGATTCGGTGAGCGTGATCGCCCGAGCGAGCGCTCGTCGGTCGCCGTCGATGATCCGCGCGGCCCATCGGGCCGGCTCGTGCCCTTCGAATGCATCGGGGGCCACAGAGCTACTGGCCCGCATCGCCCCGCGTGGCTCGCAGCAGGCCCAGGACGTTCGACGCGGCGTCCAACACGTTGGTGCCCGGTCCGAAGGTCGCGGCAACGCCGGCGTCCCGCAGCTTCTCGTAGTCCTTCGGCGGGATGACGCCACCACAGACGACGAGGATGTCGCCCGCGTCGAGGGCTTTCAGTTCGGCGATCAACTGCGGCACCAGCGTCGAGTGGCCGGCGGCCTGTGACGACACGCCGACCACGTGCACGTCGTTGTCGACCGCGTCACGGGCGACCTCGGCGGGGGTCTGGAACAGCGAGCCGACATCGACGTCGAACCCCAGATCGGCGAACGCGGTGGCGATGACCTTGGCGCCGCGGTCGTGGCCGTCCTGGCCCATCTTCGCGACGAGCATCCTGGGTCGTCGGCCGCGGGCCTCGGCGAACGCCTCGACTTCGCGTTGCACGGTGCGGTAGTGGTCGTCGCCGTCATAGGCCGAGCCGTACACCCCTGAGATGCTACGGATCTCGGCGCGGTGGCGGCCGAACACCTGCTCCATCGCTTCGGAGATCTCACCCACGGTGGCCCGCGCACGAGCGGCTTCCACGCACAACTCGAGCAGGTTCGCGTCGCCGGCGGCGCCTTTGGTGATCGCGTCGAGCGCCGCGCGGCAGGCGGCTTCGTCCCGGGTCGCGCGCACCTGCTGCAGCCGGGCGATCTGAGACTCGCGGACCTGGGCGTTGTCGATGTCGAGCACGTCGACGATCTCTGGTTCGGTCGGCTGGTACTTGTTCACCCCGACCACGACGTCCTCGCCGCGGTCGATGCGGGCCTGACGGCGGGCGGCGGCCTCTTCGATGCGCAGCTTCGGCATACCCGAGGCGACCGCCTTGGTCATACCTCCCAGCGCCTCGACCTCGTCGATGATCGCCATGGCCCGTTCGGCGAGGCTCTGGGTGAGCGACTCGACGTAGTAACTGCCCCCGAGCGGATCGACGACGTCGGGGATGCCGGTCTCCTCGGCGAGGATCAACTGGGTGTTGCGGGCGATGCGGGCCGAGTGGTCGGTCGGCAGGCCGAGCGCCTCGTCGAAGGAGTTGGTGTGCAGACTCTGGGTGCCGCCCAACACCGCCGCCATCGCCTCGATCGTGGTGCGCACGATGTTGTTGTGGGCGTCCTGCTCGGTGAGCGACACCCCCGAGGTCTGGCAATGGGTGCGCAACATCGACGACTTCGGATTCGTCGGTTCGAACTGCGCCATCAGGGTCGACCAGAGCAGTCGTGCGGCGCGCAGTTTCGCGATCTCGGTGAACAGGTTCATGCCGATCGCGAAGAAGAAGCTCAACCGGGGCGCGAACGCGTCGACGTCGAGACCCTGGCTCATCGCGGCCCGGACGTACTCGAGCCCGTCGGCGATCGTGAAGGCGAGCTCGAGATCCGCCGTCGCGCCGGCTTCCTGCATGTGATAGCCCGAGATCGAGATCGAGTTGAAACGCGGCATGTGCGTCGCCGTGTACCCGATGATGTCGGCGACGATCCGCATCGATGGCTCGGGCGGGTAGATGTAGGTGTTGCGGACCATGAACTCCTTGAGGATGTCGTTCTGGATGGTCCCCGACAGGTCTGCCGGATCGACGCCCTGTTCCTCGCCGGCGACGATGAAACAGGCGAGCACGGGCAGCACCGCGCCGTTCATCGTCATCGACACCGACATCTTCTCGAGCGGGATGCCGTCGAAGAGGATCTTCATGTCCTCGACCGAGTCGATCGCCACGCCGGCCTTGCCGACGTCGCCGACGACGCGGGGGTGGTCCGAGTCGTAGCCGCGGTGGGTGGCGAGGTCGAACGCGACCGACAGTCCCATCTGACCGGCGGCGAGGTTGCGGCGGTAGAAGGCGTTGGACTCCTCGGCCGTCGAGAAACCGGCGTACTGGCGGATCGTCCAGGGGCGGTTGGCGTACATCGTCGCCCGGGGCCCACGCGTGTAGGGCGCGAAGCCGGGCAACGTGTCGGCGTCGATGCCCTCGAGGTCGGCCGCCGTGTACAGCGGCTTGATGTCGATGCCCTCGGGCAGTCGCCGGTTCAGGGTGTCGGGGTCGGCGCCCTTGAGGTCCTTTGACGCTGCCGCGCGCCAGTCGTCGAGATGCTGGTGTTCCACGGGGCAGATGCTACGGGTCCGCCCGGCCACCGGTCACACCCATCACGCGCGGGGGCGCGGTGCGGGGGCTGGGAACGGGTCGGGCTCCGGCCGTCGTATCGCACCCGGGTAGCGTGGCGCCATGGCGACTCGCATGGTGATCATCGGCGGCGGACCCGCCGGCAACCAGGCCGCCACGACCGCGGCGCGTCTGGGCGCCGAGGTGACTCTGATCGAACGTGATGTCGTGGGTGGCGCCGCCCATCTGTGGGACTGCATTCCCTCCAAGGCGATGATCGCCACGGGTGGGGCGATGGCCGACATGGCCGGGGCGGCAGGCATGGGCATGCGTTCGGTGTCGCCCGAACTCGACCGTGACGCGTTGGCGACCCGGATCGGCGACATCCAACAACGACTCACCAGGTCGGTCACCGAACTGCTCGAGAGCCAAAGGGTCCAACTGCTCACCGGGACCGCGTGCGTGGTCGGACCACACGAGGTGCAGGTCGCGCACACCGGTGGTCACACCGAGGTGTTGCACGCCGACGTGATCGTGCTGGCCACCGGCAGCCGACCCCGGATTCCCGACTGGGCGGCCGTGGATGGTCAGCGGGTGCTCACGACGCGCGACGCGTACCCGCCGCCGAAGATCCCCGCGCATCTCGTGGTGGTCGGATCAGGGGTGACGGGCGTGGAGTTCGTCCACATGTTCCGTTCGTTCGGTTCGGACGTGACCTTGATCGTGTCGCGCCAGCAGGTGTTGCCGCAGAAGGATCCGGAGGTCGCTGCTGCACTGGAGCACGACTTTCTGGCGCGCGGGGTGAAATTGTTCAAGGGCGCGCGTGCCGAAGGGATCGAGCTCACCGACGACGGTGTCGTCGTGGTGTGCGACGACGGCCGTCGGGCGGTCGGGTCACACGTGCTGCTGGCCATCGGTTCGATCCCGAACTCCGACGGTCTGGGACTCGCCGAAGTCGGGGTGGAGACCGATCACGGCTATGTGGTGGTCGACCACAACTGCCGGTCGACGGTCGGGCACATCTACGCGGCGGGCGACCTGTCGGGCAAGTTGCCGCTGTCGTCGGTCGCGGCGATGCAGGGCCGCAAGATCGCCGAGCACGCCATGGGTCTGCACACCGGTCCGCATCGACACCTCGACTACGACAAGGCCGCGTCGGCGATCTTCACCGAACCCGAGATCGCGGACGTGGGTCTCGCCGAGGCCGACGCATTCGCCGAGGGGCGCAAGGTGCGGGTCACCAAGGTGCCGTTCTCGGCATCGGCGAAGGCGCTGATCAACGACGACCCCCGCGGGTTCGTCAAGATCGTGTCCGACCCGGCGACCGGCGTGGTGCTCGGGGGTTCGATCGTCGGCAAGCACGCCGCCGAGTTGATCTCGGTGATCGCCCTGGCGGTGACCGCGGGGTTGTTGGTGTCGGACCTCGAAGAGACGGTGCTGGTGCACCCGGCCCTGGCCGAAGCCCTCGCCGAAGCCGCCGAATAACCCCCGCCCCGCCCCGCCCCGCGCCC
>JBDZUV010000163.1:0-5716 GCA_040255345.1 Actinomycetota bacterium | reverse complement strand
ATGAGGCTTCGAACGCTCAAACTTTTCCTTCGCCATGACAACTGATCTCCTGGAATTGCGGGGTGGTAGGGGGCTATTCGCCGCGTACGCGGGCGACGATCTCTTCTTGGATCGAGTGGGGGGCTTGCTGGTACGAGTCGAACTGCATCGTGTAGACGGCTCGACCCTGGGTACGCGAGCGCAGGTCGGTAGCGTACCCGAACATCTCCGACAACGGGACTTCCGCACGCACCACCTGCGAGTTGCCCCGCTGCTCCATGCCGCCGACGCGGCCACGGCGCGAGTTCAAATCGCCCATCACATCACCCATGTACTCCTCGGGGGTGACGACCTCGACGGCCATGATCGGCTCGAGGATCACGGCCTTGGCCTTGCGGGCGGCTTCCTTGAACGCCATCGTCCCGGCGATCTTGAACGCCATCTCCGAGGAGTCCACGTCGTGGAACGAGCCGTCGGTGAGGGTCGCCTTGATGTCGACCATCGGGAACCCGGCGAGCACACCCGAGGTGAGCGCCGCCTGGATGCCCTGGTCGACCGAGGGGATGTACTCCTTGGGAATGCGCCCACCGGTGATCTTGTCTTCGAAGCTGTAGCCGCTCCCGGGACCGGCGGGTTCGATGTCGATCACCACGTGGGCGAACTGGCCCGAACCGCCGGTCTGCTTGACGTGGCGGTACACGAACTTGGTGACCGGCTGGGTGATCGTCTCGCGGTAGGCGACCTGAGGCTTGCCCACGGTCGCGTCCACGTTGAACTCACGCAGCATCCGGTCGACGATGACCTCGAGGTGCAGTTCGCCCATACCGGCGATGACGGTCTGACCGGTCTCCTCGTCGGTGTGCACCCGGAAGGTCGGGTCTTCTTCGGACAGCGAGTACAGCGCCTTGGAGAGCTTGTCCTGGTCGTTCTTGGTCTTGGGCTCCACCGCGAGCTGGATCACCGGCTCGGGGAACTCGAGCTCTTCGAGCACGATCGGTTTCGCCGGGTCGGCGAGAGTGTCACCGGTGCGGGTGTTCTTCAGGCCGATGCCGGCCACGATGTCGCCCGCTTCGACGAAATCGAGATCTTCCCGGTTGTTCGCGTGCATGAGCAGCAGACGCCCGACGCGCTCCTTGGCACCGGTGTGGGTGTTGAGCACCTGGTCGCCCTTGTTCAACTTGCCCGAATACACCCGGAAGTAGGTGAGCTTGCCGTGGGGGTCGGCGACGATCTTGAACGCCAGCGCCGCGAACGGCTCCTCGGGGTCGGGGTGACGCTCGATCTCCTCGCCGCTCTTGGGGTCGGTGCCCGCGATGGCGGGGATGTCGGTCGGCGACGGCAGGTAGTCGACCACGGCGTCGAGCAGCGGCTGGACGCCCTTGTTCTTGAACGCCGAGCCCAACATGACCGGCACCACACCGTGGTGCAACGTGGCCTCACGGATCGCCGCCCGGATGTCGTCGGGGGTGATCTCCTCTTCACCGACGAACTTCTCGAGCAGGTTCTCGTCGTACTCGCTCAACACGTCGATCAGGGCCGCGTGGTACTCGGCGGCCTGGTCGGCGAGCTCGGCGGGGATCTCGGTGTGATCGAACTTGGCGCCCAGTTCCTCGTCGTGCCAGACGAGCGCCTCCATGTTCACCAGATCGACGACACCGGCGAAGTCGCCTTCGGAGCCGATCGGGAGCTGCAGCACCGCGGTGGTCGCATCCAGGCGCTTGCGGATCGACTCCTCGGCCGCGAAGAAGTCGGCGCCCATGCGGTCCATCTTGTTGATGAAACACATGCGGGGAACGTGGTACTTGTCGGCCTGACGCCACACGGTCTCGGTCTGAGGCTCGACGCCCGCGACGCCGTCGAAGATGGCGACCGCGCCGTCGAGCACCCGTAGCGAACGCTCCACCTCGACGGTGAAGTCGACGTGACCGGGCGTGTCGATGATGTTGATGCGGTGGTCACGCCAGAACGTGGTCGTGGCCGCCGACGTGATCGTGATGCCCCGCTCCTGCTCCTGGGCCATGTGATCCATGACCGCGGCGCCCTCGTGGGTCTCACCGATCTTGTAGGTCTTGCCCGTGTAGTACAGGATCCGCTCGGTCGTCGTGGTCTTGCCCGCGTCGATGTGGGCCATGATCCCGATGTTGCGGTACTTGTCGAGGGTGACGTACTGGGGCATTTTCGTTCTTCTCGGGAGTGTTGGGTGGAGAGGGTTCGGTGATCGGTGGCGCGCCCCACTCGGGGAAACGGCACACCTCGTCGGAGCGGTGCGGTGACGACCGGATCGGCTGCCCGAAGGGTCGATCCTACCGGCGTCCGGAGTTCCAGCGCCTGCCTACCGGCGCCTGGACTTCCAGCGCCTTCAGGTCAGCGCCTTCAGGTCAGCGCCTTCCTACCAGCGATAGTGGGCGAACGCCTTGTTCGATTCGGCCATCTTGTGCATGTCTTCGCGACGCTTCACCGATGCGCCGACACCGTTGGCGGCATCGAGGATCTCATTGGCGAGGCGTTCGGCCATCGACTTCTCACGGCGCTGCCGCGAGTAGCCCACCAGCCAGCGGATCGCGAGCGTGGTCGCCCGACGGGGCTTCACCTCGACCGGCACCTGGTAGGTGGCGCCACCGACACGGCGGCTCTTGACCTCGAGAGAAGGTCGGACGTTGTCGAGCGCCTTCTTCAACGTGCCGAGCGCGTCGCCTTCGGCCTTGTCGCCCACGGTGCCGAGCGCGGCGTACACGATCCGCTCGGCGGTCGAACGCTTGCCGTGCAGGAGGACCTTGTTGACGACCTGGGTGACGAGCACCGACTGGTAGATCGGGTCCGGCATCAGATTCCGGCGCGGGGCGGGGCCTTTGCGTGGCACGTCAGTTCTCCTTCTTCGCGCCGTAACGGCTACGCGCCTGGCGGCGGTCCTTGACACCCGAGGTGTCCAGGGTGCCGCGGACGACCTTGTAACGCACCCCGGGCAGGTCGCGCACACGCCCACCGCGCACGAGCACGATCGAGTGCTCCTGCAGGTTGTGTCCCTCACCGGGGATGTAGGCGGTCACCTCGACACCGGTGGACAGTCGCACACGGGCCACCTTGCGGAGCGCCGAGTTCGGCTTCTTCGGAGTGTGGGTGTACACCCGGGTGCAGACACCACGACGCTGCGGCGCGCCCTTGAGCGCAGGCGTCTTGCCTTCGCGCGTCTTGGAGGAACGGCCCTTGCGGACCAACTGCTGGATGGTGGGCACCTTGCACCTTTCGAAACGTCTGGGGTCTGCTGGCCGGATCCACCGACCGGCATGGCCGACGGACCATCCTAGAAATCCGCCGTGAGCTGACGCAAGACGAGTCGGGTGCCCGCCGGTGGCGACCACGACCCGTCTTGTGCACCTTACGAGCGGAGGAGCCGGGAACCGCTTCGACGGCCGGTGGCGGGTCGAGGTGCCCGGGTCGCCAACGCCTGGCCGCATCGGTGGCTGCGATCACCGCTCACGACCACTTCCGCACGCTTGCCGGTCAGCGGCTTTCGGTCACCGGCGGATCCAGCGGCTCGTGCAGGCGCACGCGGCGCACGATCTCGAACAGGTCGCTCAGATCGATCGGCTTCGTCAGGTAGCCGTTCGCTCCACTCTCGATGAGCCGACCGGCCTGACCCGGCGAGGCGTCGGCCGAGCAGATGACCACGACCGTGTCCGCGATGGCCGGCGTCGTGCGGATCGTCCGCAGCACGTCCTCTCCGGGTAGGTCGGGCAGGTGGAGATCGAGGAGCACCAGATCCGGGTGGAGACGATTCGCCAGGTCCAGGCCGAGCCTGCCCTGCACGGCGATGACCAACTCGACCTCGCCCTGCGTGTGCAGCGCACGGTCGATCAGTCGAGAGTTCGTGATGTTGTCCTCGATGTAGAGCACCGTGATCGGACGGTCCGCCGCCACGACGCTGGTGGGCACCGGGGCGGGGGCCGGCGTCGGGCCGAGGTCCATCGCCGGCATTTCCGCCTGGGGGAGTTCCAGACAGAACGTCGACCCTTCCCCCGAGGTCGAGAAGACCGTCAGGGTGCCGTTCATCTCGCGGCTCAGCGTCCTCGAAAGCGTCAGACCGACACCGGTCCCCTCGACTGCGGTGGCCTCCGCGCCGAGGCGCTCGAACGGTCTGAACAACGCGGACAGTTTCGACTGGTCGATGCCGACGCCGGTATCGGTGACCGCGATCGTCACCGTCCCCCCGGAAGTCTGTACCTCGACCGAGATCGACCCTCCTTGCCGGTTGTACTTCACCGCGTTCGAGAACAGATTCAACAGGATCTGCAGCAGGCGTTGGCGGTCGGCCAACACACAGACGTCTCGTCGATCGACGGTCATCGCCACCGAGATGTCCCGTTCAGCGGCCTGGGGACCGATCAGGTCGAATGCGACGTCGATTTCGTCGGCCACTGCCACCGGCTCCAGCGACAGGCGGAGCTTGCCGGCCTCGATCTTCGCCAGGTCGAGGACCTCGTTGATCATGTTCAGGAGGTGCCGACTGGATCGTTGGATGGTGTCGAGGTTCTCGCGTTGCTCGTCGGTCAGGTCGTCCATCTGCAGGAGCTGCGAGAAGCCGATGATCGAGTTGAGCGGGGTCCGCAGTTCATGGCTCATGCGCGAGAGGAATTCACTCTTGTAATGACTGGCCTCGTCGGCCCGGTCACGAGTGGCACGGAGCTGAGCCTCGACTCTGTTGCGGCGAGTGACATCGTGGGCGGCAGCCATGATGATCCCTCGTTCGGGAAGCGGCTTGGCGGTCCATTCGAGCGTGCGGTAGGTGCCGTTCTGTGCCTGATATCGATTCTCGTAGTTCGTGACCTGCTCGCCCTGCGCGAGCCCGGACATCACCGATCTGGTCGCGGCTCGATCATCGGGGTGGACGAAGTTCAGGTACGGCTGCGACAGCAGGTCTTCGGGCGGGTAGCCGAGAATCGACTGCCATGCGGGGTTCAGCCTGATGAACATGCCGTCGAACGTGGCGACGGCGAGAAGGTCGAGAGAGAGGTCGAAGAACTCGTCGAGCCAGTACCTGAAGTTGCCGTTGCGGCCCTGATCGAGGAGCACACCGACGAAGATCTTCTCTCCATCGGCGACCGTCATGCTGTCGACGTGGAGTTGGACCGCGAACGCGGTGCCGTCGGGGCGGCGACCTTCGACCTGCCGGCCACTTCCGACGATCTCCGCCTCGCCGGATCGTTTCGCGCCCTCCAGATAGCTGGCGAATGCCGCATGTGATGATTCCGGCATCAGCATGGTCACGCTCCGGCCGACGACGTCATCGGCCGAGTAGCCGAACAGATGCTCGGCCCCCCTACTGAACGCTCGGACCGTACCTGAAGAGTCGATACTCAGGGTACCGACCACCGGCACATCGGGGAGTTCTCGATTCCAACCTTCCACAGCGCCCACTGCTACCTCCTCGGACACTCGAGGACAATCGATGCGCAGAGACGCCTTCGTCGGTCACGATCCACCGGCGTGCCTCGATCATCCGTGGACGATTCGATCCGTACCCTCAGGTGTTCGGTCGGGCTCGCTTGGGACTTGAGCGCCGCGGCGCGATTCGGGCCGTCCGACCTACGCGCGCGAGCGACGCGCGCCGGCCACGAAACACCAGGTCATCGACGCCCTGGCGGTGGTCGTCGGGCCGCTGTTCGACGCCACGCCGGACGGCATCGGCCACGAGAGCGAAACTCGGGTAGAGGGCCTCAGTTTTCGGTGGTCCGGACCG
>JBDZUV010000023.1:8829-31305 GCA_040255345.1 Actinomycetota bacterium | reverse complement strand
CTTGGCCCCTGACGCATCGCGTCGCATCTCCGTACCGTCGCTTCCAACGGGGAAATCCGAACGTGGTCGCACCGCACCGCCGATGTGCGACAACGGGGGAACGAACCGCATCCGACCGCGACCTACGCGTCGTCCGACCTCACTGGGAAGGCTCTTCCATGACCGACCTCGCCGCATCCCGACCGTCCACCGAGCAGATGATCGGCCGTGCCGACGTCGACGACCTGGCCGAGATCCTCGCTGTCGCCAACAACGATGTCGACTCGGTGATGCACACCGTTCAGAACAACGCCGATGCGATCTTCACCTGGGACTACCAGACCGACGATCGACCCGGGCTGATGCGTCTGTACGAGAAGGCAAAGCGGAGTCAGTGGAACGCCACCACCGACATCGACTGGTCGGTCGAGGTCGATCCCGAGAAGGTGGCCGTGGAGAACTCGATCGCCAACGCCGGAATCTTCAGCGGTGAGATGGACCTGTCGGATACGCCACTCGCCAAGTTCTCCGAGGCCGACTGGTTGAGATTCGGTGTCGAGTCGCAGAACTGGACGCTGTCACAGTTCCTCCACGGTGAACAGGGTGCGCTGATCTGTACCGCCAAGATCGTCGAGACGGTGCCGTGGATCGACGCCAAGTACTACGGCTCGACCCAGGTGTACGACGAGGCCCGCCACGTCGAGGTGTTCTCGAAGTACCTGCACGACAAGCTGGGAGGGTCCTACCCGGTGAACACCCATCTGGGTCTGCTGCTCGACGACATCGTCAACGACTCCCGCTGGGACATGACCTACCTGGGCATGCAGATCATGGTCGAGGGCCTGGCACTGGCCGCCTTCGGGTTCATCCGTCAGCTCACCACCGAGCCGCTGCTCAAGCAGATCCTGAAGTACGTGATGTCCGACGAGGCCCGTCACGTCGCCTTCGGGATCCTCAGCCTGAAGGACTACTACACCGAACTCGACCAGGCCGAGATCCGCGAGCGCCAGGAGTTCGCCTTCGAGGCCGCGGTGCGCATGCGCGACCGGTTTCTCCAGCAGGAGGTGTGGGAGCGCATGGGCGTGCCCGTCGCCGACACGCTCGAGTTGGTCATGAACAGTCCCGAACGGGCCGTCTTCCAACAGATGCTGTTCACCAAGATCGTGCCGAACTGCAAGAAGCTCGGCCTGCTCGACGCCGGCGACGGCTGGTTGCGGACCAAGTTCGGCGAGCTGGGGGTGATCCAGTTCGAGGACTGGGCCGACACCGAATCCGAGTACGAGGACTTCGCTCTCGACGCGGGTGACCCCCGCTGACCCGGGCGTGGGGCCCGCGCCGATGAGCGGTGTCCACGGGCCGTGCCGGGCACCTACCATGCACACCTGTGGCCGGAGACACGCGTGAACGGATCCTGACCGCCGCAGTCGCGTGTGTCGGTCGGACCGGGTTCTCGCACACGTCCCTGGATGCGGTCGCCGAGGAGGCCGGCGTGGGACGGGCCACCATCTACCGCTATTTCCCCGACGGGAAAGACCAGCTCTTCGACGAGACCATCGCCTGGGAGGTGTCGCGCTTCTTCACCGGGCTCGCCGCCTTCGTCGCATCCGAACCGGGCGTGGCCCGACGCCTCGAAGCCGGCCTGCCCTACGCCCACCGCGCCCTGGCGAACCACGAGGTGTTCCAGCGGGTACTCGAAACCGAACCCGAGCGCCTGCTGCCGCACCTGTCCACCTCGATTCCCCTGATCACCGACTCACTCCGGGCCTACCTGACCCCCTTGCTCGAGGCGGAAGACCTCGCGCCGGGCACCGACGTCGCCGAAGCCGCCGACTATCTGGCCCGCATGATCCTCACCTTCATCCGAGGGCAGGGTACCTGGGACCTCGACGACCCGGTGCAGGTCACGGCGCTGGTGCGGCGGCACCTGTTGGTGGGCATCCTCGCCGATCCGGCCACCGGGTGACGGAAATCACATTGCTGATTCCTTGGCGATGAGACACTGAACCACTTAGTGTCTCAGCATATGGGGGACCCGGAAGCACAGGTCACGCTGCCGCTCGATGGCATGCAGCACACGCTGGTCGGCGCGGCCGGCACCTGTCTGGCGCGGTGGGGTGTCACCAAGACCACCGTCGCGGATCTCGCCGCCGAGGCCGGCTGCTCCCGGGCCACCGTGTACCGGACGTTTCCTGGCGGCAAGAGCCAGATCATGGCCGTCTACGGACTGAACGAACTGCACGCCTTCTTCGCCGAGGCATCGCACCTGGTCGCTGCGGCCGACACCCTCGAGGACGCGCTCGTCGACCTGATCACGAACGCGGCGAACGGCCTGGCCACGCACCGCGGCTTCCAGTTCATGCTCGCCCACGAACCGGGCCTGGTCCTGCCCTATCTCGGCTTCACCAGTATCGACCGGCTCTACCGACTCGCGACCGAGGCACTGGCGGCCGACTTCGAGCGCTTCACGCCCGACCATGCGGCCCAGCTCGTCGAACTCGCCACCCGCATCTGTCTGTCGCACATCTTGCAACCTTCGGACACCGTCGATCTGTGCGACCGCGACGACGTCCGCCGACTCGTCACCCGCCATCTGCTTCCGATCTGCACGAACCCGACCAGCTCCCGGGCAACCCGCCGGGTCGCCGCCGACCGGTCCGCACCAGAAGATCTCGTAGTTCCCGCATCCGTCGCAGTACCCGCATAGGAGAAACCCCATGAGCATCGACGAAACGATCCGCACCTCGACCGAGGACCTGATCGGCCGCCGTGACGTCAACGATCTCGAGAAGATCCTGTCGGTCGTGAACACCGACGGCGACTCGCTCGAGCACCAGGTGCCCGACGACGCCGATGCGATCTTCACCTGGGACTACGAGAAGGGTGCTCGTGCAGGCCTGAACAAGCTGTACGAGAAGGCCAAGAAGAGCCAGTGGAACGGCGAGACCGACCTGCCATGGGAGACCGATGTCGACCAGGAGAAGGTCGTCATGGACAACTCGCTGGCGAACGGGGGTTTCTTCGCCGGAGACCGCGACCTCACCGGCACGCCGTTCGAGAAGTTCTCCGACGCCGACTGGCTCAAGTTCGGTGTCGAATCACAGAACTGGACGCTGTCGCAGTTCCTGCACGGTGAGCAGGGCGCGCTGATCTGTACCGCGAAGATCGTCGAGACGGTGCCGTGGATCGACGCCAAGTACTACGGCGCCACCCAGGTGATGGACGAGGCCCGCCACGTCGAGGTCTTCGCCAAGTACCTCGACGAGAAGCTGAGCGGCCACTACCCGGTGAATGCCCACCTGGGCCTGCTGCTCGACGAGATCGTGCTCGACAGCCGCTGGGACATGACCTATCTGGGCATGCAGATCATGGTGGAGGGCCTCGCGTTGGCCGCGTTCGGGTTCATCCGGCAGCTCACGACCGAGCCGCTGCTCAAGCAGCTCCTCAAGTACGTGATGGCCGACGAGGCCCGGCACGTCGCGTTCGGGATCCTGAGTTTGAAGGACTACTACACCGAGCTGACCAACGCCGAGCTGCTCGAGCGCCAGGAATTCGCCTTCGAAGCCGCGGTGCGCATGCGTGACCGGTTCCTCCAGCAGGAGGTCTGGGAGCGGATGGGCGTGCCGGTGAAAGACACCGTCCAGCTCGTCATGTCCGCCCCCGAACGTACCGTGTTCCAGCAGATGCTGTTCACCAAGATCGTGCCGAACTGCAAGAAGCTCGGCCTGCTCGACGCCGGTGACGGTTGGCTGCGTCAGAAGTTCGGCGAGCTGGGCGTGATCCAGTTCGAGGACTGGGCCGACACCGAGTCCGAATACGACGACTTCTCGGTCGTCGACGACGTCGCCGCCCAGCGGGCCGCCGCCGAGGCCGGCTGATCCTCTTCCCGAATTCGGAGCGAAAAGGCCGACCCCCGACCTTTTCGCTCCGAATCTCGTCTCGACGCGAGCCGATTCGGCCAGAAGGCCGCCGTTTCGACCGGTTCACCAGGCGAGGCGGGTTGGTAGGCTTCGGCCCGTGCATTGCAGATGTTCGACGATGAGTGAGGTTTGATGGCGCGCTTCGGACGCGTGCTCACGGCCATGGTCACCCCGTTCGACGGGTCGGCACGCCTGGACGTCGAGGCCGCGGCCACGCTCGCCAGGTGGCTGGTCGCGAACGGCAGCGATGGGCTCGTGCTCGCCGGCAGCACCGGCGAGTCGTCGGTGCTCACCGACGACGAAGACGAGGAACTCGTCCGGGCCGTCCGGGCCGCCGTCGACTGCCCGCTGGTGGTGGGGGCGACCACGAACGACACCGCCCACAGCGTCGAATTGATCGAGCGGCTCGGCGCTCTGGGGATCGACGGGATCCTGGCGGTGTGCCCCTATTACAACCGGCCCTCCCAGGCCGGGCTCGAAGCCCACTTCCGTACCGTCGCCGCGGCGACAGAACTGCCGGTGATGATCTACGACATTCCCATCCGCAGCGGCCGCAAGATCGCGACCGAGACGCTGCTCGCCCTTGCCGAGGTGCCCAACATCGTGGCGCTCAAAGACGCCGCGGGCAACCCCGGCGAGACGGCGAAGATCGTCGCCGCCGCACCGGAAGGGTTCGAGGTGTACAGCGGCGACGATGCCATGACCCTTCCTCTGCTCGCGGTCGGCGCGGTCGGTGTCGTCGGTGTGGCGACCCACTGGACGGGTGCGACCATGCGGGCGATGATCCAGGCCTTCGAGTCCGGCGACGTCGAAGGGGCACGCAAGCTGAACGCCACGATGCTGTCGTCGTTCGCGTTCGAGACCTCCGACGATGCGCCGAATCCGTTGCCCACCAAGGCGATGCTGCGCCGCTTGGGTTTCCCGGTCGGCCAGTGTCGTCCACCGATGGGTGATGCTCCCGACGGACTCGACGCCCGGGCCGCGGCACTTGCGGCAGATCTGGCCCTGGAGCCGATCCTGTGACCGCACCCGTGACCGTCACCTTCCTCGGCGGGTTGGGCGAGATCGGCCGCAACTGCGCCGCGATCGAATACGAAGGGTCGATCCTGCTCATCGACTGTGGGCTGATGTTTCCCGACGCCGACATGCTCGGCATCGACTTGGTGCTGCCCGATTTCACCTGGCTGCACGAACGCGCCGATGACGTGGTCGGCCTCGTCGCCACGCACGGCCACGAAGATCACGTCGGCGGTCTGAGCTACCTGTTGCGGGAACTGTCGTTCCCGATCTACGGCTCCGCACTCACTCTCGCCCTCGCCTCGGGACGCATCAACGAAGCCGGGCTGGGTGACCGAACCGAGTTCATCACCGTCGCCGACGGCGAACGACGCGGGATCGGCCCGTTCGACTGTGAGTTCATCCCCGTCACCCACTCGGTGCCCCACGGGTTCGCCACCGCGGTTCACACCCCTCAGGGAACGATCCTGCACACCGGCGACTTCAAGATCGACCTGACCCCCGTCGACGGTCGACTCACCGCGTTGTCGGTCATGGGTGCGATCGCCGAGAACGAAGGCGTCCGCCTGTTGCTGAGCGACTCGACCAACGCGGTCGAGCATGGGCACTCACGTTCGGAATCGACGGTGGGCGCGGTCCTCGACAGCCTGTTCGCCGCACAGGCGGGTCGACGGGTCATCACCGCGTGTTTCGCCAGTCACATCCACCGGGTCCAGCAGATCGCCGACGCCGCGATCGCCGGCGGGCGGGTCGTCGCGACCCTCGGTCGGTCGATGCAGCGCAACGTCGCCATCGCCCGCGAGATGGGGCTGCTGCGCATCCCCGACGCGTCCCTGGTCGACATCGAACAGGTCGGTTCGCTTCCGCCGGGCCGGGTGTGTGTGATCTCGACGGGTTCACAGGGCGAGCCGATGTCGGCGTTGACGCTCATGGCGTCGGGGGAGAGCCGTTGGTTGCAGCTCACCGACAACGACACGGTGATCCTGTCGTCGCACCCGATACCGGGCAACGAGATGAGCGTCTCCAAGGTCATCGACGGCCTGGTCCGCCTCGGCGTGAGAGTCGTCGATTCGGGGATCTCCGACGTGCACGCGACCGGCCACGCCAAGGCCGAGGAACTCAAGACCGTGTTGTCGATCACCCGGCCCGAGTGGTTCACGCCGGTCCACGGCGAGTACCGCCACCTGAGCGCGCATGCGGCGCTGGCCCGCACGATGGGCGTGGCCGAAGACCACATCAACGTGTGCGAAGACGGCGACCAGTTGGTGCTCGACGACGACGGCGTGACCCGGGTGCCCGATGCGGTGCCCGCAGGGTATCTGTTCGTCGACGGGATCGTCGGTGATGTCGGGGGCGGTGTGCTGCGTGATCGCCGGGTGCTCGCCGCCGAAGGCGTCGTGGTCGTCGTCGTCACCGTCGATGCCCATTCCGGTTCGATCGTCACCGGGCCCGAGGTGATCACCCGAGGTTGGGTGTACGCGCCCGAAGCGGAGGATCTGCTCGACGGCGCCCGGGAGGCCGTGACCGATGCGGTGAAAGAGGCGTTCTCGCGTGACGCCTCGGACATCGAGGCGCTCCAGCGGGTCGTGCGCCGTGCCGCCGGTCGGTTCGTCAACGATCGGACCCACCGCCGCCCGATGATCGTCCCGGTCGTCATGGAAGCCTGACGCGATCGTGATGAACGGTCCGGTGCGCGATGACGACCTCGGAGAAGGGGGCGACGCGGCCTGCTGGGCACATCTGGTGTGCGCGGAGTGCGGGCAGGTTCCCGAGCCCGGTGTGCCGCACCGGTGTGGCGACGACGAGAGTGGCGACGAAGCGAACGGTCACACCGCGGCGACGAACTGAGTCGGGCACCGCGGGGTCGGCTGTGCAGACGGCGTCGACAGCGTACGAAAAGCAGTGGCTGGGGGGTTCGAAGAACCCCCCAGCCGGCTCGTTACGTCAAGTCCTGAGGGAGGGAGGGTAGGGACCTGACATATCGAGATCTTCGGCCCGCCCCTTTTGCGGGCCTCAGTTCCGTTGAACTCCGCGTGGAGCTTGGTCCCTGACACCATACCGTGTCAACTCCTGACGCGGGCGGATACGCCGGCGACGGTCTGCATCGACCATCCGTATGCGTTCCCGGCCCCGGCGACGACGGGTATCCGTATGGCCGCTCGGGGTTCATTGGTACCCTGGGGTCCATCGTGGCCACGACCAGATCGACGAAATCGAAAGCGACGAAGGGCAAGTCGACTCGCAGATCGACGTCGACCGGTCGGGGGCGTCACGTCGAGGATGACACGAGACGGCTGACCACGATGGTCGCGGAGGTGACCGCAGGCCACCGCGGCGATCTCTTCGGCCTGGCGTGCATCGCACTGGGTGCGGTCTGTGGGCTCGGCCTGTACGGGTCCGCCGCCGGACCGGTCGGTCGCGCGGCGGCCGCGGCAGCGACCGGGGCGTTCGGCCCGCTGGGCTATGCCGTGCCGGGGACCCTCGTGGTCATCGGTATCTGGGCCATCAGAGGTAGACCCGGGCCACGCACCGATGGAACGCCGACCACCAACGGCGACGATCCCACCCTGGTGCTGGACCGGACCGAACCTGCCGATCCGGTGATCGCGGTGGTGCAACGGGCGGTCGGGGTGGTCGTGGTGGTGTTGGTGGTGCTGGGCATCATGGACCTGTGGCGCGGTCGGCCCGGGTTTGCCGGTACCGCAGAGGAGTTCACCCACGCCGGTGGCCTCGTCGGTACCGCCGTGGGGACGCCGTTGCAGGCGATCCTGGGCGCCGTCGGCGCCACCGTCCTGCTGGTTCTCATCGGTTGCGCCGGGCTGGTGCTGATCACGGGCGTGCCGATCGCCCGGGCGGCCGGGTCGGTCACCGACGTCCTTCGACCGGTGGGGAGCGGGGTCAGACGACTGATCGGGTCGATGTTCCGCCTCGACAGCCCCGCGACGGCTGACACGACCGACCGGGGCGCCGGCGCCGGCCCCGTCCGGGTCGACGATTACAACGAATTGCTGGTCGAGACCGGCCAGGAGCCCGACCCGCTGGACGACACCCACGCCGTGGCCGACACCGATCGGGAATCGGCGGCCGACTCGATGGACGCATCGTCGGGGACGCCGTCACCGTACGACCAGGACCGCGACGGCGGGACCGCCCCGTTGCCCGGCGTCGGCGCCGCGGTCGTCGACACCGGCCCCGGCGCTCAATTGCAGATCGACCTGGCACCGGCAACACCGCGGCGAGCCTGGAAGTTGCCGGCGACAAAGCTGCTCGAGCGGACCGGTTCCCATCAGATCGACAAGGCAGCCATCCGGGAGCGGGGCGAGACCCTCGAACACGCCCTTGCCGAACACGGCGTCGAGACCCGACTGGTCGGCATGACCGTGGGCCCGACCGTCACCCGCTACGAACTCGAGTTGGGTCCCGGTGTCAAGGTGGCGCGGCTCACCGCGCTGCACAAGGACATCGCCTATGCGATGGCCACGCCCGATGTGCGCATTCTCGCTCCCATACCGGGCCGTCACGCCATCGGCGTGGAGATCCCCAACGCCGACAAGCAGCTCGTGACCGTCGGTGACATCCTCGCTTCGGCAGAGGCACGCGAAGCGAAGCACCCTCTGGAAGCCGTGGTCGGGCGCGACATCGCCGGTCGGGCGGTCATGGCGAATCTGGCGAAGATGCCCCACGTGCTCATCGCCGGGGCCACCGGAGCAGGCAAGTCGTCGTGCATCAACACGCTGCTCACGTCACTGTTGATGCGCGACACCCCCGATGACCTGCGACTGATCCTGGTCGACCCCAAGCGGGTCGAGCTGGGCCAGTACAACCGCCTGCCGCACCTGCTGACCGAGGTCGTGACCAACCCGAAGAAGGCGGCGAACGCACTGTCGTGGACGGTCAAGGAGATGGAACGGCGCTACGACCTGCTGTCGGAGGTCGGCGTGCGTGACGTCACCGGGTACAACGCCGCATTCGACCGAGGAGACCTCGTGCCGCCGCCCGGGTCCGAGCGGGTCTATGAGCGTCTGCCGTTCATCCTGGTCGTGGTCGACGAGCTGAACGACCTGATGATGGTCGCCGCCCGCGACGTCGAGGAGTCGATCACCCGCATCGCCCAGATGGCCCGGGCCGTCGGCATCCACCTGGTGATCGCCACCCAGCGTCCGTCGGTGAACGTGATCACCGGCGTGATCAAGGCCAACATTCCCGCCCGGTGGGCGTTCGCGGTGTCGTCGCTGGCCGACAGCCGCGTGATCCTCGACCAGCCGGGTGCCGAGAAGTTGTTGGGACGCGGTGACATGCTGCTGCTCGACCCGACATCGAGTGTGCCCAAGCGGGTGCAGGGTTCCTGGGTGACCGAGGCCGAGGTGCGTGCGGTGGTCGCGCACTGGCGCCGCCAGCAGCCCGAGGTGGTCTACGACGACACCGTGCAGGGTACCGACGAAGCGCTCGGCCACGCCGGGGGCGGTGGCGTCGGCGGCGGCAGCGACGATGACGACCTCCTCGCCGAGGCGCTCGAGTTGGTGGTGCGCAGCCAGCTGGGTTCGACCTCGATGCTGCAGCGCAAGTTGCGGGTCGGCTTCGCTCGGGCGGGCCGGCTCATGGACCTCCTCGAACAACGCGGGGTGGTCGGCCCTTCAGAAGGTTCCAAGGCCCGCGCGGTGCTGATGACCCTCGAGGAGTTCGAGGGCGGCCAGGGTGCCGGTTCTCCGACGCCTTCATCAGGGGAGTCGGCCGAGCCGACGAGTGGTGATTCGGGTTCCCGGGACGACACGGGCGAACTGCCCCGACCCGTCCCCGCCGACGCCCCCGGCTGAACGGCAGGGCAGGCACGCGCTGGGCACGTCACTCGACCTGGCACGGGGCGCGTCGACGTTGTCGGAGAGGTGCGACACGATCGTGCGGGCCTTCGCCTGCTGCCGACCCGGGGCATCATCGGGGTCAACCCTGACGAGCGCTGGCGGCCTCTCGGAAGGCGGCACGCACGGCGGCGGCGTCGACCGACGGGTCCGGCTCGATGACCTGCCCGGAGCCCCGCGCCCACACCTCGGCGACCTCCAACGGTGCCGCTCCGGTGCACACCGCCGCCGCCTGCACACACGCACCAGCCGCGACCTGATCGGGTTCGTCGACCACGGTCACCGCTCTGCCGGTCAACGACGCGAGCAGGTACGGGTAGGCCGCCGACCGGGCGCCGCCGCCGACCACGAGCAGACGACCGGCGCACGTCGGTACTCCGGCTGTTCCCAACGTGTCGAGCGCGTCGACGAGGCCGCACACGACCCCTTCGAACGCGGCCCGGGCGAGGCTTTCACGGGAGATGTCGGTCCGCAGCCCGACGATCGTTCCGGTCGCGTCGGGCAGATTCGGGGTGCGCTCGCCGTCGAAGTAGGGCACGAGGACCGTCCCGCCCGCCCCCGACGGAGCAGCCAGTGCCAGCTCGGACAGCTCCTCGTGACCCACCCCGAGCAACCGCGCCACCGCGTCGGTGACCTTCGTCGCGTTCAGGGTGCACACGAGCGGCAGGAACCGGCCGGTGGCATCGGCGAACCCCGACACCGCGCCGGTGGCATCGGCCGTCGCGGTCGCGGCGACCGCACTCACCACACCCGACGTGCCGATCGACACGGCGACGTCGCCGGGTCGGAGTCCGAGCCCGAGCGCGGCGGCCATGTTGTCGCCGGTGCCCGGGCCGACGACGGCCTGGTTCCAGTGCCCGGCCGCCTCGACCGGGCCGAGCACCTCGGGACACACCGCCACGTCGAGGCCGACCAACTCGAGCAGGTCGGCCTGCCAACCGCCGTCGGCAGACCAGTACCCGGTGCCCGACGCATCGCCCCGGTCGGTCACCGCATCGCCGGTCAGCCGGAGCGTCAACCAGTCGTGGGGGAGCAGTACCCGACGGATGCGCGCATGCGCGTCGGGTTCGTGACCGGCCAGCCAGGCGAGCTTGGAGATGGTCAGAGCGGCCACCGGCACGCTGCCGCACCGCTGTGCCCACACCGACGCGCCGAGTCGGTCGACCAACTCGGCGGCTTGCGGAGCCGACTCCGTGTCGTTCCACAACTTGGCGGGGCGCAGCGGCCGGTCGTCTGCGCCGAGTACGATCATGCCGTGTTGTTGGGCGGCGACACTGAGCGCGTCGACCGTGGTCGCGGGACCCCTCAGGAGCGTCTCGAGCGCGGCCCACCAGGCATCCGGGTCGACTTCGCTGCGCGGCGGTGTGGTCACCGGGTGCGGGTGCCGCGCACGGGACACGAGGGTGCCGTCGTCCAGGTCGCGCACCTCCACGGTGACCGACTGGGTCGATGAGTCCACGCCCGCGACCGTGCCGGTCATGCGCGTCGCCCCGCCGCGGTGCGTGCGCACCCGATCCCCATGGTCATCGCACTAGCTTCGCACGTGCACCACAGGCACACGATGGGGACGAACACCATGGTCGACGAGTTCCAACCGACGCCCGACGACAAGTTCACGTTCGGGCTCTGGACGGTGGGCAATCCGGGACGTGACCCGTTCGGGCACGAGACCCGGGCACCGCTCGACCCGGTGGAGACCGTGCACCGTCTGGCCGATCTCGGCGTGTACGGCGTGAATTTCCACGACAACGACCTCGTGCCGATCGTCGCCACGCCGGCCGAACGCGACGCGATCGTGGCCCGGTTCCACGACGCGCTCGACGCGACCGGTCTGGTCGTACCGATGGTCACGACGAACCTGTTCAGCCACCCGGTGTTCAAAGAGGGCGCGTTCACCGCGAACGATCCGGCGGTCCGTCGCTACGCGGTCGCCAAGGTGCTCGACGCGATCGATCTCGGCGCCGAGTTCGGTGCCCACACGTTCGTGATGTGGGGCGGCCGTGAAGGGTGCGAGTCGGACGCCGCAAAACCGATCGGTGTCGCGCTCGACCGCTACCGCGAGGCGGTCGAGCTGTGCTGCGAATACGTCCTGGACCAGGGCATCGCCATGCGCTTCGCCCTGGAACCCAAACCCAATGAACCCCGCGGCGACATGCTCCTGCCCACCGTCGGCCACGCACTCGCGTTCATCGGCGAACTCGACCACCCCGAGCTGGTCGGGTTGAACCCCGAGTTCGCGCACGAGACCATGTCGGGTCTTTCGTTCACCCACGCGGTCGCCCAGACCCTCTGGCACGACAAGCTGTTCCACATCGATCTGAACGGGCAGCGTCCGGGCAAGTTCGACCAGGACTACCGCTTCGGCTCCGAAGGCATCCGGGACGCGTTCTACCTGGTCAAGCTCCTGGAGGATTCGGGTTGGGACGGCATGCGCCACTTCGACGCCCATGCGTACCGGACCGAAGACCCCGAAGGGGTGTGGGATTTCGCGGCGGGGTGCATGCGCACGTACCTGGTCCTGAAGGACAAGGCGGCGCGCTTCCACAACGACCCCGACATCGCCGCAGCCCTCGAGACGGCCGGTGTCGCCGACCTCGCCGAACCGACCCGTCCGACCGGCGGGATCGCCACGCTGCGCGCGATGAGCCATGACCCGGAGGTTCCCGCACGGCGTGGCTACGGGATCGAACGGCTCGACCAACTCGTCACCGAGCTGCTGCTGGGTGTGCGGTGAATCCGGTGAACGAGCGTGGGCCCGCCGACGGGCGGGCCGGGTCCGACGACGTCGACGCGGTCGCGGCGCGCCTCTGCGACGAGTTGAGCCTGGCCGAGAAGATCGACCTGCTCTCGGGCGACACCCCGTTCTGGCCCGGACTGATCGAGATGGTCGGCGAGGGTTACAACCTCGCCCCCTATGTCGCCGGCGCCCTCGAGCGGCTCGGCATCGAAGGCATCCGCTTCACCGACGGACCCCGCGGGGTCACCGTCGGTCACTCGACCTGCTTCCCCGTGGCCATGGCACGCGGGGCCACCTTCGACCCCGAACTGGAAGAGCGGGTCGGTGACGCGATCGGCCGCGAGGCGCGCGCCCAGGGAGCCAATCTGTTCGCCGGGGTGTGCGTGAACTTGTTGCGCCACCCGGCGTGGGGACGCGCCCAGGAGACCTACGGCGAAGACCCCGACCACGTGGGCGAGATGGGCGCCGCACTGGTGCGCGGCGTGCAACGCCACGTGATGGCGTGCGTGAAGCACTTCGCGTGCAACAGCATCGAGGACGCCCGTTTCCGCGTCGACGTCGAGGTCGACGGCGACGTGTTGCGCGAGGTCTACCTGGCGCCCTTCGCGCGCATCGTCGGCGAGGGGGTCGCCGCGGTGATGGCGGCGTACAACTCGGTGAACGGCGACTGGTGCGGCCAGAACCACGAACTGCTCACGACGATCCTGCGTGACGAGTGGGGGTTCGAAGGGTTCGTGATGTCGGACTTCATGTTCGGACTGCGCGACAGTGCCGCGGCGATCAACGCGGGCCTCGACCTCGAGATGCCCTTCGCCATGATCCACGACGCGCACCTCGCCGAAGCGCATCGCCGCGGCGACGTCGACGAGGCCACGATCGACACCGCGGTGCGGCGACTGTTGCGCACCCAGCTCGCGTTCGCCGAGCCCGCCGGCGAACCCGGGGACTACGGCCCGGAGGTGGTGGCCTGTGCCGAACACCGGGCGCTGGCCCGCGAAGTGGCGACCCGGTCGATCGTGCTGTTGCGCAACGAACCGGTCGACGGCGCGCCGGTGCTCCCGCTCGACCCGGAGTCGTCGACGCGGTTGGCGGTGATCGGCCGGCTGGCGGCAATCCCCAACACGGGCGACCACGGTTCCAGCGCGGTGCGACCGCCCGAGGTCGTGACGCCGCTGGAGGGGCTGCGCGCCGCGCTCGCACCGCACGGCGTGGCGGTCGACCACGACGACGGCGCCGACCCGGCGGCCGCGGCCGCCATGGCCTCCGGCGCCGACGCGGTGATCGTCGTCGTCGGCTACACCCACGACGACGAGGGCGAGAACGTCGGCGACATCCCGGGTGAGCTCACTGCGCTGTTCCCGCCGATGCCCGACGAGCTCGCGCCGGAGTTCGCTGCCGCGTTCGCGCGCCGCGACGGCGAGGGCGGAGGCATCGGCCAGGGCGGCGACCGGCGGTCGTTGCGCCTCCGCGCCGACGACGAAGCGCTCATCGAAGCTGTCGCGGCGGCGAACGAGCGGGTCGTGGTCGTCTTGATGTGCGCCAGCGCGGTGCTGATGCAGTCCTGGCACCACCTGGTGCCCGGCATCGTCATCCTGTGGTATCCGGGCATGGAAGGCGGCCACGCCCTGGCCGACATCGTGCTCGGCAACGCCGCACCGACCGGTCGCCTGCCCTTCGCGATCCCCACGAGCGAGGAGCACCTGCCGCCCTTCGACCCGCAGGCCACCTCGATCTCCTATGGGCCGTTGTTCGGCCAGCGACTGCTCGACCATCTCGGGGTCGAAGCGGCCTACCCGTTCGGATTCGGCCTCACGTATTCCTGAACGACGTCGTCGCGCCGACCGGCTGGTTGCTCGCCGGTCAGCAGCTCGTCGAACGGCAGCTGGTCGAAGAGCATCGCGTCAGCCGGCGTCGTCCGCGATCGCGTCGATCGCCTCGGCAAGATCCCGGTCCCGGTCGGTGACCCTGCCGGCATCGTGGCTGGTCAGCGAGATCTTCACCGTGTTCCACGAGTTCGACCAGTCGGGGTGATGGTTCCGCTTCTCGGCTTCCAGCGCCACCCGGGTCATGAAGCCCCACGCCTCGGAGAAATCGGCGAAGGTGAACTCGCGGTGCATTGAGTGGTCTTGTTCGATCCATGCAGCATCCATGACTCCAGCCTGCCGGGAGTACGTGACCATTGCCACGACGGGGGAGGTTGACGCAATTCTCGACCACCTTGGTAGGGTTTCAAACATGACCAAGTTGCTCGACTTTCCTGATCCAGTCAACGACCATGCGGCGCGGACCGTCGCAGCGGGTGTGGTGCTGCTCTGTGTGGCGACGATCGTGACCGGCTCGTGGATCCCGCTGGCGCTCCTGGTCTACGGCTTCGCGGCCCGGGTCGCCACCGGTCCGACTCTCAGCCCGCTGGGACAGTTCGCCACCCGGGTGGCGGCGCCGCGAATGGGCCCGGCGAAGCTCGTTCCCGGGCCGCCCAAGCGTTTCGCTCAGGGTATGGGATTCGTGTTCAGTGGCACGGCTGCGGTGTTGTACTTCGGTTTCGGTCTGCACACCGCCGCGCTCGTGGTCGTCGGCATGCTGGCGGTGCCGGCCGTTCTGGAGTCGGCGTTCGGCTACTGCATCGGCTGCAAGATCTTCTCGGTCCTGATGCGCTTCGGGGTGATCCCCGAATCGGTGTGCCCGGAATGCGCAGATCTCTCCAAGCGCTACCCCGAGCGGTACGCCACCACGCACTGACGAGCGCTCCCGCGTGACGCGGACTGGCGCGTGCGGCGGGTCGACGTGGGACAATGTGCTCTTCATGTCCACCGAGGCCCGCACGTATTCGATCGTCACCCTCGGGTGTGCGAAGAACCAGGTCGACTCCGACAAGCTCGCGGGCAAGCTCGAAGCAGACGGCCTCGACGCGGTGGCCGACCCGAGTGATGCCGATCTGATCGTCGTCAACACGTGTGCGTTCATCGAAGAAGCCCGCACCGAGTCGATCGACACGGTGCTCGGTCTGGACGAGGTTCGTCACGAAGGGTCCAGGCTGGTGGTCACCGGCTGCATGGCCGAGCGTTACGGCGACGAGTTGGCCGAAGCCCTGCCCGAGGTCGACCGGGTCGCCGGATTCGGCCACGAACTCGACCCCGACCGCTCGCCGGCTTCTGCTGGGTCGGGGCCGGTCAGCCTGGGTATCGGCCGCAAACCTCGCCCCGCCGGCGCCTCGGTCGCGGACTTCGACCTGTTGAACCTTCCCCGCCCCGCATCGGTCCGCCCCTGGGCCTATGTGAAGGCTGCGGAGGGGTGTGACCGGGCGTGTGGGTTCTGTGCGATCCCGACGTTCCGGGGCAAGCAACGGTCCCGGCCGATCGAGTCGGTCCTCGCCGAGATCGAGGCGCTGGACGTGTCCGAGATCGTGCTGGTCGCCCAGGATCTCGTCTCCTACGGCCGTGACCAGGGCCAGGGCAGCCTCCAGCTCGAACGCCTCGTCCGCGAAGCCGCGGCGCGGGTCGAATGGGTGCGCCTGTTGTACCTGTATCCATCGGGGCTCACCGACGCGTTGATCGACGCGATGCTCGCCACGGGGGTCGCGTACTTCGACCTGTCGCTGCAGCATGTGTCGCCGCCGCTGCTGCGACGGATGCGGCGCCCGGGTTCGGCCGAGAAATTCGCGGCACGTATCGATCGGATCCGAGGCCTCGAGCCCGACAGCGCGTTCCGGTCGAACTTCATCGTCGGCTATCCCGGTGAGACCGAGGCCGACCACGACGCACTGTTGGACTTCGTCGCCTGGGCACGCCTGGACTGGTGCGGGTTCTTCGCGTATTCACCCGAACAGGGGACCCACGCGGTCGGCCTGGACGGCCAGGTGCCCCGGGGCCTGGTCGCCGACCGACTTGCCGAGCTGCGTGAACTCCAGGAACGCATCACCGCGGACGCCCGTGACGACCTGGTGGGCACGACCGCCCGGGTGCTCGTCGACCGACCCGGCGTCGCGCGCAGCCACCGTGAGGCCCCCGAGATCGACGGGATCATCAGCGTCCCCGAATCCCTCGAGGTGGGAGCGTTCTGTGACGTCGAGATCACCGGAGCGGCCGGAACCGACCTCGAGGCGGTTCCCGTGGGCGCCGCGGTGGGGGAATCGCTGCGGTGACCGACGTGGACGGCCAATCGTCGATCGGGTCTCTCCCTCCGGAGCGGTTCGGGCCGTCGGCGCTGCTCACTCCGGCGAACCTGGTCACCTTGGCACGGCTCGCCCTGGTGCCGCTGCTGGTCGCCCAGATCTTCGCCAACCGGGTGAGCTGGGGCACCTTCACGCTGGCGTTCATCCTCGCCGCGTCCGACGGCGTCGACGGCTACATCGCGCGACGGCAGGGGTCGACCCGCTCGGGCGCGTTCCTCGACCCGCTCGCGGACAAGGCCCTCGTGCTGGGCGCGATGTTCGCATTGGTGGCCACCGACGCGATGTGGTGGGTGCCGGTGGGGATCATCGCGGTGCGTGAACTCGTGATCAGCGTGTACCGCTCGTGGTGGGGACGCCGCGGCCTGGCCGTGCCGGCCCGTGGGCTCGGCAAGGTCAAGACCGTGGTGCAGGAGTTGGCGATCGGCGCGGTCATCGCGCCCGCGACCGCCGATTCGATCGGCCTCGGTCAGGCGCTCTTGTGGGTCGCGGTCGCGCTCACGGTCGCCTCGGGTGCGCAGTACCTGCTCAGCGGCCGTGCGGCCGCGACCGCCATGGACCGCTGAATCGACGACCTGCCGTCGTGGGGCGCTGTGCCTAGAGCCGGGGCATGACCTCGGCGGCGACCAACTCGAGGTGGTCGTAATCGGTCAGGTCGAGCACCTGCAGGTACAGCCTCGTGGCACCGATCTCGGTGAACTGGGCGATCTTGGCGAGAGCCTCGTCTGCGGAGCCGGCGATGCCGTTGGCGCGCAACTCGTCGGGCTCGCGCCCGATGGCCGCGGCGCGGCGGGCGACCTCGTCGTCGTTCTCGCCGACACACAGCACCTGTGCGGCCGAATAGATCAGGTCGTCGGGGTCCCGTCCCGCGGTTTCACACGCGGCGCGCACCCGCGCGTAGGCCGCCGCGGTCTCGTCCACCGGCCGGAACGCCACGTTGTATTCGGCCGCGTAGCGGGCCGCGAGTGCTGGCGTGCGGCTGGGCCCGGTGCCGCCGACGATGAGCGGCGGGTGCGGCGACTGGACGGGCTTGGGCAGCGCCGGCGAATCGGTGAGCGAGTAGTGCGATCCCTCGAAGCTGAACGTCTTGTCGCTTGGGGTGTCCCAGAGGCCGGTGATGATCGCGAACTGTTCTTCCAGGCGGTCGAAACGCTCGCCGACCGGTGGAAAGGCGATGCCGTACTGGGCGTGTTCCAGCTCGTACCAGCCCGCACCGAGGCCGAGTTCGATCCGTCCGTTGCTCATCGCGTCGACCGTGGCCACCGTGATCGCGAGTGGCCCGGGCAGCCTGAACGTGCCCGCGGTGACCAGTGTGCCGAGGCGGATCGTGGAGGTGTCCCGGGCCAGGCCTGCCAGCGTGGTCCATGCATCGGTCGGGCCGGGCAGGCCGGTCACGTTCCCCATCTTGGTGTAGTGGTCGGACCGGAAGAAGGCCCCGAACCCGAGCCGTTCGGCGTACAACGCCACGGTGAGCAGGTCGTCGTAGGTGGCGCCCTGCTGAGGTTCGGTGAAGATGCGCAGTTCCATGGGCCCTCAGGGTAGGCGGCGTACCGCGGCATCGTTCGCCGCGCGGCAGGTGTCCGTGAGGAACGCGGCGAACCCGACGCCTTCAGAACCCGGGGGTGGGCCCGGTCGCCTCGCCCGTGATGTTGGCGGTGCAGGCCGTCGGGGCACCCCGGACCTCGCGTGTGACCCCCAAACGGTCAGATAGCGTTTGACAATGAGCGACGGAGCATCGGTGAGAAGCCGCCGAGTCGGCCTGGTGGTCGGAGTGGTGGTGACTCTGGCGGTGGCCGCATGCGCGTCCACCGACGGATCAGGCGGACCCTCGACCACGACCGGCCCGTCGAAGATCGGCGCGGACCGGCCGATTCGTGTGCCGGGAGGCTTGGGCACTCACGCGGTGGCGGCAAGCGACGACTGGGTGGTCGGGGTGCTCGAAGACCCCGACTGGATCGACATGGAGAAGCCCGACACGAGTAAGGAACCCTCGAAGGTGACCGCGGTGGATCTGCAGGCTCGAAAAGTGAAGACCATTGTGGGGCCGGTCCAAGGCGACTCCCCGATCGCCGTCAACGCGCTCGTGGCCGACGGCGACGCGTTCGTGGGAGTCGGGAGTCGCTGCGGACCCGGCGATGCTCCCGAAGACTGCGGCTCGTCGAATGTGCTCGTCCGGCTCGATCCTTCCGCGGGAACGTGGCAGACCGAGGACCTCCCACTGGATCCACCGGGTTCCCTCGATGGTCTCCACGCCGTCGACGGTGACGTCGTCCTGGCCGACTGGACCGGTGAGTCGCTGCGGGTCACCCGATTCGACGCGGCCGGTGACGCCGCGCCGATCGCGACGGTGTCGACGGGCACGCGGGTCGCGACCTGTGTTGCCGGTGACGACCTGTGGCTGTTCAGGAAGCATTCGGGAGCCGGCGTCGCCTACGCGCTGTGGCGGGTCGGCCTCGACGGCGGCGCGGTCGACCAGATCGCCCTGCCCGAACTCGCCGACTACTTCGGTGGCGTGACCACGTCGTTCGGCTGCGATGGGACCGGCCCGGTCATCACGTCGACCCCGCCCGTCGACACAGCGCCCGTCGACACACCGCCCGATGAGATGCAGGAAGACCTGACCGGCGTCGTGGTCTGGAAGCGTGTCGGCGACGACTGGAAACGGTTCGAACCCGCCTCACTCGCAGCCGGAGCGGTCGTGACCGGGATCGTGTCCGGCGAACACGCGGTGTTGACCGGTGGCAGGTCCGGGGCTTCCGGGAACAAGGGTTTCGCCGTGCTCCTGGCCGACGGGAAGGTCACCGACCTGCCGACGGGCACCTTCGACACCTATCTCTGGCGAGGCACCACCGGAGACCTGCTCCTTGTGAGCAGTCATGACGGGAAGCGTCGCATCGCAAGCGTCGACCCAGACGACTGACGCTGACGAAGGTGAGAGGTGCCAGCGCACCGAGTTCGAACGGACGGACGACGATGGGGACTCCGATGGTGCTGCACCGGTGATGGGCCGGAGGAAGCGCGCCGGTGCCTAGGATCCGTTGCCATGCGCTGTGAGGTCGTCGCCGTGGGAACCGAGTTGCTGCTCGGGCAGGTGATCGACACGAACTCCGCAGTGATCGGGGAGCGACTGGCCGCGTCGGGCATCGATTCGTACCTGCAGATCAAGGTCGGCGACAACCTCGAGCGCGCGACCGCGGCGGTGCAGCGATCACTCGATCGTTCCGACGCGGTCATCGTGTGCGGTGGGCTCGGCCCGACCCACGACGACATCACCCGCACGGTGTTGGCCAAGGTGATGGGCGTCGAGCTGGTGCGTGACGAGGCGCTGGTCGACGTGATCTCGGCGATGTTCGCCACCCGGGGTCGCACGATGCCGGCCAACAACCTGCTCCAGGCCGACGTGCCCGAAGGGGCGATCGTCATCCCCCAGACCCAGGGCACTGCGCCGGGTCTGATCTGTCCGATCCTCTCGCCGGGTCCTGACGGCGAGACGGTCACCAAGGTCGTCTACGCGATTCCCGGCGTGCCCCACGAGATGGCCGAGATGCTCGATCGGGCCGTGCTGCCCGATCTGCGGGCCCGTCAGGGTGGGTCGGTGGCGATCGTGTCACGTACCCTGCGCACCTGGGGCGAGTCCGAATCGGGTCTGGCCGAACACCTCGCCGGGCCGATCGCGGCGCTCGAGGAATCGGGCGCGGCGACGATCGCGTTCCTGGCGAGTGGGGTGGAGGGGATCAAGGTGCGCATCACCGCAAAGGCCGACGACATCGGCGCGGCACGGCGTGCGGTGGACGCGGTCGCGGACGAGCTGCGGGCCGAGTTGGGATCGACGGTGTTCGGCGAGGACGACGCCACGATGGAGTCGGTCGTGCTCGACATCCTGCGGGGTCGTGGACAGTCGCTCGCGGTCGCCGAATCGATGACCGGCGGCATGATCACGGCCCGGCTGACCGACGTCGCCGGATCGTCGGAGGTGTTGCGCGGCGGGGTGGTCTCCTATGCGACCGAGGTGAAACACGCCGTGTTGGGTGTGCCCGACGGGCCGGTGATCAGTGCCGAAACGGCGATTGCGATGGCCGAGGGAGTCCGACGGTTGCTCGACGCGGACGTCGGCCTGGCGATCACGGGGGTCGCGGGACCTGCCAGCCAGGAGGGCGAGCCGCCGGGCAGGGTGTTCGTGGGATGGGACGTCGCGGGTGCAACCCATGCGAAACGACTGACGCTGTTCGGTGATCGCAAGCGCATCCGGGCCTACGGCACGATCAGCGCACTCGACGTGCTGCGACGTGCCCTGCTCGGCGTCGACGGGGACTGACCCCGCAACGGCCGGGTCCACTCGCCCCGGCCCGGCACCTTCGGTCCGACGGGCACGGGGGTCCTTGAACGAACGGGTGTTCGGAAACTACACTGGCGGTATTCGCTGCTCACTCCGGTCCGGTCGGTGGGATCCTCCCACGGTCCGCTCGGGGCGGGAAACGAAAATGTCACACCCCCTTCCTAGGGTGCGTCTCATCCAATCGCTGCTCCTCGATGCAGCCCGACAACCACCTGGTCGACCGCACATCCGCCTCGGCCGACAACCCGATGCAAAGGGAGTAACACCATGAAGGAAGGACGCCCCGTGGAGCGGGAAAAAGCTCTGGACATGGCACTCAGCCAGATCGACAAGCAGTTCGGTGCCGGCTCGGTCATGAAGATGGGGGAGAAGGGTTCGATGCAGGTCGAATCGATCTCCACCGGCGCGCTGGCCCTGGACCTCGCCCTCGGGGTCGGGGGACTGCCCCGAGGCCGGGTCGTGGAGATCTACGGCCCCGAAGCGTCGGGGAAGTCGACGCTGGCGATGCACGTGGTCGCCGAAGCGCAGCGCAACGGTGGAATCTGCGCCTACGTCGACGCCGAACACGCGATGGACCCGGCCTATGCCGCCAACATCGGTGTCGACATCGACGAGTTGCTGATCTCCCAGCCCGACACCGGTGAGCAGGCCCTGGAGATCACCGACATGCTGATCCGCTCGAACGCCATCGACGTGATCGTGATCGACTCGGTCGCGGCGCTCACCCCCCGGGCCGAGATCGAAGGCGAGATGGGCGACACCCACGTCGGCCTGCAGGCCCGGCTGATGTCCCAGGCGCTGCGCAAGCTGACCGGGAACCTCAACAAGTCCAACACGGTCTGCATCTTCATCAACCAGCTCCGCGAGAAGATCGGCGTGATGTTCGGGTCTCCCGAGACCACGCCGGGTGGCCGGGCGCTGAAGTTCTACTCCTCGGTGCGCATCGACATCCGCCGGATCGAGGCGATCAAGGACGGCGTCGAGGTCGTGGGCAACCGCACCCGGGCCAAGATCGTCAAGAACAAGGTCGCCCCGCCGTTCCGCCAGGCCGAGTTCGACATCATGTACGGACGCGGGATCAGCCGGGAGGGGTCGGTGCTCGACATCGGCGTGGACGAGGAGATCATCCGCAAGTCGGGTGCCTGGTACACCTACGAAGGCGAGCAGCTCGGTCAAGGCCGCGAGAAGGCCAAGGACTTCCTGGCCGAGAACCCCGAGATCATGGTCGAGGTGTCCGAGCGGATCCGCAAGGCGGTGGGTCTCGGCGACGCCGATCCCGACGACGTCATGACCGAGGCCGACGAGGAGCCCATCTCCCTGGAGGACTGAGCTCAGTCGGGTGGGACGGACCCCGAGCGTGCCCGCGGGCAGCACCGGAATCTCGGATCGCTGCCCGCGGGCACGGTTCGTATCGGGGTCCGTGCCCGCGGGCACGCTCGGGCTGGGTACTCGTGCCCGCGGGCACG
>JBDZUV010000023.1:0-8729 GCA_040255345.1 Actinomycetota bacterium | reverse complement strand
TCGCTACCGCCGCATTGTCGGTTTCCGCCGACGGGTGGGACAATGACCAGATGCCTGACCCGACCCCGTCCGTGTCGAATTCACCTGGGCCGCGTACCTACGCCATCCGCACGTTCGGTTGTCAGATGAACGAACACGACTCCGAGCGCATCGCGGGCCTGCTCGAAGCCGATGGGCTGGTGCTGTCCGACGACGAGGACACCGCCGATGTGATCGTGCTCAACACCTGTTGTGTCCGGGAAAACGCCGACAACAAGCTGTACGGCACGCTCGGGCATCTCAAGCCGCTCAAGGACCACGATCCCGACAAGCGGATCATCGTCGCCGGGTGTCTGGCCCAGAAGGACCGGGACTCCATCCGGGAGCGTGCTCCCTATGTGGACGTGGTGATGGGTACCCACAACGTGCACCGAGCGGTGGACCTGCTGCACCACGCGGATGAGCAGGGTCCGATCACCGAGATCCTCGAGGCCACCGTCGCCGATGACCACGAACTGTTCCCGTCGGCGCTGCCCGCCCGGCGGACCACCGGCCACTCGGCGTGGATCACGATCCAGATCGGATGTGACAACAACTGCGCGTTCTGCATCGTCCCGGCTGTGCGCGGGCCCGAGATCAGTCGACCCTTCGATCGGATCGTCGAAGAAGTCGCCCGGGCCGCGGCCGAGGGCGTGAGCGAAGTGACCCTGCTCGGCCAGAACGTGAACTCCTACGGCCGTGACCTCACCCTCGCACGACGCAAGGCGGGGGAGTCGGTGCGGGTGCGGCCACTGTTCGCCGATCTACTGCGGGCCGTGGGCGACATCGAGGGCATCGCGCGGGTGCGCTACACCAGCCCCCACCCCAAGGATCTGCGCCCCGAGACGATCACCGCGATGGCCGAGGTGCCTGCGGTGTGTGAACACCTGCACCTGCCCCTGCAGGCCGGCAGCGACCGGGTGCTCGCGGCGATGCACCGTGGCTACACCGCGGAGCGTTACCTCGCGAAGCTGGCCGCCGCCCGGGCCGAAATCGACGACCTCGCGGTCACCACCGACATCATCGTCGGCTTCCCCGGTGAGTCCGACGACGACTTCGCGGCGACCCTCGACGTCGCCGCGGCCGCCGAATACGACAGCGCCTACACGTTCATCTACTCGCCGCGACCGGGCACCGAGGCCACCGAGAAGAACCTGCCGCTCGTCCCTGCCGACGTCATCGCCGATCGGTTCGAGCGCCTGCGGGTGGTCGTGGAACGTTCCGGACTCGCCAAACACGAGGCCCGGGTCGGTCGGATCGAGGAGGTCATGGTGGAAGGACCCTCCAAACGGGATCCTTCGGTGACCTCGGGGCGGACCCGCCAGAACAAGCTCGTCCACTTCACCGCACCCGCCCCGCTGCGGGCCGGCACGTACGTCTCGACCCGGATCACCAGCGCCGCGCCGCACTTTCTGCGAGGCGAACTGATCGAGGTGCTCGAACCGGCCCGGCACCGCACACGGATTCCCGTTTCGGCGTCGTGAAGGTGACCGTCGGTCCTGATCTGCACGGCCCGGCAACCGAACTCCTCGCCGGGGCCCGCTTCGAACGGGTGTCGAGTGGTCGGCGCGCCCAGGTCTGGCGGGCCACGTTCGACGACGACCGGGCCGACCTCGCCGTCAAGATGCCGACCACGGCCCTCGGGTCGGATCCCACGGGCACGGACCCGGGCTCGGGCGCGGCCCGTGACGAGGCCGTCTCACTCATCCATGCCGAAGCGGCCCGGCTCGCCTGGGTCGCCGAGCATCTCGCCGGACGGGGTCTCGGAGTTCCCGGGGTCGTGGCCGTACCCGAACCGGACGACCCCGACCCGATCCTGGTCACGACCTGGTTGCCGGGCACCGTCGACCCGCGTCTGATGCGCTCTCCGGAGATCGCGGTGGAGAGCTTCGCCCGGGCGCTGGCCTCGCTGCACGAAGCTTCCCGTCGCATCGACATCGACACCTGCCCCTTCGACGCCGGACTCGCCAGCCGACTGGCCGACGCCGCCGCGCGCGTCGACGCCGGACTGGTCGACACGACACGGCTCGATGACCCCTATGACCACTACACGCCGGAGGATCTGTTGGACCGGGTCCGACAGATGGCCGACGCGACGAGCCCACCCGGGCCCGAGGACCGGGTCCTGTTGCACGGCGACCTGTGTGTGTCGAACGTCGTGTTCGACCCGGCGTACTCCACCACGGTCGGGGCGGTCGACTGGGCGTTCGCCGGCGTCGGAGACCGGCACCACGACCTGGCGGTCACGGCACGTTCGCTGGCGCGGAACCTGTCGGGCGAGGTCCTGCCCGACTTCTTCTCGACCTACGGGCTGGCCGAGCCCGACCTGTTGCGCATCGAGACCTACGTGGCCCTCGAGGAGCTGTTCTGACGGGCGCCCCGACCCGGTTGGGGATCGTCGGACCGACCGCGACCGGCAAGTCCGCCATCGCCCACGAGGTGGCCCGCACACTCGGAGACATCGAGATCGTCACCGTCGATTCGATGCAGGTGTACGTGGGCATGGACCTCGGCACCGCGAAGCCCACGCCGACGATGCGGGCCGAAGTGCCCCATCACCTGCTCGACGTCGCCGACCCCGGCGACGAGTTCACGCTCCGCGCCTTCCAGGTCGCGGCCCAGGATGCGATCGCCGACATCGAATCCCGACAGCACAGGCCGTTGCTCGTGGGAGGAACCGGACTGTATCTGCGGGCGATCGTCGACGAGCTCGACATCCCCGCCCGGTATCCGGACGTCCGGGCCCGGATCGAAGCCAGAGACGATCTGGCGGGGCTGTACACGGAGCTCCAGGAGCGCGACCCGGTGGCCGCCGCTCGGATCGAACCGGGCAACCGTCGCCGGATCGTCCGTGCCCTGGAGGTGTGTGAGGGTTCGGGCCGCCCGTTCTCTTCCTACGGCGAAGGTCTGGACACCTACCCGGCGATCGACTGGGACCTCGTCGCACTCGACGTGGACGCCGCGGAACTCAACGCCCGTATCGAACAGCGTTACCGCGACCAACTCGATGCGGGCTTCCTCGACGAGGTCCGACGACTGACCAGCCGGGAACGCCCACTCGGCCGGACCGCCGCCCAGGCGCTCGGCTACCGCCAGTTCGCCGCCCATCTCGCGGGGGAATGCACGCTGTCCGAAGCGCTGGCCGACGCGGTCACCGCAACCCGGCGCTTCGCCCGCCGCCAACGCTCGTGGTTCCGCCGCGACCCACGCCTGGTCTGGTGCGACGTCACCGGCGCCGAGCACGCTTCGGCGGTCATCGACCGGCTCGTCGAGCGATGGCGGAGCGCGTGAGGGAGGGCAGTCCACCGCATCGGACAAACCGGGGTGGGGATCACTCGGAGACGTGGGAGAATGGAGGCAGATGTCCGACACCTTTCCTCTGACCAAATTGCACGGCCTCGGCAACGACTTCATCGTGTACGTCGCCGACGGGACCCACGACGCGCCGGCCGACCCGGCCGCGTTCGCGCGGCGCGTCTGTGACCGGCACCGTGGGGTCGGCGCCGACGGGTTGCTGACCGCCGTACCCGGGCCCGCGCCCGACGCCTGGGAGATGACCCTGCACAATGCGGACGGGTCTCTCGCCGAGATGAGCGGCAACGGGATCCGCTGTTTCGCCCAGGCCGTGATCCGCCACACGGGGTCGTCGCTGCCGGCCACGCTGCGCGTCCAGACCGATGGCGGGCCGCGAACGGTCTCGGTCGACGCCGACCCCGGCGGTGATCCCGACGTGGTCACCGCGTCGGTCACGATGGGGGCGCCCCGGCCCGGTCCGAGCCTGGAGGGCATCACGGTTCCCGGTCGGCGACCGATCGGACGGATGGCGTCCTGGGACGTGGGAAATCCGCATCTCGTGTTGGAGGTCGCCGACGTTGCCGATGTCGACCTCGAAGTGGAAGGCCCCGCGTGGGATGCGCTCGTTCCCGGTGGCGTGAACGTGCACTTCATCACGATCACCGGCGACAACGAGGTCGACCAGGTCACGTGGGAACGCGGCGCCGGCGTCACCCTGGCATGCGGCACCGGCGCCACCGCGACCGCCCTGAGCCTGCACGCCTGGGGTGCCGCGTCGAGCCCGGTCAGCGTGCGTATGCCCGGAGGTACGGTGCGCGTCGAGTTGGCAGACGAGCCCACGCTGTACGGACCCTCCGAATGGATCGCCGATCTGGTGGTGAAACCATGACCGGGCGCGACCCCGACCTGCCCGGAGTGACCGGTGACCACCGGGGCGGTTTCGGCGAGTTCGGCGGCGCATCAGACGCCTTCATCGAACGCACCTTCCGTGAGCGCATCGTGATCGTCGGCGTGCAGTTCGCGAGCGAGACCCGTGCCGACGTCGAGACCGGCCTCGACGAGCTCGAGCTGCTGGTCGACACCGCGGGTGCCGACGTGGTGGGCCGCGTCGTGCAACGCCGTGACCGACCCGATCCGGCGACGTTCCTGGGTCGTGGCAAGGTCACCGAGTTGCGGACGCTCGCCGAGGCGACCGATTGTGACACCGTCGTGTTCGACGAGGAACTGTCGCCGGCCCAGCAGCGCAACCTCGAAAAGGCGCTGGGCCGCACCGCCATCGACCGGACCGCGGTCATCCTCGACATCTTCGCCCAGAACGCCACCACCACCGAAGGTCGCGCCCAGGTCGAACTCGCCCTGTTGCGCTACCGGCTGCCCCGCCTGCGTGGCAAGGGAACGTCGCTCTCCCAGCAAGGTGGCGGTGTGGGCACCCGGATGGGTGGCGGCGAGACCAAACTCGAGGTCGACCGTCGCCGCATCGTCCGCCGCATCCACCACCTGGAACGCGAACTGAAGACCATCGGCGCGAACCGGGCGACCCAGCGCAAGGCCCGGGCCGGCGGTCCGGTGCCCCTCGTCGCCATCGTCGGCTACACCAATGCCGGCAAGTCGACGCTACTGAACCGGCTCGCCGGGTCCGACGTGCTGGTCGAGGACCGGCTGTTCGCCACGCTCGACGCCACGACCCGTCGTTTCGATCTGCCAGGCGGCCAGTCGGTGCTCGCCACCGACACGGTGGGTTTCGTCCGCAAGCTGCCGCACCATCTGGTCGAGGCGTTCAAGTCGACTCTCGAGGTCGTCTCCGGGGCCGATCTGCTGGTGCATGTGGTGGATGCGTCCGACGACGACCCGGGGGCCCAGTACGCCGCGGTCCGTGAGGTGCTCGGCGAGATCGGCGCGGGCGACGTGCCCGAGCTGGTCGTGGCGAACAAGTCCGACCTCGTCGACCCCGCCGAGGTCTGCGCCCGGCTCGTGGGCCTGCCGGAACTCGGTGGGTCGACCGTCGTGGTCTCGGCCCACACCGGTGCCGGGATCGACGCCCTGTTGGAACGCCTCTCGACCGAGGTCAATCGCGGGGCCGCGCTCGTCGAACTGTTCGTGCCCTACGCCCGAGGTGAGGTGCTGGCGGCGCTGCACCGGGACGGTGAGGTCGTGGGAACCGAACCCGGTGACCACGGGGTCAGGGTGACCGCGAGATTGCAGGAAGAGATGCTGCCCCGGTTCGCGCCCCTGGTCGTGGCGCCGTGACCGGTCCCAGGGGCTTCACGCCGCCGCCGTATCCCTACGACCGGCTCGATCCGTTGCGCGCCCTCGCCGACGCGCACGAGGGTGGGGTCGTGGACTGCAGTGTGGGTACCCCCGGTGATCCACCGCCGGCCGCGGTCACCGAGATGCTTGCGGCATCGACCCACGCGGCCGGGTATCCACCCTCGATCGGGACCGAGGCCTTCCGCCGTGCCGCGGCCGCATGGCTTGGCCGTCGCTTCGGTGTGGATGTCGCGGCGTCGGATGTGGCGGCCTGCATCGGCACCAAGGAGTTCGTCGCTGACCTGCCTCACCTGCTGCGCCTGCGCTCGCCCGCGCGCGACACCGTGCTCTACCCGGCAGTCAGCTACCCCTCCTACGCGATGGGGGCCCAGCTCGCCGGCTGTCGGGCGGTCGCCGTGCCGATGGACGAGGACTGGCGGATCGACCTGACCGCGATCAGCCCCGAGGATGCCGCGCGTGCTCTGTGCCTGTGGGTGAACACCCCCGGGAATCCCGCGGGCGGCCTCGACGATCTCGCCGCGGCGGCCGCCTGGGGGCGCGCCCGTGACGTGCCGGTGTGCTCCGACGAGTGTTACATCGAGTTCACCTGGGACCAGCACGACGGACGTGGGCCGGTCGCCCCCGAGGTCGGGCGGGTACCGGGCCGGTCGATGCTCGCCCACGGCACCGCCGGGGTGCTGGCGGTGCACTCGTTGTCGAAGCGCTCCAACCTGGCCGGTGCGCGGGTCGGGTTCTACGCCGGTGACGACGAGCTGGTGCACTACCTTTCGGAGGTGCGCAAACACGCCGGTCGGATGGTCCCCGGCCCGGTCCAGGACGCGGCGGTCGTGGCGCTCGGCGATGACGCCCACGTCGATGAGCAACGTCGCCGCTACTGGCGCCGCCTGGAACGCCTCGTGGCGCTCCTCGCCCACTTCGGTGTCGATGCGGCGATGCCGGGCGGCGCGTTCTACGTCTGGGCCGCCGCACCCGACGGTGATGCCTGGTCCCTGGCCGAGCGCCTCGCCACCGAGGTGGGCCTCCTGGTGTCTCCAGGCGAGTTCTACGGCGATGCGGCCCGGGGATTCGTGCGGGTCGCCGCCGTCCGACCCGAGGCATCCCTCGACCTGGTCGAACGGCGCCTGGCGGCCACCGCGGCACCGACGACGGTCCTGCGATGAGCACGGTCCCGCCGCCCTGGCCCGCAGGCCCCGCCGTGCCCGGCGGGCGGGCGCCGGGGCCGATCGTTCCGCCGCCGGGCTACCCGTCGGGTCCCGGCGACCGGCCGGGGGTCGCCGGGTACTGGTCGGGTGCGACGCTGATGGTGATCGGGGCCGCGCTGGCCGTGGTGGTCCTCATCGTGGGTATCTCCCGGGCGGTCGACGCCTTCGCCTTTCCCGATGTGGTCGACGCGTCCAGCGGCGTGTGGATCGACGACCCCGGCGGGAAGGTGATCTTCGTGGTGGGGCCCGAGCGAACCGGCAATCAGTTCGTTCCCGCCGTGGAGGTCGCGGTGACCGATCCCGACGGAGCCCCCGTGCGTACCTCGCCCTACAGCGGGTCCCGTTCGACCTCCGACGTGGACGGCCGGACGGGGACGACCCTGGAGGCCGTGGCCGTGGCGACGTTCCATGCGGACCGACCTGGCCGCTACCACCTCACCGCGACGAACGTGACACCCGGGTCGACGCTCGGGGTCGGCGAGGGAGTCGGCGGAAACTTCGGGCTGCTGGGTCTCGGCGCTGTCGGCGGTGGTCTGCTCGTGCTCACCGGGCTGGTCGTGGTGGTCGTGACGGCGGTCCGCCGTCACCGCAGGCCGCCGATGCCCCCGGGCGGGCCGTATCCGTACGCGTACCCGGGGTACCCCTCTGGCGCGCCCGGGTCGTTCCCACCGCCGACGATGCCGCCGCCCCCGCCGGGGTATCCGGTCGCGCCACCGGCCCCGCCGGGGCCGCCGGGGCCGCCACCGGGCGCGCAGGCCGGTCGATGGTGGGAGGCCCCCCAACAGGGTCAGGGTCCGGAGTCCGGAACGAGCGGGCCTCATCCGGAACCGCCACGTTGACCGCTGCAAGTGGGCGGGGCGGTCACGGTAGGGTCTTCCGGTGCCTGAACTCGCCGACCGGATTCGTGAACTCTGGGACCGACGGGAGTCGCTGACCCCCGCCGACGAGGATGCCCGGGCGACGGTGGACGAGGCGATCGCCCTGCTCGACGCCGGCGACGCGCGGGTGGCCGAATTCGGGGACGACGGCGAGATCATCGTGCACACCTGGTGCAAGCAGGCGATCCTGTTGCTGTTCACGCTCTCGGCGATGTCCACGATCGAGCTGGGGCCGTTCGAGTACGCCGACAAGATCCCGCTGAAGACCGGCTACGGGGCCGCCGGGGTGCGGGTGGTGCCCGGCGCGTCGGCCCGCCACGGCGCCCATCTCGCGCCCGGCGTCATCATGATGCCCAGCTACGTGAACATCGGCGCGTACGTGGGTGAGAACACGATGGTCGACACCTGGGCGACGGTCGGCTCCTGTGCCCAGATCGGCAAGAACGTGCACCTCTCGGGCGGCGTGGGGATCGGCGGCGTGCTCGAACCGGCGCAGGCGGCGCCGGTGATGATCGGAGACGAGTGCCTCATCGGCTCTCGCTGCATCGTGGCCGAAGGCGCCGTGGTGGGCGAGGGAACCGTCCTGGGCGCCGGATGCATCATCACCGGGTCGATTCCCGTGATCGACGCGGCGACCGGCGAGGAACTCGGGCGGGGCATCGTCCCGCCGTGGTCGGTGGCGATCCTGGCGATGCGACCCCGATCGTTCCCGGGCGGCGAGTTCGGCCTGCCCTGCGTGCTGGTGATCAAGCGCCTCGAGCCCGGTGAGCGCCACGACAAGTCGGCGTTGAACCAGGTGTTGCGCGACCACGGCGCCACGGTATGACCGGGCCGGTGCCCGAGGTCCCGTCCGATCCCGGTGACCGCCTACCCGAGGATCTGCTCGCGCTCGCCGGGGCACTGGTCGACCGGCCCTCGGAGAGCCGCGCCGAAGCGCCCCTCGTCGACTGGCTCGAGACCGAATTACGGATCCTCGACCATCTCGAGGTCACCCGCGTCGGCGACAACCTCGTCGCCCGGACCGACTTCGGCCTCGCCCAGCGGGTGATCCTCGCGGGGCACACCGACA
>JBDZUV010000022.1:0-31329 GCA_040255345.1 Actinomycetota bacterium | reverse complement strand
CGAGTTCTCCGACCAATGCGAGCAACTCGTACGTCCCGAGGTGCAGCCGCCGGAGCCGGGTGGTGACCTCGGCTTCGAGATGCTCGGTCGGCGTCGCGGCGAGAACCGCACGCGCCCACGGGCGCGCCCCCGGATCTTCGTCGAGCGGTCGGTCCATTCCGAACGGTCGGCCGTTCGGTGTTTCGGTGATCGTCATCGTGCACTCCCTCGGAATCGAACTCGAGTTCGATTCTACGAAGGGGGTGTGACAGCGAAATTTCTCCTCGAAATCCGGTCCGAATCGGCGCACGCGCTCCACATTTGGACGCGCCCGTGGGCGCGAGCGACCAGACGCGACTCGCCCGGGTGCGCCCACACCGCTCGTCGATCGTGTCCACCCGAGCCCAGAATTGCGGCGCGCCCGCGGACGCCTCGTACGTCGAGAGCCCCACTTGAATGTCCGACTGGGCGGTGCGCGCTCGGACGCCGGTGAGGCATCGCTGGGCGAACGGCTCGGAAGCTCCTCTCGCAGCCAGGTGTGTTCGGCGGGACGAGTCAGCAGGCGGTCGACTGCGCCATCGAGTCCGGCGGCGATGCCGGTTTCGACCATCGCCGGCCGTCACGTCGACGACCGCGTCGAACCCACTACCGGCGAGGCGCGGGCTGCGATGGTTCGTCCACCGGGACGGCCTCCGCGCCCGAGCGCGACCGACCAGCCACCGGGGCCGCGTGGGGTTCGGCCCGACGGTCGTAGTAATACGAGTAGCCGTCGGTGCGATCGACATCGCAGTCGTTCAGCACGACGCCGGCCACATCCGCGCGCAATCGTTGGAGCTGGCTCGCCACGCGGCGTGCGACCCGGCGTCGGGTCTGCCCGGCACGCACCACGACGACGACCAGGTCGGCGACGCCCAACAGGTCGGCCGCGTCGTTGGTCGTGAGAATCGGCGGCGTGTCGAGCACGATGAGGTCATGTGACGCCCGCCAGGTGTGGATCAACTCTTCGATGGTGTCGATGGCAAGGTCGGGCTGGTGGGAATGGACCGGTCCGGCCAGGTACGACAGATCGGGCACCGACGTGAACTGGGGATCACCCGGTGAGACCGGGTCCGGTGTCGGGTCCAGGCGATGGTGCAGCCGTGGTCGACGGAAGTCCCCGTCGATCGCCAAGGTCCGGGTCCCCGAAGCGGCGAACGCCGCGGCCAGGTTCGCGGCGACGGTCGTCTTGCCCTCGGCCGGGGAAGGCGAGGTCACCAGCACCACCGGTGCACGGCCGTCGGCCTGGCGCTCGTCGTGGAGCGCCAGCTCGAGCGCGGTGCGGATCGAGCGGAAGCGCTCGGCGAGCGGCATCATCGCGTCGTCGAGGATCGCCACCCCGCGCCGGGACTGGGTCGCACCGAGGTCGGGGATCTCCGCGAGAACCGGCAACCCGGTGATCCGCTCGGCATCATCACGGTTGCGGATCCGGTCGTCCCACGCCTCGACCAGCACGGCGAGGGCGGCCCCGGCGATAAGACCGAGTGCCAGCGCCAACGGGATCCGGAGTGGCTTGGCCGGCGGCCAGCTCTGCGAAAGATCCGTTTCGTCGAAATCAGGCCCCTCTTGTCGTTGTTTCTGCGTCTCGAGCGAACTCTGGGCGTTTTCGTTCTGATCGACGCGGTAGGTGAAACCCTGTGCGTTGATCTGAATCGCCCGGGCAGGCTGCTGGACTTCGAGTGTCGGCGCGTCGGGGACCGACGTGAGCGCCACCAGTTGCTCCTGCAGTGCGGAGATGCGTGACTGCACGCCGAGGAGTTGTCGTCGCAGATCGTCGACGTCCGCAGGGACGGTGGCGATCCGAACGTCGAGACGTTCGCGCTGGCTCTGGAGCCCGCGCAGCGAGGCCTCGAGCGTCGCACGGGAGGCCGTCGCGACGTCGTCCCGTCCGGTGTGGTCGATGGTCAGTTGCGCCGCGTGGGTGGCCATGGCCTCGGCGATGCGGGGAGAGGTGGCCAGTGCGGTGATACCGAGTGCCGGATAGGCAACGTCGACGTTGCGGACCGCACTCACGTGTCGCGCCACGGTGTCGGCGGCGACTCCGAACTGCTTCGCGACCGCGTCGGTGAGCTGCACCGACTGGGCGTAGCGGAGCGCCGTCGGGAGCGGTGAGCCCAGGGACGACACGACCGGCAGGCCCGGGTCGACCGTCGCGGTCGAGTCGTCGAGCGCCACGAGCGTCGTGGTCGCCTTGTAGTACTTCGTCCCCGAACCCGGCGCTGGGACGACGAGCGTCCAGGTCACTCCGAAGGCGAGACCGAACGCCAGACCCAGCGCGACCGCGCGCGCTCGGCGACGAAACAACGAGACGAACGTGCGGAGCACGTTGTCGATCCCGTCGTCCGCGGGGACCGGCCGATCGCCAGCGGTCGAGGATCGACCGACCGCCCGGTCAAGCACGGTGCTGGACGTGACGGTGCGGCATACCGACGGAGGAGAGTTCAGGGATGCGGCGGTTCACGAGTCGCAAGGATACGCGGGGTGTCCGGCGGACCCGGCTCGGGTGGCATCAGGATCGGCACACCCATCACCATGATCGAACGAAGAAGGTCCTGGGAGGGCGTGCCACTAGCGCCAGATCCAGGTGTCATGGGATCGAATGAGCGATCCGCCGCCGCCGAACTGGACGGTGCCTCCGCCCTTGTTGGTCGCCATCGCGCTGTAGACCCACGGGGGAGCCATGGTGCCCGGGTGCTGTTCGACCCACTTGGTCGTGTCCCAGATCCATGTGTCGTTCGGATACCCGGCGAGGTTGCTACCGCCGAACAACACGACGTTCCCGGACCCGTCGGACGCCATGACGTGATCGGACCGCTTCGGCGGCGAAAGCGCCGAGCTCTGCTGGGACCACGTCGAGCCGTTCCACACCCAGGTGTCGCCGAGGTCACCCGTATCGTCGCGGCCGCCGAACAGCACGACGTTGCCGGACCCGTCGGTCGCCATCGCGTGGTCGCCGCGGGCCGGCGGGCCACCCGCCGTGGTCCGCTGCGACCACGCCGAACCATTCCAGATCCACGTGTCGTTCACGTAGCTCGGACCGCTGCGACCACCGAAGAGCACGACATTGCCGGACCCGTCCGTCGCCATCGCATGGCCGTAGCGCCCATCTGGTGCCGTCGCCAAGTTCTTGTTGGCCCACGTGGTTCCATTCCAGACCCACGTGTCGCCCACGGTGTCGGTGAAGTCGAACCCGCCGAAGAGCACGACGTTGCCGGAACTGTCGGTCGCCATCGCATGGGTGTAGCGGGGCGTCGGAGCGTCCACCGTGGTTCGCTCGATCCAGGTGGCCCCGTTCCAGACCCAGGTGTCGCCAAGATAGAACGTGTCACGACCGCCGAAGAGCACGACGTCACCTGACCCGTCGGCCGCCATCGCATGGCCATAGCGGGCCGGCGGATAGGCCGCGGGGAACAGCTGCGTCCAGGTGGCGCCCGACACTTCGCTCCCGGCGGCGAACACGGCCGGCGCCGTCACCACGTTCGGGGCGGTCCACGCCACCCCACCCGCGGCCGCGCCGATACCGACCCGTTTGATGAAACGGCGTCGATCCACGCCTCCGCCGACCGACGCGGTCGTGTTCGGGTGCTCCGGTGTAGTCGGTCGTTGCATGGTCGCCCTCGGATTCGCGAATTCTTCCGTCAAGCGACTTGTTTACACCATGCCCCTGGCAGGGCCTTCGGGCCCATCGCACACAGAGCCTTCGCCGATGCCGGGGCACCGGCCCGCGGCGCGCCCCAGCGCCCGTCGGCGCCCACGGCCCGCACGGTCGAGAACGGCGATGCGCGTCAGCGCTTCTCGGAGCCGACCACCCACATGGCGAAGTACTGCGAGCCACCGCCGTACGCGTGGCCCAGGGCCTTGCGGGCGCCCTCCACCTGGTGGTCGCCGGCGAGCCCCCGCACCTGTTGGGCGGCCTCGGCGAAGCGGATCAGCCCGGACGCGCCGATCGGGTTCGACGAGAGCACGCCACCCGACATGTTCACGGGCAGATCGCCGTCGAGTGCGGTCACACCCTGCTCGGTGAGCTTCCAACCCTCGCCGGGCCCGGCGAAGCCGAGGCTCTCGAGCCACATCGGCTCGAACCAACTGAACGGCACGTAGATCTCGGCGCAGTCGATCTCTTCGCGGGGGTTCGTGATGCCCGCCTCGGCCCAGAGCGCTGCGGCACAGTCCGTCGATGCAACGGGGAGCACCGGGTCACGGTCGGCCGACAGGGTCGGTTCCGAACGCATCGCCGTGGCATGGATCCACGCCGGTGGGCGTGGAGCCCGGTCGGCCACCGATTCCGAACTCAGTACCACCGCGCACGCACCGTCGGACGACGGGCAGGTCTCGGCATAGCGGATCGGGTCCCACAACATGATCGACTCTTCGATCGATTCATAGCTGATGCCGTGCTCGTGCAGATGGGCATACGGATTCTTCAGCGCATTCTGCCGGTCCTTGAGCGCGACGAGAATGCCGATGTGCTCCGGCGCGTGCGCGCGGCGCATGTACGAGCGGATGTGGGGCGCGAAGTAGCCGCCCGCGCCGGCGTGCATCGGCGGCGTGAAGGGAATCGGCAGCGACAACGCCCACATCGCCTCGGACTCGGACTGCTTCTCGAAACACACCGCCAGCACCCGTTCGTGGATGCCCGACGACACGAGCGTCGAGGCGACGATCGCCGTGGAACCGCCCACCGAGCCGGCGGTGTGAACCCGCAACATCGGCTTGCCCGTGGCCCCCAACGCGTCGGCCAGGTACAGCTCGGGCATCATGACGCCCTCGAAGAAGTCCGGCGCCTTGCCGATCACCACCGCGTCGATGTCGGCCCAGTCCAGTTCTGCATCGGCCAGGGCGCGCACGGCGGCCTCACGGACCAGCCCGGCCATCGACACGTCGCCCCGGGTGGCCTGGTACTTGGTCTGGCCGACGCCCGTCACCGCGACTCGCTGGCCGCTCATGAGTGGTCTCCTTCCAGGACGGCGACGAGATTCTGTTGCAAGGCAGGGCCCTGGGTGGCATGCGCGACCGTCCGGTGCGCCTCACCTGCAGCGATCTGCCGGGCAGCCTCGCCCAGGCGGATCAAGCCGGCAGTGAGCATCGGATTGGCCGCCAGCGCGCCGCCCGACCGGTTCACGACCGCGTCGTCGGGCACCGCGAGCGCCCGACGGAGCAGCAACTCGTCGTGAGTGAAGGGCGCGTGCAGTTCCCACGCGTCCACGGGGGCAGCGGCGACACCGGCCTTGTCGGCGGCGAGTCGCGCGGAGGGCACGTCGGTGAGGTCACGCACCCCGAGGGCCATCGGGTCGATCCGGTGGTCGATGCCACGGATCCAAACCGGATGCTCCGACAACTCGCGCACCCGGTCGCCGGCGGCGAGCACGATCGCGGCGGCACCGTCGGAGATCGGCGGGCAGTCCGAGCGGCGCAGGGCACCGACGAGGGCGTCCTCGGCCATGATCTCGTCGGCCGGGCGGTCGAAGCGGAGTTGCGCGTACTCGTTGTTGGCGAGCGCATCCCGACGACTTCGGGCCGCGACCTCGGCCATCGCCTCCAGGGTCACGGACCCGGCGTCCAACGCCGCCGACGCGGCCAGAGCCGCGATCGAGATCGAGTCGAGCCACAGCGGCCCGACCGCGTACGGGTCGAGCTGGCGGGACAGCACCTTGGGGAGGTCGCCCGAAGACGCCTTGGAATACGAGTACACGAACGCCGTGTCGATCGACCCGGTCTGGAGCTTCACCCATGCTTCGTACAGCGCCCACGCGCCGTCCATCTCGACATGGGATTCCTGGATCGGTGGCCAGGGTCCGACGCCGTCGAGGGTCGACACGAACGAGAACGCGTTGCCGGCCAGGTAGTCGGTGCTACCCGAGCAGGTGAACCCGATGTCAGCGATCTCGAGGCCGGCCTGATCGAGTGCGGCCCGGGTGACGGGCATGAGCATCTCGACCTCGTTGAGATCCTCGACGGCCCGGCTGTGACGGGACTGGGCGAACGAGACGATCGCGACCTCACGCATCGGCGGGCGCCTCCTTCGGCTGCGGGCCCCAGGACGTGACATGGCCGGCTTCGTCCACGACGGCATCCGCGCGGTCCAGCGGCCGGAAGTACCTGATCGACTCGAGCGTGGGAGCGAGTTCGTCGTCGTCGACCCAGACCGGTTCGACCCACTGGCCGATCCGCACGTCGTCGGGCGACGCCTCCTGGATGAGGTGCATGAGGAACATGTCGGCGCCTTCGAGCTGGATGAGCCCGCCGACGTAGGGCAGCTCCATGACCGAACCGTGGAAGGCGACGTTCACCACGCAGTAGGAGACGAGCACGCCGGGGCCTGCCAGTTCGACGACCTCCGAAGTGGGCACGCCGTGGCTGGGACACGCCCCCCGGGACGGCACGTACACCTTGTGGCAGATCGGGCAGGCTTCGCCGAGGATCTTGTGCTGGGTGATTCCCCGCAGGAACGTGGTGGTCGCCCGACCGGCGGTGAAGTCGTAGTCGAGGCGTGCAGGAGTGGAGACCCGGGTGACACCTTCGACTCCGGCGAGTGCGCCGGGCAGCGTGATCGTCGGGGCTTCGGGGATCGGCGCGGCAGCGGTCATCTCGACTCCTCGTCGTCGCCGTCGGAGATGGCGAAGTAGGCGATGTCGGTGATCGCGCCCTCGGTTTCCTCACGCCAGTGTGGCGTGACCCGGGTGCCGACGGTGACGGTGTCGGGGCGGGGGGCGTCCACGACGTGCACCATCGAGGTGTCGGCCCCGTCGGGTCGGATCAACGCCCAGGCGAAGGGCCGGTCGAGGGGATGCTCGTCGCGGGGCACGCCCACCCAGGCGCACGCGGTGACCGTCCCGGCGGGGCCGACCTCGACCATCTCGGTGAGATCCTCGGCGGTGACCGGGTCGTACTCGACGGGTGGCACGATGACCCGTCCGTCGGCGCCGGTGATCCCGACGAGCGTGCGCGCACGCAGGGCGGTGAGGAATGCTCCGATCACCGGCCCGGTGGTGCGGACGAACGGATACTCGATCACCAGGGGTGCACGCAGCACCTCGATGGTCGTCTGGTCGCCGACGGTCTCCACGGCCGCTCAAACTAGAACAGATTCTAGTTCAGCCGCACAATCTTCCCTCTCGACGGTCCGACTGCGGGTCGAACCGACCCCCTCACCGGTGCGGATCAGCGATACCAGACCCGCCGCCCGCCCCCCTCGCCCTGGCCGACGACCCAGCCCAGGAGCCAGATCACGAACACGGCGAGTGCGATCCACCACAACACGTGGACGGCGAACCCGAGGCCACCGAGAATCAATGCGATCAACAGAACAATCAATGCGATGGTCATGATCGGATGCTTCCCCTTTCCGGTCACGGCAAACGGCATCGGCGAGGGCCGGTAGCGTGCCGGTCGTGACGGCGAGCAGCGACATCCGGATCGGCATTCTCGGTGCTGCCGCGATCGCGCCGGCCGCCGTCATCGGACCGGCCCGCCACGTCGACGGCGTCACGGTCACCGCGATCGCCGCCCGGGACCGCGCCCGGGCCGCGGCGTTCGCCACCAAGCACGGGGTCACGACCGTGCACGAGGACTACGCCACGCTGCTGGCGGACCCCGACGTCGACGCCGTCTACATCCCGCTGCCGAACGGTCTGCACGGCGCCTGGACGATCCGGGCGATCGAGGCCGGCAAGCACGTGCTGTGCGAGAAGCCCTTCGCTGCGAACGCCACCGAAGCGGCTGTCGTCGCGGCCGTCGCCGAGGCGTCCGACCGGGTCGTCATGGAGGCGTTCCACTGGCGCTACCACCCACTGAACACCGAAGTGCTCGACGCGGTCGCGGCCGGCGACTTCGGACAGATCACCGACGTGCGGGCGGCTTTCTGCTTTCCACTCCCCAAGCCCCGCGACATCCGCTGGAGTCGACTCCTCGCCGGTGGGTCGCTCATGGACGCCGGCTGCTACCCGGTGAACATGGTGCGCGCCGTCATGGCCGCGACCGGGCAGGGCGAACCCGCTGTGACCGGCGCGAAGGCGGCGTTCACCAACGGAGGGGTCGACCGGGCGTTGCGGGGTCGGCTGCACTGGGAAGGTGGCACCGACGGCACGATCCGCTGTGGCATGTTCGACCCCTTCCACCCCGTCGACATCCGCTTGAAGATCACCGGCACCACGGGCTCGGTGACCGTCCGCAACCCGCTCGCCCCGCAGCTCTTCGGCCACGCCGTGGCGCGACGCAACGGCACCCGCCGCACCTTGCGCGCCTCGCGCACCCCCAGTTACGAGTTCCAGATGGTCGCCTTCCGCGACGCGATCCGCGAGGGCGCACCGTTCGGTTCGACGGCGGCCGACGCGGTGGCGAACATGGCCGTCATCGATGCGCTGTACGAGGCAGCCGGGGTCACCCCGCACAGCCCGACTCCTGTCGATCCATGACCCGGACCCATCGCTGAGCAGCCCCGCTTCACCGACGGCAACCGCCTGACCGTGGCGCGGGCCCGCCGGCGGCCGGACGAGTCGCTCCCGTTCGGGTAGCTGGTGTGGCTTCCTGTCGCATCGGACCATCACTCTCAGGCTGTTGATCTCTGATCAACGGCAAATCTCACCTTCCCTTCTCGAAATCGTCACGGCGACTCCGCGCTCCCATGGGAGTCGACAGATGAAGGGGCGGGTCAGCTCAGGGCGATGAGGTCGGCGAACTCGGCGTTCCAGTTCGCGAAGTCGCCGTCGGGCATCATCAGCACCCGGTCGGGTTGCAGCGCCGCGACGAACTCGGTGTCGTGGGAGACCAGCACCACCGTGCCCGGCCACTCCCCCAGTGCCGCGGCCATCGCCTCGCGTGAGGCCGGGTCGAGGTTGTTCGTCGGCTCGTCCAACAGCAACAGGTTGTGGCGCCCCGCCACCAGTTGGGCGAGCGCGAGCTTGGTCTTCTCACCGCCCGACAACGTGCCCGCGTCCTGGAACACCTTGTCGCCGGTCAGCCCGAACATGGCGAGCAGCCCGCGACGCACCTCATCGGAGCCACCGGGAGAGGCGTCGCGCATGTGGTCCAGCAACGATCGACCCGGTTCGATCCCCTCGTGCTCCTGGGCGTAGTAACCGGCGATGACGCGGTCGCCGAAGACGACCGTGCCCCCATCGGGCTCGGTGCGCCCCGCCAGGATCTTGAGCAGCGACGTCTTGCCGGCACCGTTCAGCCCGAGCACCAACACCCGGTCGCCCCGTCCCGCGTCGAAACTCAGCGCGTCGAACACCGCGTTGTCGTCGTAGGACTTGGCCAGATCGGTCACCTCGAACACCGTCCGGTTCGCCGGCGGCGGATCGGGAAAGGCGATGTGCGCGATGCGATGGTGCACCGGCCCGGTCACTGCGTCGGCCTGCAGGCGAACGATCCGCTTCTCGATCGACTTGGCCATCGCAGCCTTGGTGGCCTTGGCACCGGATCGGTCCACCACGCCCTGCAACCGGCCGATCTCGGCCGCCTGGGCAGCGGCCAACTTGGCCTGGCGGACCTCGTCACGCTCCCGGGCAGCCAGATACTGGGTGTAGGTGCCCCGGTATTCGACCATGTGACCCGTGTCGTCGTGCCCGGCCCGGTCGAGGTGCAGGACCCTGGTGATCTCCGAATCCAACAGATCCAGATCGTGGCTGATCACGATCAGCGCGCCGGAATAGGCACGCATGAAGCCCAGCAACCAGTCCTTCGCATCGGCGTCGAGGTGGTTGGTGGGCTCGTCGAGCAACAACACGTCGCTGCCCGCGTACAGGATCCGGGCGAGTTCCACCCGGCGCCGCTCGCCTCCCGAGAGCATGCCCACGGCGAGGTCGAGGCGACCTTCGGTCACGCCGAGCCCTGCGGCGAGCCGCCGGACATCCGATTCGGCCGCGTAGCCGCCGTCGATCCGGAAGCGTTCCTCGGCCCGCGTGTAGCGGCCGATGTTGCGATCCGACGGGTCGTCTTCCATGCGGCGGCGGAGATGCTCGAGTCGGCTGGCGGCCTCGTCGAAGCCACGCCCCGACAGTACGTGTGCGAGCGCCGGCGTATCGGGTGCGACCGAGTCCATGCGCGGATCCTGGGGGAGGTATCCCAGGCCTCCCTTGACGAGCACTTCGCCGCCCGAGGCCGGTTCGGCACCGGCGAGCACCTTGAGCAACGTGGTCTTGCCGGCACCGTTCCGGCCGACGATCCCGACCTTGTCACCGGGCGCGACGGTGAAGGTCACACCGTCGAGCAGTGTGACCCCACCGGCCTCGGTACGCACCGCGCGGGCCTGGAGCATCGGACCAGCGTGACAGCAATGCCGTGACCACGGCACATCGAAGAGCCCCAGCACACGCATGGCGCGCCGTCGGTGACGCGTCGGCCAAGGGTTAGGGTCGTCGCGGATGAAGACCGGCTCGCTCCCCGTCATCGACGTCGATCTGGCCCCGTTGCCCGAACAGCCCGACGGTGTGCGGTGGCCGACCGACGACTGGCCGACCGGTGACCCGGTCGACGCGAAGAAGCGCAAGCTCGCCAAGGTCGTCGACGCGGCCTTCGTCGACGAACCGCCGGCCGTGCTGGGCCTCACCCAGGCGCTGGTGGTGGTGCAGCACGGCCGCATCGTCGTCGAGCGCTACGGCCCGGGTTTTCACACCGAGTTCGACGAGGCCGCCGGCAATTCCCCCCGGGCCGACGGCCCCGACACCACGTTCATCTCATGGTCGATGGCGAAGTCGATGTTGCAGATCGCCATCGGCATCGCGACCCGCGAGCACGATCTGCACCTGTCGTCGCGTGCGCCGGTGCCCGAGTGGGACGACCACGACGACCCCCGCCACGGCATCACCTGGCATCACCTGCTGCACATGGCATCGGGTCTGTCGTGGATGGAGGAGTACACCACCGACCGGGGTTCGGACGTGATCAGCATGCTCTTCGGCGACGGGCAACGCGACATGGCCTCGTACGCGGCGTCGTTTCCGTTGGCGGCACGCCCCGGCACGCAGTTCCTCTACTCGAGTGGCACCTCGAACATCCTGGCCCGGGCGCTGCAGCGGATGCTCGGCCTCGAGGGAGACGCCGCAGGCATGACGAAGTGGCTCGACGACAAGGTGTTCGCACCGATCGGCATGACCAGCGCCTCACCGAAGTTCGACGACGCCGGCACCTGGGTCGCGTCGTCGTACGTGTACGCCACCGCGCGGGACTTCGCCCGGTTCGGTCTGCTCGCCCTGCGCGGCGGTGTGTGGGACGGCGTGTCGATCGTCGACCCGTACTGGATCGACGCCGCGCGTCGCCCGATCAGACTGCCCACCGGTCATGCGAACCGCTACGGCTCGCACTGGTGGGTCCATGACGACGGGCTGGGCAGCTTCGCCGCGCACGGGTACGAGGGCCAGCGGATCCTCTGTGTTCCCGCGCACGACCTGGTCGTGGTGCGTCTCGGCAAGACCCCGCCGACACCGACCGAACACGACCGCGACCCCAACCCGGTCGACAAGTACCTCGACAAGCTCGTCGCCTGTTTCACCGCTTGAACCCGCACGTTCGGCGACCCGGGTCTTCTCACCCGACCATCGACAAGGAGCCCTCATCATGCGCATCGGAATCTTCATGGGAGACCTGGCCGGGGACTCCTCCCGGGTCGACCGGGCGGTCGCTGCGGCACGCCGGATCGCCGAAGGCGGATTCACCTCGGTGTGGATGCCCCAGATCTTCGGGCTCGACGCGCTCACGACACTCGCCGTGATCGGCGCGCAGGTTCCCGACATCGAACTCGGCACCGGCGTCGTCCCGATCTACCCCAGGCACCCCGGCGTGCTCGCCCAGCAGGCCCTCACCGTGCAATCCGCATCCGGCGGCAGGCGCCTCAGCCTCGGCATCGGGCTGTCACACGAGCTCGTGATCGAGGGCATGTTCGGCTACTCGTTCGATCGGCCGGCCTCCTTCATGGAGGAGTACCTCCAGGCATTGTCTCCGCTGCTCCGTGGGGAGCGCGCCGATTCGGTCACCGAGCGTCTCACCACGCGTCTCACCCTCGACATCGCGGCGCCCGAACCGCCCGGACTGGTGGTCGCCGCGCTCGGCGAGCGCATGATCGGCCTCGCCGCGCGCTACGCCGACGGCACGGTCACCTGGATGACCGGCGAGAAGACCTTGGCCGACCACACCGTGCCGACCATGCGGGCCGCGGACGGCGGCGCCGACAAGCGGGTGGTGGCGGCACTTCCCGTCGCGGTCACCGATGACGTGGCCGCCGCCAAGGCGCTCGCGGCGAAGCTCTTCGTGATCTACGGCCAGCTCCCCTCCTACCGGGCGATGCTCGACCGCGAAGGGGCCGCCGGACCCGAGGACGTGGCGATCATCGGATCCGCGGACGAGGTCACCGAACGGATCGCCGCCATGATCGCGTCCGGGGTCACCGAGTTCGTGGCCGTGCCCTTCAGCCGCGCCGACGCACCGGCGACGATCGAGACGCTCGGCGCTCTGCTGGACCGCTGACCGACCACGCCGTGGCGTACGACACCGTCGCTCACCGCGCGGGGCCTGCCGGGAGGTGCACGTCTTCGAGTTCGCGGCCGTGGGTGTCGGGGTAGCGCAACCAGATGATGATCAGCGCGACGACCGGGCCGATCCCCAGGAGGGTGACCGTGAGCGACAGGTTCCCCAGCCCGGCGAGCAACGCGCCCCCGATGGCGAGACTCAACGCCTGACCACCGACGCTCGCGACCGTCGCCCAGGCGACCGCCTGGCTGCGCACCGACGTCGCGAACAACTCGGCGGAGTACGCACCGAGCACCGGTCCGGCACCCAGGATGCCGAGCAGCATCACCACCATGCAGACACCCAGCACGATCGGGCCGCCGGGCAGCCAGAAGAACGCGACCGCTCCGATCACACCCAACCCGGCGAGCGCGCAACCCACGATCCGACGGCCGTAGCGGTCGGACGCGGCACCGGCGAGGACCATGAAGGGTATGCCGGGGATGCCCGCGGCGACGAGCATGAAGCTCGCCGTCGATGCGTCGAGGTGCCGTTGGGTCTGGAGAAAGTCCACGGCGAACGACGTCGCCTGCTGCGACAGGCTCATCAGCACCCCGACGCCCAGGACCAGAACGATCCACTTCTGGTGTGGTGGACGGAACAAGGCCCGCCAGTCGGACTCCAACAGGCCCTCGCGCCGGGCCATCTCGAAACGTTCGCTCTCGGGCAGCCACCGGCGCAACCAGGCGATGAGCAGCAGCGGCGGCACCCCGAGCAGGTACATCCAGCGCCACGACAACCCCAACGGGTGGATGATGCCGCCGAACGCGATCGCGCCGAAGCCGACGCCGAGGGTGTTCATCATCTGCAACCAGCCGAACCCGACCCCGCGGGCACGGGCCGGCAACGACTCGGCTGCCAGGGTCCACACGATGGCGGCCTCGGCGTTCAGGAACAGTCGTGCGACGAACTGGCACGCGGTGAAGGCCGCCGCGGTCGGCGCGACCGCGGTCGCTGCGGTCGCCACCGTGTACCCCACGACCGAGATGATCAACAGGCGCTTGCGACCCACCCGGTCGGCCCGCAACGCGAACGGCACCGCCAGCAACGCCCCCAGGTACAACACCGACAGATACCAGCTCGCGGCCGACTGTGACAGCCCGAAGGTCTCCCGGATCTGTTTCAGGGCGACCAGGATGACGCCGCGGTCGTAGCCGTCGAAGAACAACGTCGACCCCAACAACCACAACAGGATCCAGTCGGATCGTCGCAAGGTGGCGAACCCGGCCCGGACCGCAGCCCATCCACCGCCCTGGTGCTCGTCCATTTCGGAACCCGGACTCAGGGACGAGGGCCGCGGCGGATGGTCGAGGACGGGTCGGTTCCGGCCGCCCCCGGGGTGGTCGTCGTGGTGGTGTCCGGCGTACCTTCCCCGCCGCCGCACACGTCCAGACGGATGAGTTTCCGGCCGGCACGGTCCGGGTCGGCAACGAGCGACACCGACCCGTTCCGCTGGGATGCCCAGGTCGAGATCGCCTTCTGCATGTTCGCCGGCGAGGAGTCGCCGACGGTGACGTCGAGGCGCACACACGACCGGGACGCACCGTTCTCATAGGCGATCATCGTGTCGCCCCGGTACCCGTTCATGGCGAGCATCAACACGTCCTCGCCGACCAGCGGGGCGAGCACCGCTTCGAGGAAATAACGCCCGAAGGTTCCCGCGGACTCGACGGTGCCGTCGACCCTGGGCGTGGCGACCGGCAACTGGTCGATGCCGGCGGCGATGCGTGCCGGGGCGACGACCTGTGCAGAGCCGTCGGGCGGATCGCGGAACACCGCGTCGAGCGGCGCCGACGACCGTGCCGTCACGAGATTCGTGGTGAACGTCACCCCGTTGTCGGCCGGGTACCGCAGCCACCCGGCCAGCGCCGAGGGGACCTTCGCGGTGTCGGTGTCGTCGCCGCGACGAGCCTGGAGCTCGGCACGGATCTGCTCCTGTTCTTCACTGGAGCGGGTGCTCGCCCAGGCGGCGGCGACCCGCCACGCGTCTCCTCCGGCCAGGGTCATCGTCCCGAAGACCCCGTCGCCATAGGCGGCGGGAGTGGCGATCGGATCGGTGGCGAAGTGCTGGTCGTCGAGTTGTTCGGTCAAGCCGACCACCAGGACCGCGGACAGATACGGGGTCGCCGGTACCGCGCGTACATGCACGATGTTCTGCACCGTGTCGTAGAACACCGCGGTTCTGTCCCCGTTGAACGCCCGGAGCGACGCGGCCATGTCGGCGTCATTGGGATTCAAACCGAGCAGGTCGAAAGGCGTCGAGAGCCGATCCATCAACGGTCTGCTGCGATCGAGATATCTCTGCAACGCGGCGGCATAGGTCGCGTCGTCGGAGAGCAACGTCGTGGGGTGGGTCTCGAAGTCGAGCTGTCGGGTCTTCTCGATGAAGGGCACGAGTTCGTCGGTGAGCCGCGCGAGTTCCGCCGGTGTGATCACGGGCCCCCGAGGCAGGGTCGTGGTGGTGGACGTCGACGCCATGGTCGTCACCGGCGCCTGGACACCGGCCTTGGGCGGACGCACCATCCGGAGCACCACGTAGGTGACGATCGCGGCGGCCAACGCAACGCCGATCACCCCGAGAATCATGGCCACCTGACCCTTGCGGTCCGGGCGTTCCGGCTCGTGATCGGAGACCGGTACCTCGGTCGACGGCGCACCGGGGGCCGCAGTGGGCCACTGATGCGGGGGCCGCGTCGGGAACGGCCGTGGGTTCGGGATCCACTTGTCGGACACGACCTTCGATGTTCCCTTCAGACACTCACAGGCTTCGCGAATGGGTCAACGGCCGTTGCGTATCGTCGCTACGGTATCGGCCAATGCGCAGCGAACGGGCGCACCTCCCCGACGTGGCACCGCGGGTGCCGCTCCCATGACGTCCCCGAACCGGCCCGACGACGAAGAGGACCCGCGACGTCGGCTCGCGCACGACATCGCCGGCCAGGCGTATCCGACGGCGGTGAGCCCGACCACGGGCGACGGGCGCACCACTCGGCCCCGCGAGCAGGTCGCGAGCAGATCGACCGAAGAGGAGGCCCGTGACCTGCTGGCGCTACGGCGTGCCAAGCGCGGCGACACCGCATCGTTCGCCGAACTGCTCCAGGCGAACGACCTCGCCGTGCGGGCGTTCCTGTCGGCACTCGTCGGCCCGGACGATCTGGACGCCGTCTGCACCCAGGTCTACCTGCGGGCGTTCCGTGGTCTGCCCATCGCGCCGACCACGTCCCCTCGCATCTGGCTGCTCGGGATCGCCGACGGCGCCGCACGCGACCTGGCGCGTCGGACCCGACAGAGCTCTGGGGCCGCCGACGGCGGCGGCATGCCGATCCCGCTCGACCTTCCAGCCGACGAGCGCCTCGTGCTGGCCGCCACCGAGGCCGTCGGACTCACCCATCGAGAGACCGCCCGTCTCACCGAGGGAGGCGTCGACCGGGTCCGCGAGCTGACCGCGACAGGACGGCGACGCGAGCACGTCCGACTACCGCTCGAACCACCACTCGATCACGCGCCCCGCTTCTGGAGCGATCTGGGGCGTCGCCTGTTGATCGAACAGTCGGCGCCTGCCGCGACGGGCCGACGCGAGCCGACGGGCGCTCGGCGGGCTGCCACCGATCGCGACGATCTCACGGGGTCGGAGCAGACCGCGAACGTCGCACGCGGCATGGCCGTGCGCGTCGAACAGCAGCATCCGAGGAGCTTTCCCTGGCGTCGGGTCGGCACCGCGGCGGCGGTCGTGGTGACGGTCGCGGCGATCATCGGGTTCGCGCTCTCCCTCGCCGGGCATGCGTCACGCCGTGACGCCGGTCTGGGTGACACCGCGCTCAAGACCCTCGACCGGCTCGACGCCTCGCTCGCCAGGAACACGGTGGTGCAGGGAACCGTCCGGATCACCTCGAAGCGACGTGACGCGATCGTCCCGGGCACCTACCGCTTCGTGCGGTCGAACACCGGATCGTGGCGTGTCACCGCGGCGGACGCATCGGTCGACGAGGGCTACGACGTCGCCGCAGCGACTGCGACCCTGGTGCAGCGGCCGCAGAACGGCGATGCGGCGACCGCGACGATCCGATCGGGTCTCGCCCCCGGCCCTCCCGAGGCGACCGGCGTCGCCGAGGGCACCGTGGGAGACGTGCTCGCCAACGTGGTCCGCGCGGTCCGTGGTGGCAACTCGGGAACCGTCGAGACCCGTACCGAAGTGGTGGCCGCCACCTCGTCGATCCCGGGGCCGACCACGACCGACTCGCGTCCGGTCTGGGTCGTGACGAGCGCGCTCGACGGTGACACCGGACGATCGCCGCTCGCCGGGTCGGGCGGGTTCGGCCGCATCCACGCCGACGAGGCGGAGCTGGTGGCCGACCAGTCGCTGGCGTTGCCGACGCAACTCACCCTCAGGCGCAACGGCGCCACGGTCGTCACGGTGCGATTCTCGGCGTTGAGCAGCCCCCAGCAGCCGACCGGGTCGGTCTACCTGCCCCCCGTCGCTCCGGGAATCGAATCGACGACGACCGACGCCGGGTTCGTCCCGACCGCAGCCGGACAGCACACCGGCGTCGGCCGCGCGCCCACGCCGTCGTATCTACCGGGTGGCTACGTGCTCGCCGCCGCCGCGGTGAACCGCACCCGTTCGGTCACCGTCGTGTGCTACCGGAACGGCTCACGACAGCTCGTGTTGACCGCTCGACCGGCCCCCAGCACCGGCCGGGACCGCGCCGACCCGTTCCCCGGCGCCCCCGCAGCTACCGCCGAGCCGGCCGAGGTGAGCATCGAGTCCGGATCGTTCGCCGGTGCGAGTGCGTACTCGTCAATCGAGCGGATCGCGCACGTCTGGGTGAACGGCCCGCAGACCCAGGTCGTCGCCACGGGCGATCCGACGGTCGCACAACTCACGAAGGTGCTCGCCTCACTCCGCTGAGATCACACTCCGCCCGACGACCCTGGTGCCCGGAGCGGGATTCGAACCCGCACGACCCCGGAGGGTCAGAGGGGTTTAAGCCCTCCGCGTCTACCGATTCCGCCATCCGGGCGTGCCTCAGACGCTACCGCGGGCGCCAGGCGGGGCGGACGGGTTCACGCCGCGTGCGAGACCGCGCCCGCCGACGTCGACAGCGACTCCCACAACGCGGTCCGTACCCGTGTCGCCTCCGCGCCGGCGAGTCGGTTGGCGACCACGACGCCTTCGACCATGTCGGCGACGACCGCGCCCAACGGTCGCCCGTCGAGCCGGACCGACACCGTCGTCCACCCCGTGCGACTCCGACGCAGCGTCCGCTCCGCGCCGACGATCCGCGGCGGACTCCGGAACGTCGGAACGTCCAGACCCATCGAACGGGCGGTGGCACCCAGGGAGCGGGCGGCGGCGGCGAAATCGAGGGAATTGGCGGTGTCGGTCATCACGGGCCACTCTCGCGCCGGGGTGTGACAGTCAGGGGAGGATGTCGGGGTCCGGCGTCACGACCGGGTTCTATGCTCATGCAGCGATGGCGTTCGACGACGCGCTCAACCCGACCCAGCGCGCCACGCTCGCGGCGCTCGGGGCCGGCGACCCCGACGCGCGCGCCGCCTTCGATCCCGGTCTCGCCGGTGAACTGCGCGCACGTCTCGAGACGGGACTCGCCGCGGTCGCCGGCGAGTTGGGCGAAGACCGGACCATCACGGTCACCAAGCACCTGTTGAACGGCGTGCACGGCTGCCAGGCACGGTACCTGCACGAACAGGCCCGACCCTTCGAACCGTCGGTGCCGATCGTGAAGGGCACGATCGCCCACAAGGCCCTCGAATTGGCCGTGCACTGGCCAGGTGTGCCGCTGCCCCTCGAACTCGTCGACGAGGCGATCGACCGGGTCGGCTCCACCGACCATTGGGCCACCGACTTCGTCGCGACGATGACGCCGGCGGAACGGGCCGAGTTGCGGGCCTCGGCCGCCGAGATCGTCAACAAGTTCGTGGAGTCGTGGCCACCGCTGGTGCCGGCGATGCGGCCGGCCACCGAGGCGAAGATGTGGGCCGAGCTGTGTGGGGGCCGCATCGTGTTGAAGGGCCAGGCCGACCTCACCCTCGGTCAACCGGTCGGCTCGGGGATGCAGGCCCGCAAGATCATCGTCGACCACAAGACCGGCGGGCGCACGCCCGAGCACCGCTTTGACCTGCGCTTCTATGCGTTGGTGGAGACGCTGCGGCTCGGCGTACCCCCACGTCTCGTGGTCACCGCCTACCTGAACACCGCGACCCTGGAAACCGAAGTGATCACCGCCGACATCCTCACGGCGACCGCCGCCCGGGTCGTCGACGGGGTCGACGCCGAGGTCGCCCTCCGCATGGGGGCCATCGAGGCGGTCCGACGACCGTCGGGCGCCTGTCGGTGGTGTGCACTGCTCGACGAGTGTGAAGTCGGCCAGTCCTTCCTGGCAGACCGCTGAGCGCCACGCACCGGCCGCCTCCGGGCGCCTCGCCCCCGCTCGCGACCGCCTTTCGGTCCGAGGACCGTACCTGGAGTGCGGAGGCCGACGTGTCGCCGCACGTGCGCGACCATCCATCGGAGAATCGGCGGACCACATTCCGCCGCTGCCTGCAGGCCGATGACCGATAACATCCGGCCCATGTCCCCGGCCGCCCAAGGATCGAGTCCGAAGCGCCCGAGCACCAAGCGCCAGGCCGCCAAGCGCCCGGCGACGAAACGCGGCAGCAGCGACCGGTCGACGTCGAGACCGACGACGTCGAAACGAACGGGGGCGAACCGGTCGGCGACGAAACGAACCGGCGCGAAACGAACGACTGCGAAACGAACGACTGCGAAGACATCGCGGCCGAGAACGACCGCACTGGTGCCCGTTCCGCGGCTCGTCGCCACCAGAACCGACCCGCTCGACAACGCCCCGCACGACCCGGCCCGCCTCTCCGACGTCGACGAATGGGGCCGCTCCGAGCACATGCGCGCCCTGGTGCGCCGAGCCTACGAGCCGATCTATTCCAAGTGGTTCCGGGTCACCTGGGAAGGGTTCGACAACATCCCCTCCACCGGCGGGGCACTGTTGGTGTCGAATCACGCCGGCGCGATCCCCTCTGATGCGCCGGCGATCATGCACGGCATCGAACGCGACCTGCACCGGCCGGTCTACGGTCTGGCCGATCACGTGTTCCGGACCATGCCGGTGATCGGTACGTTGTGGGCCCGCAGTGGCGGCGTGGTCGCGCACCCCGAGAACGCCTACCGGTTGCTCAGGGAACAACAGCAACTCGCGCTCGTGTTTCCCGAAGGCACCAAAGGCCCGTCCAAACACGTGTCCCAGCGCTACCGGCTCCGTCGTTTCGGACGGGGCGGATTCGTGGAGATCGCCATGCGGGCCGGTGTGCCGGTCGTTCCCATCGCCGTGGTCGGCGCCGAAGAGTCGATGCCCGTCGTCGCCAGGATTCCGGCGCTGTCCAATCTGCTGGGGATCCCGTACTTCCCCATCACCGCGAACATGGCTCTCGCTCCGCTCCTCGGTCCCCTCGCGACCATCGCCTACTTCCCGGCGAAGTTCACGATCCGCGTGCTCGAACCGGTGAGATTCGACGTCGAACCGGACCAACCCCGCTACTCGCGGAACCGGATCATGGACGCCTCCGAGGCGATCCGGGACACGATCCAGACCGCGCTCTACGACATGCTGCGCCAGCGGCAGTCGGTGTGGTTCCGGTGACGGGTCGACGCTGATGGGACGACGCATTCTGGTCACCGGCCTCGGAACCTTCTGGGGAGGCCGCGTCGCCCAGGCCCTCGAATCCGACGACGGCGTCGACGTCATCGTCGGGCTCGACCGGTCCGGTCCCAAGATCCCCCTGGAGCGCACCGAGTTCGTGCGCTGTGACGAGGAATATTCGATCCTGGCCCGGATCGTCAAGGCCGCGCACATCGACACGATCGTGCACACCTTCCTGGTCGTGGACTCCACCCAGATGCCGGCCCGCCGGATGCACGAGATCAACGTGATCGGCACGATGAACCTGTTCGCCGCGGCCGCCGGCGCCGCCAGCACCGTGCGCAACGTCGTCGTGAAGTCGTCGTCGCTGGTGTACGGCTCGGACCCCCACGACCCGGTGTGGTTCACCGAAACGACCCGACGGTCGTCGTCACCGAAGACCCGGGTCGAGCGCAACCTCGTCGAGGTCGACTCCTACGTACGCGACTTCGCCATCGACAATCCGCATGTCACGGTGTCGTTGCTGCGCTTCTCCAACGTCATCGGTCCCACGATCGTGACCCCGCTCACCAAAGCGTTGAGCCTGCCGGTGGTCCCGTCGGTGTTCGGGTTCGACCCGCGTTTTCAGCTCGTCCACGAAGACGACGTGATCCGGGCGATCGTGCACGTGCTCGACGGCCACATTCCCGGCATCTTCAACGTGACCGGTGACGGTCTGCTGCCCTGGAGCGAGATCGCCCATCTGTGCGGCAAGCGGACGATCCCCATGCCGGCCATCGGCACGGGCCTTGCGGTGAATCCGCTCCGCCGCCTCGGCGTGGACCTACCCGACGAGCTGCTCGCGCTGCTGCGCTACGGGAGAGGCGTCGACAACTCGCGCCTGAAAGCGACGGGGTTCACCTATGACCACACGTCGGCCGGCGCAGTCCGGGCGTTCGCGGAGGCGATGCGCCTGCGCGCCACGGTCGGCCGCGTGGATCGGGCCTACCGCTACGAGCGCGACGTCGAGCAGTTCTTCCGCCATTCCCCTGCCGTGATCCGCGACGGCGAACCGACGAGGACCCACTGAGCCGATGTCTCTGGTCGAACTCGATCTGTCAGGTCACGTCGCGGTGGTGCAGTTGAACGACCCGGCGCGTCGGAACGCACTCACCCGCGAGATGGTCGCCGAGTTGATCGCCACGTTCGACGGCATCCAGGCCGCAAAGGGGGTGCGGTCCGTGGTGTTGTGCGCAAAGGGTCCGGCATTCTGCGCCGGAGCCGACCGCGCCCTGCTCGCCGATGCCACCGCCCCCGACGATGCCCGCGCCGTGTTGGGGTCGATCTACGAGGGCTTCCTGCGCGTCGCCCGCTGCGAAGTACCCACGATCGCCGCCGTCGACGGTCCGGCCGTGGGCGCCGGGATGAACCTCGCCCTCGCCTGTGACCTGCGCCTGGGAGGACCCCGAGCGGTGTTCGATCCGCGGTTCGTCCAGCTCGGCCTGCACCCCGGCGGCGGTCACACCTGGCTGTTGCAACGCCTCGTGTCGTCACAGAGTGCCGCCGCCGCGGTGCTCTTCGGTCAGGCGCTCGACGCGCAGGCGGCGTGGCGTTCCGGGCTGATCTTCGAGATCGTGGCCAGCGAGCAACTCGAGCACCGGGCACGCGAGCTCGCCGGGCGCGCCGCCGAAGGCGACCGGGAACTGCTGACGCGGGTCAAGGCCACGATGGCCGACACCCGCACCTCCGGGTCACTCGACGACGCCGTGAACCGCGAGTTCGACGACCAGATCTGGTCGATCACCCGCTCGGGCGCCGCGGATCGCCTCGGGCGTCACTGACGACGAGACGACGACCGATCGGCAGCGATGGTGGGTCAGAGCCACGCCGCTTCGAGTTCGCCACGGCGCCGATCCCACTCTTCGGCGGTGATCGCATAGCGGATGTGGTCCTCCCACACGCCGTTGATCTCGAGGTAGCGCTCCGCGGTCCCCTCGTCGCGGATGCCGAGCTTGTCCATGACCCGACGGGAACGGTCGTTCCGGGGGATGATCGAGATCTGCAGCCGGTGCAGGTACAGCTCCTCGAATGCGAAGCGGGCGAGGGTGACGACCGATTCGGGCATGTAGCCGTTGCCCGCTGCCGAACGGGCGATCCAGTAGCCGACGTACCCACTCTGAAATGCCCCGCGCTGGACCGAGTTCAGGTTGATCTCGCCGACGAAATCACCGTCGACGAAGATGCCGAAGCCGAATCCGTTCCCGAGCTGGCGTTCGCGTTGGCGGGCACTGCACCGCATCGCGAACGCGTCGCGGTCGTTGATCGGATCGGGAGCGTGCCGATTCCGTTGCGGTTCCCAGGGTTCGAGCCAGTCCGCGTTGGCCAACCGCACCGCCCGCCACGATGCGAAGTCGCCGACCACCAGCGACCGCAACATGACACGCCGCCCGAAGACCGGCGGGTTGAGTGGTCCTGCATGGTGCAGATGTTCTCTGGTGCCTCGACGGATCACTGGTCCGCATGCTACCCAGCAGTGCCCGCCGGAGGCCCGGCCGGGGGTTCGGGTCGCTCAACGGAGACGCGACGCCGCGAGACCGTCGAGGATGTCGGCCTCGGACACCAGGAGCCGGTCGTGGCCGGTGGCCGACAGCACCGCGGCGAGCACGACCAACCCGCCGGCGATGACGTCGATCCTGCCCGGGTCCATGCCCGGCACCGAGCGGCGTTCGTCCGCGCGACGGCCGAGCAGATCACGGGTCAGCTCGCGTACCCGGGTCGCATGCAGCACATGGTGGTGGACCCGGTCCCGGTCGTACTCGGTGAGCCCGAGATCGACCGCCGCGAGGGTCGAGACGGTGCCGGCGAGGCCGACCAGATGGGCCGCCTGCCCCGCAGCAGGGATCCGCCCCAGAACCCCGGCGATCACGGTTGCGCAGTGATCGGCGGCCGCAGCCAACTCGGCCGCGGTGGGCGGATCGGTCGAGAGGAACCGTTCGGTGATCCGGACACAACCGATGTCGACCGACTCCGCACCGTGCACCTCGGTGTGGCCCGAGGGGTCGATGGTTCCCGCGGCGAACTCGGTGGACCCACCGCCGATGTCGACGACCAGATACGTGCCCGGTCGCCCCGCCAACTCCGCGGTGGCCCCGGCGAAAGACAACGCCGCCTCCTGAGCGCCCGACAACAGTTCGGGCTCCACCCCGACCACCGCGCCGAACGGACCGAAGAAGTCGTCACGATTGGTCGCATCGCGCGCGGCCGAGGTGGCCGTCGCCCGAATCTCGCCCACACCGAACTCGCCGATCAGAGCACGGAACCCGGTGAGGACCTCGAGGGTCCGCTCGATGGCTTCGGGTGCGAGGCGACCGGTGGCGTCCACGCCCTGCCCCAGACGGGTGATGTGCATGCGGCGATCCAGTGTCACCAGCGAACCGTCTTCGCCCCGTTCGGCGATGAGCAGGCGGGTCGAATTCGTCCCACAATCGATCGCCGCGACCGGTCGTCGATGCTCGAGCACATCGGCACCGTAGCCCTGCTCGGCGAGACGATCCGCCACCCAGGCACCGACCGGATCGTCGCCACCGGCGAGCCACCAGGCGTAGTGCGCGTGCAGGCACTTCACCCCCCGTCGAGTGCCACCCACCCCGCCGGAGGGCCGGGGGCCCTCATGGTCAGCGGGGATCAGCGCGTCGCGCTCTCGGGCGTACCGGGCGTGCGCGGCCGCCAGACGGTCTGGGTCGACTGCTGCCTCGGCCCGCCCGACACCGCCGGATGACTCCAGTCGACCGACCCAGGTGCGTTCGGGTTCACCGACCAGCCACCAGCGGGTCGGCATCGGGGTGCCGTCATCGAGCAGGGGCGCGTTCTCGATGACCAGCGGCGTCTGGTCACGGTGGCGGACGACGACCTCGAACGCCCCCTTGGGCGATCGACCCAGCAACTCGGTGACGAGTTGCCGGTCAGTCGGGGTCGGCACCGGGAGGAGCGGAGTCCGAACGAAGCGTCACGAACGGCCAGGTTCCCCATGGCCGCTTGTCGGGTTCGGGCGCCGGGAGGATCGCATAGGCCTTGGAACCCTTGGGCACCATCCCGTAGTCCCGACGGGCGAGTTCCTCGATCGACTCCGGGTTCTTCAGTTGCGCCGCTCGGGATTTCAGCCGGGCATTGGCACGGTCCAACGCCTCGATCTTGGCGTTCAGATCGCTGGTCTCGGCGCGCTGGGAGGACCACACCCGGAACGATCCCGGGCCGAGGAAGACCAGCGTCAACAGCACGACCGCGCCGAGCCCGGCGATGGCCATCCTCGCTCCCCGGCCGACCCTGGGCGCCTTCATCGTCAGCCGGCCCCGCGCACGGCGGCGGCACCCCGGTAGACGGCGGCGTCGCCGAGGAGTTCCTCGATCCGCAACAACTGGTTGTACTTCGCGACCCGGTCGCTCCGGGCCGGCGCCCCGGTCTTGATCTGGCCGCAGTTCGTCGCGACGGCGAGATCGGCGATGGTGACATCCTCGGTCTCACCGGATCGGTGCGACATGACCGCGGTGTAACCCGAACGCTGCGCGAGCTCGACCGCGTCGATCGCTTCGGTGAGCGTGCCGATCTGGTTGACCTTCACCAGGATCGAGTTCGCGACCCCGGTGTCGATGCCCCGAGCGAGGCGGGTCGTGTTCGTCACGAACAGGTCGTCGCCCACGAGCTGGATCCGGTTCCCGAGCTTCTCGGTGAGCGCCGCCCAACCGTCCCAGTCGTCCTCGGCGACGCCGTCTTCGATCGACACGATCGGGTAACGGTCGACCAGATCCGCGTAGTAGTCGGCCATCTCGCCGACATCCAGCGTGCGGCCCTCACCGGACAGCACATAGCGACCGTCCTCGAAGAACTCGCTGCTCGCCGGGTCGAGCGCGATGGCCACGTCACGTCCGGGATCGAAGCCGGCACGTTCGATCGCCTCGACCAGCACCTGCACCGCCTCTTCGTTCGACGACAGATCAGGGGCGAACCCCCCTTCGTCTCCGACGGCGGTCGAAAGCCCGCGGTCGAACAGCACCGCCTTGAGCGTGTGGTACGTCTCGACCCCCCAACGCAGGCCTTCGGAGAACGACGCCGCACCGAGCGGCATCACCATGAACTCCTGCAGGTCGACGTTGTTGTCGGCATGGGCGCCGCCGTTGAGCACGTTCATCATCGGGACGGGAAGCACCGACGCATTGGTTCCCCCCACGTAGCGGAACAGTGGCAGGTCTGATTCGTCCGCGGCGGCCTTCGCGACGGCCAACGACACCCCCAACAGCGCATTCGCGCCGAGTCGTTCCTTGTTCGGCGTGCCGTCGAGTTCACACAGCAGCGCGTCGAGGCCGCGCTGATCGAGCGCTTCGAAGTCGGTCACCGCGTCGGCGATCTCGACATTCACGTGCTCGACCGCATCGAGCACACCCTTGCCGCCGTAGCGGTCGCCACCGTCACGCAGCTCGGTCGCCTCGTACTCGCCGGTCGACGCACCCGACGGCACGATCGCGCGGCCATGCGCGCCGGATTCGAGGAAGACCTCGACCTCCACCGTCGGGTTGCCCCGCGAGTCGAGTACTTCCCGGCTGATCACGCTGTCGATACCGCTCATGGTGTGTGTGTCGTCTCCTCGACGTGTTCTTCACCGGCCCGCGGGCCGAAACCCCGTTGGTTGCACCGCATCCGAGACTCCAGGCGTGGAGCACCGGTCAGACCGAACGCTACACGGTGGTCGAAGTGGACCCGGGGACGCAAGCAACGACCCGCGAGCATCGGCGCCACGCGATTCGGGCCACGCGCGTGGGTCGAAAGGACTAGTCTTCGCCGACCGTGGACCATCTGGCCTCGTCCAGGATCTGGAGGACCCGTTGAGAACACCAGACGACGTCGCGACCGCCCCCCGGGCGAGTCGGCCCGTGGATCTCCCGGCGCTCGACGCGCTCGTGCGTGGCGCCGCAGTGCAGGCCCTTTCGAGCGTGGGCGCACAGGACGATGCCCGAGCGCTCGCCGCGATCGGATCGTTGTCGGATTCGACGAACCAGCTCGAGGTCGTGCGACTGCTCGGGCGCGGCATCCTCGCCGCCGACCTGGCCGCGGTTCAAGACACCGAGAGCGTGTTGGCGAATCGGACCAACACCGAACGCGTCCGGATCATCGCGGCGCTCGGGGCCCATTCGTCGGCCACCGCACTTGAGGTCGAGGAGTCGCTCGCTCCGGTCGTCGCTCGGGCAACCCGGCAGTCCCACATCGCCGCTGCCCTGGTGGAGGAGACCCGATCGACCGTCGGCCGGCGCCACAGTGAGCGCAACTTCGTGTACTGGGTGACCAACGATCCCGACGGGTTCTCTCGCTTCGCCTGGTCGGCCGCACTCCATGCCGCAGGCGCACGCGTATGGGATCGGAACTGGGCCCGGCTGACCGCCCAGGCAGATTCCACGGTGCGGCACCGGAGCGTGGCACGCACTGGCTCCGACGACTCGGGGGTCGCCGTGCTGGACAAGGCAATGGGAACCGCCCGCGACGCGGCAATCCGGTCACTGGTCGAATCGGCACTGGCCGGCGAGGCTTCGGTGCGGCGGCGGGCCTGGCTGAACGCGCTGGAGCAGGCCGAACGGATGCCGGGAACGGTTGCCTGGGTCCGCTACACCCAGACCGTCAGGGCCGAGCTGGGCGCGACCGCCTGGACCACCACCAACAATCTCATCGGCGACCACGTCTCGGTGATCATCAACGAGCTCCCCTGGATCGCTGGATTCGTGGGCATGATCGCCTTGGCGGCCGAAGCGGCCACGGCCTCTGCCCGGTCTGGAACAGTGCGATCCCGGGCACACGTGATTGCCGAGTTCGACAGCATCGACGAAGCAGTGGACGGTGCCACCACGGGGCTCGCCGATATCCTGTCTCGCACGGCCTGACCCGCTCAGCCGGCACCCTTGGCTCGGTTGTGGGGTCCGCAGAGCCGCTGCAGGTTGGCCAGCACCGTCGGTCCGTCGGGACCATAGGCCTCGACGTGGTCACATTCGAGGAATTCGTGGGCGTGACAGCCGGATTCCTGGCATTCGTCCTGTCGCTCTTCGACGACTCGGCGTTGCCGTCGAGTGGGGAACCTTCGCCGGGGGCTGGCGTCGATCGGATACCGCTGCGCATCGTGGAGCAGGAGTGAAACGAATGATTCGGGGAGCATCTCGGTGACCGCGTGGTCGGAGATCGGGGTGCCGTCGGTGAGCGTGTTCCCGTCTTCGCGCACGTGAACGACGATCTCGGTGCCCGTGCCGCCCGAATCGCCATCTCCGGTGCACACCGCGACCAGCGCGTCGGCCCGTTGCTGCCGCAACGTCGTGCCCGCGGGCACGCCGGTTCGCCGAGCGACCGACGTTTCGATCACCGCGCAGACCCGGGCGGCGTCTTCGGGTGTGAGCCGAGCATGGAAGTCGACCATGCCGTCCGCGGCAGTGCCCCAGCCCATGGTGCGCTCGTGCTGCTGGCGTCGACGGATCTCTTCGGGGTCCTCGTTGCGCTGACACCACGCGGCGATCGCCTTGCCGAGACGACCCGAAGGCGTTTCGCGGGCGATCTGTACCAGCGCTTCGGCATTGTCCTCGGTGAGCTGTCCGACCATGATGCGCGCCTTCGAATAGGACACATCGCCGTCGGCCATGGCTTCGTCCAACAGCGGGTGCAGCCGCATGGCCCGGGCGACACGGACCTGGCGGCGGGCCGTGGTCAACTCGATGTCGCACGCGTGTGCCAACCAGGCTTCACACGACAACGCACCCGACTCGGCCCAGGTGCCACGGGCGTCGAGTTCGCCGACCAGCACCAACAGCTCGTAGGTGCCGACCGAGAGTCGATGCGCCAGTGCGACCAGTTCACCCTCCAACTCGTCGACTCCCATCGCCTCCACTGCCGACCGTGCCCGCGGGCACGCCGAAGAACTCTCGCCGGAGCCGGCGAAACGCGCTCCATCACCGTCGTCACCCGACGGTGACTCCACGTCGCTCGATCGTGCTGCATCCATGCGCGCTACCTCCTGAGACTCGATGTACCGATCAAGCCGGGACCACTGACGGCTGGCCCGGTCCAGGGGGAAGGACCATCATCATCACATGGCGGTGTGACATTCACAGCGGCACCCACCCAGAGCCGCCGCCAGACCCGGAGTTCACCTGCGTTCGGCGTCGTCTCCGGCGGTCTCGGCAGACTGCTCGATCGCCCGCGCCGCGACCTCGATCTCCCGCGCCGCCGCCCGCAACGCCGCCTCCGCGTCCAGGCCGGCGTCACGAGCGGCCAGGACGGTCGCGAGCAGGTCGCGGCCCAGGGCGGCCTCGTCGGCTGCAACCACCCGGCCCCGATCGCCCTCGAACAACCCCGGCGCGACCACGTCCGCCTTGCCCACGACCTTCGAGGCGTACAACAGTGCCGGCAAGGTCGACGGGATGCCGTCCATCACGCTGCCACGCTCCTTCTCGGCGATCTTGGCCAGCTCCCACTCGGCGCCGCGCGCGGCGAGGGGCTCGGCGCCGTTCACGTGCGCGTCGGCGCCTTCGACCGGACCGAAGATCGACGGGTGGCGTCCCACGAGCTTTTCGCGCACCCCGTCCACGACATCGGTCAGATCGAAGTGCCCTTCCTCGGCTGCGAGGTGGGCGTGGAACACGACCTGGAACAACACGTCTCCGAGTTCTTCGCACAGATCCTCGAAGGTGCCCCGCACCGAAGCGTCCGTGGTATCGGGCCCCGCGGCGATCCGGTCGAGGGCGTCGAGGGTCTCGTACGACTCCTCGAGCAGGTGTCGCCGCAGACTGGCGTGGGTCTGGACGCGATCCCACGGACATTCGGAGCGCAGCACCCCCATGACCACCACGAGGGCGTCGAGCGCGGCACCGGAACGCCTGGCTACGGACTCACCGGAGGTCGGATCCGGGACCGGGCCACCACGGACCGGACCATCGGCACCCCGACCAGCAACGACCGGACCGTCGGCACCCCGACCAGCAACGACCGGGCCATCGGCACCGCGCCCAGCAACGACCGGATCATCGGCTCCCTCGGCCGGGGTCACGTCAGCCGCGGGCGCCACCCAAGGCGACCGGAACGGTGGTGGTCTGGCCCGCCGGCTGTTCGGCACCCTTCGGAGGTCGGTAGCCGACGCCCTTCGTCCACGAACCGATCCGTGGGTTCAATTCGATGTCGGATTTCGTCAGAAAACCGTTGAGTGCCTTCTGCGCCTGCTCCTGTCCCGGCTGTCCCATCGACTGCTCGATGGTCGGACGGGCTTCGGCCAGCGACTGGATCTCGGTGGAGCGCACCCGGAACAGCATGAAGGCCCCACCGGCGACCGGCACCGGACCGATGAGTGCATTCGGTTGTGCGTCGGTCAACGCCGTCACCCCGGACGGGTCCGCGAACAGGTTGGAGAGTGTCGAAACGGGAACGCAACCCACGTCGCCATCCGCCTTCTCCCCGAGTGCCTGGGCTGCCTTGCCCGTCTGCGAGTCGGGCGGCTGCGCGGCGGCGACCGCCTTGGCCACCGTGGCGAAGGCGGCACCTTCGTCGAGACGCTGGCGGGCGTCCAGGAGTTCGGCTTCTTCGCCGCCGATCACGTCCATGCAGACCTGCTGGAACTGTGACTTGTTGGCCTCGTAGTAGGCCTCGATCTGGTCGTCGACGTTCACGCCCTTGCCGTAGTGGTTGATCAACGCCTCGTAGTGGGCTTGAGCCAACACGATCTGGTCGAGAAACCACGAAGGCAGGTCCTTGAACAGTGACGCCTGCGGGGATGCCAGCAGGCTCTGGCGGGTCCGGGTGAGATCCGTCTCGGTGATCTTCGTTCCGTGCTCGGCGTTCAGCGACTTCAGGCCGTGAAGTTGGATCAGGAACATCGCGTACGTGGCGGCATCGGACATCGGGGAGATCCCCTTGCCGCCGTCGGGGACCGGAGCCGACCCGCCGTTGGCCAGGCTCGAATACAGCGGTACGCCCTGCCAGAAGTTCGGACTGTCGATCGCCTTCTCGTCCACCCGGGCGATCCACGCCTGGCCGGAGCTGCAGCTCGACGCCAACAGCGCGATGGTCGTCATGAGGGCCACGGCGAGCACACGGCGAGACGGTCGACGGGGGGACGTCCGGGAACCCGGGCGGGCATTGGAATGAACGTTCACAGGCAACGCAGCGTACCGTCCCGGCCGTTTCGTCACGACTTCGCCTCGGAAGATGCGCCGATGGGCGCATCCGCACCCGGGCACCGTGGACTGTCGCCTGTTCGCCGAGGTGCGCTCGGCGGATGGCGGCCGAGAGCCGGGCGAGCGGTGAGCTACCCGCGCCGCGTCTCGGGGGGCAACAGTTCCCGCAGCGTCGCAGCCACCGTCCGGGCCAGGTCGGTGGTGCGCGGCAGGGGCAGGGTCGCGAGCTTCGCAGATTCGGTCCACGTCGCGCCCTTGACCAGGCGCTTGAGGCGCATCTGGGCGCTGGTCTTCAGCACCACGGGCGAGACCTTGGCCAACCAGGCCGGACCGCCGAAGCCCGATCCTTTGGTGACCGACACGTCGGTGATGCCCAGGCGCACACATTCGGCCCGCAGCGTCGCGACCGACAACAGTGTCTCGGCGACCTCGGGGATGGGACCGTAGCGGTCCTGCCACTCGGCACGGATGGCGTCCACGTCGGCATCGCTGGTCACGTCCGACAGGCGCCGGTACGCCTCGAGGCGCAGGTCCTCGCGGGGGACGTAATCGTCGGGCAGGTGGGCGTCGACGGGCAGGTCCAGCTTGATGTCGAGGGGAACGTCGGGAGTCTCACCGCGCAGCGACGCGACCGCCTCGTTCACCATCTGGCAGTACAGGTCGTAGCCGACCGCGGCGACATGCCCGGACTGTCCGGTACCCAGCAGGTTCCCGGCACCCCGGATCTCCAGGTCGCGCATCGCGATGCGGAACCCCGACCCCAGCTCGGTGGCCTCACCGATGGTCTTGAGCCGTTCGTACGCGGCCTCGGTGAGCACCCGGTCCGGCGGGGTGAACAGGTACGCGTACGCGCGCATCCCCGCCCGTCCCACCCGGCCACGCAATTGATGGAGCTGGCCGAGCCCGAGCCGATCGGCACCGTCGACGACGAGGGTGTTGACGGTGGGCATGTCGATGCCCGATTC
>JBDZUV010000162.1:0-5786 GCA_040255345.1 Actinomycetota bacterium | reverse complement strand
ACCCGGCGCCGGTGAACCGGTCGGAGTCGGATGACCGATCGGCGCTGCCCGGTTCGCCACCCGACCGTCGTGGACCGGCGACCGTGACCGCACCGGGCGGACCGGCACCGGCCGGGAACCCGCCGAGATGGCTCGCCGCGGTCGGCGTCGCCGCGGCCGTGCTGCCGATCTGGGTCGCGGCGATCAGAGACGGCCTGCGTGGCCACTTCCCGACAGCGGACGCCGCCGCGACGGTCATCAGGGCACGGGACGTGTTCGGCGGGCCATTCCCGCTCGTCGGCATGCCCGCGGCCGCGGCGACGAGCGACGGGTATCTCACGTATTTCCCCGGGGCGTGGCAGCTCTATGTCATTTCCGTACCGACCGAGTTGTTCGGCAACGTCTGGGGTCCACTCGTGGCCATGGCGGTGTTGAACTCGGTCTGGATGCTGTTGGCGGGGTGGCTGCTGCTCCGCAGGCTCCGATCGGCAGAGGCGCTGGTGGGGATCGCCTTTCTCGCGGTCCTGGCGTGGTCACTGGGCAGCGGCTTCCTCGTCACGCCGGTGCCGATGGACATGGTGATCATTCCGACGGCGTTGTTTCTGATCGCCGTGTGGTCGGTGGCCGACGGCGACCTGGTCGCCGTGCCGATCCTGGCCGTGGTCGCCAACTTCTTGTGGCTGGACCACCTCGTTCTGGTGGTGATCGTGCCGGTCGTGGGGTTGTGCGCGCCGATCGGTCTGTGGCTGTGGGCCAGGGCGACTCGCCGACGCGACCCCGAGGCATACCCCGAACTGCGTCGACGGATCAGGCGCAGTCTGATCGCCGCGGGCGCGATCACCGTGGTCATGTGGGTGCCGTCGGTCGTCCAACAGTTCACGACGAGTCCGGGAAACCTGCGTCTGCTCGTGGCCAGCGCCGGGGTCGATCGGCCCAGCGTGGGGTCGTGGCCCGATGCGGTCCACATCGTCGTCTCGGTGGTGGCACGTCCCGGGTTCTGGTTCCGGGGCACGCTGGACGATCCTTCGTTCCTGGCGCCTCCGATCGGGGGAACGGTGGTCGGTGATCTCGCGGTGTTCGACATCGTCGCGGGGACGCTTCTGATCGCGGCGATGGTCCTGTTGGGGGTGTCGGCGGTGCGACGCGCGGATCGGACCGGACTGTGGTTGCTGATCGTGGCCGGTGCCGCGTTGGCGCTCGGGGTCGTGTCGGCGTATTCGGCGCCGGGCTACTTCGGCACGCCGGTCGGCTATCTGCGTTCGCTGTGGCCGACCGCGATGCTGGTCTGGTTCGCGCTGGTGCTCAATGCGCTCAGAGCGTTCGGCCCGCGCTCGGAGTGGGCGATCGCCGCCCCGTCGCTCGCGGTGATCGTGGTCGTGACCGTGTTGAACCTGCCCGTGGCGCGTCACGGTTACGACGGTGATCGACGCCTGCAACACGTCGTGAAGGTGATGAACCGCACGGTGGTGTCGCGCCTCGGCGGTGGCGAGCCGGTTCTGGTCGTCACCGGCGTCGGGTTCGCCAGCCAGCGTCTGGGCGCCCCGCTCGCGCTGGCGCTGGCGGATGCCGGCGTGCCCTACTGCATTCCGCGCACGGAACTGGCGAGCAACGGTGGGACGTTGCGTCGCTGCCCTGACGGGGTCCAGTTGGTGGTGAAGGTCGTCGTCACCGGCGATCCCGATCGGGCGGTCACCGGTGACGTGCTGGTGCGTGAGTCGTTGCTCGACGAGTCGGATCGCACCGAATTGGCGACCCTCACGACGGCGATCGACGACTGGCTCGACGCCCGGGACCGGCTGGAGCTGACCCCCCGGGCACGATCTCGCCTGGCGGGGTGGTTGACTCCGGCGCAACGGCACCAGGTGCGCGAACTGTTCCAGCCCACGGGCGGGCAGGCCGACGACCTGTCGACCGACCCTGCGTTCGCGGCGTTGATCAGACTCTGGTATTCGTCGAAGGGCCAGTCGACCGCGCTGTTCGACGATGACCCGCTCGACGGGAACGCCTGGCGACGCTGGTTGGAGCTGTCGGAGCAGAACGAGACGCTGGTCGTCACCGAGAGCCGTCCGAGTCGACGTCGCTAGCGCGGTCCCCGGTGCCCGGCGGCGAGATCGAGGGTCCAGCCGCCGAGGTGGTCGACGATGGGCACCGTGGTGTCGCCTCGTGCGATCGAGGTGTACGGGTTGTCGAAGCGGCGGTCACCGTCGATGGCCACGCCGTGCCCGTCGACGGTGAGCAACGCGTCGGGGCGGGATTCGATCCGACCTTCCGCCGGCGACTCGTAGCAGACGGCGAAGCCCGGGTGCGGGCCGGTCACGGTCCAACCGGGATCGTCGACGGTCACCGCTGCGGCGGTGACCGCTGCACAGAATGCGTCGAAAGAGCCCGAATGGTCGACGTCGCCCAGCTCGATGATCCAGACGTTGTCAGCGCCACCGTCGGCGACGAGGTCGAAGTCGTCGCGGAGCCCGGCGGTGTAGGTCGCCGTCGGGTCGTGGCGGCGCCAATGCGGCCGGCGCCACGACCACAGCGCCACGTAGCCGTCGCGTCGACGCGCCATCGTCCAGTGGCCCGCTCGGCGGACCTCGTCGAAACACTCGGTCGGGAAGTACGCGTGGGTGTAGTCCTCGTACGCGAAGGGTGTCAACAGGTCGGTGTCGGGGGGCGGGAAGGCCGGTTCGAAGGCGTGGATCCCGACCCGCCGGTACTGCACCGAACGGGGCAGGGTGGCCGAACCGGTCCAGTAGCGGTCGTCGTCGAGGTAGTCACCGACGTTCGGTGACGGCGGATTGCCCGGATGCATCGCGAACACGATCGCCCGCTCGTCGAGGGTGGCCTGCCAGATGTGGTGCTGGAACCCGACGGCGCCGGGCCGGTAGGCCTGGGCGGTGGAGAGCATGCCGTGGCCATTGCGCCAGGTGGTGGTCGTCACCCGGCTGAGCAACCCCGCGTTCACCATCGGGTGCAGCTCCGCGGCCACGGTCTGCCAGAGGTCGACATCGGCACCCATGGCGTCGCGCATGAACTTGAAGATGGCGAACAGGTTCGCGTCCCAAAGGTCGTGACGGTCGAGGGTGTCGATGGTCAGCGGGATGAGTTGCCAGGGGGTGAGGGCGCCGCGGTCCCACCAGAACGGCACCAGGTCGGGGTCGGTGTAGCTCAGCCCGTCGCCGCGCACCGGGTCGTCGGTGCGCGGCTCGGCGGGGTCGATCGCGATCCCCATCGATTCGTGGTCGACGATCTCCGCGGTGGTGGTGGCGATGCGCCGCAGGATCGCCGGCGGCCGGTAGCGCGTCGCCCGGGCGAGGAGGGTCGCCGACTCGTCGAGGGGGAGCAGTTCGAGGGCGTCGGCGTCGGCGGTCGGCCAGGGTTCGTCGGTGGCGCCGAAGCAGAGCTTCATCGCCCCGAAGACCGGCTGGTCACGGGCACGTGCCTTGTTCTTCATGTACGAGCGCCCGTGGGTGACCCCGACATTGCCCCGGTGATGGTGCAGTGCGAGGTCGTAGAGCACGAGGTCACAGAACGTGGCGGCGCGTGCTGCCAACGCGGGGTCGTCGGCGAATTCGGCCAGGGTGAGCAGCGGCGCGAGGTCTTTGGCGTAGTAGACGTCGGAGTGCCATTCGCTGAACCCGTTGGTCGCCTTCTCGTCGAACCACCTGGCCAGTCGATCGGCCGCGCGGTCGCGATGTCGCCCGCCGGTCAGACCCGTGACCCCGAAGGTGACGTCGGGGAGCGCCTGCCCGGCGAGGAATTCACACGTGTGGAAGATGAGCCGGTGGTTCTCCGACCAGTACCAACGTTCGTCGGTGCCGTCCACCTCGACCGGGTCGGTGTACCAGTAGCGGAAACCGGCGAAGCGATCGGCCAGCGCCGTGCGGACGTGGTCGGGGAGCTCATCGGCCGCGTCGAACCACAGCGTGAGCAGACGGAGCACGTCGAAGTCGGCGCAGTCCGACCAGTGGTCGATTCGCTCGAGCCAACGGTCGACCATGGCGTCGTCGATCGCATCCCAATCGACGCGGTGGTCGGGTGCCCGGTGGGACCGGGCCAGATGGGCGATGACGTTCAGCGGCGACGTCGGCATCCAGGCCGTGACCGCCGAGGTGAGATAGTCGTCTTGGCGGCTGCGCCACCAGGACGCATCTTCGAGCCCTGTCTGGTCCATGCGGCCTCTCCGGTCGTGATGAGGCCGGAGCCTAACAAGGCCTTCGGCGACCACCCGGTCGTCGCATGCCGAACGCTGCGGATTTGGGGTCGAGGCCGAGACGCGGAACGATCGGGTCATGACGAACGACGTGCCCGACTCTTTTGCCGCGCTCGGGCTCCGGGCCGAGCTGCTCGACGCGCTCACCCGACTCGGGTACGAAGAACCCACCCCGATCCAGCAGGCGACCATCCCGTCGCTGCTCGAGGGCGACGATGTCGTCGGTCAGGCCGCGACGGGCACCGGGAAGACCGCTGCGTTCGCGCTACCGGCCATCGAACGGCTGATGATCGATCGCCACGAGTCGCCGGGCGGCGGGCCGAGCGTGTTGGTGCTGCTGCCGACCCGTGAGTTGGCGATGCAGGTGTCCGAGGCGTTCCACGCGTACGGCCGCGACCTCGGTGTCGGCGTGTTGCCGCTCTATGGCGGCCAGCCGATGGGTCGTCAGCTCAAGGCGCTGCGTCGACCGATCGACGTCGTGGTCGCCACGCCGGGACGGGCGCTCGACCATCTGCACCGGGGCAGTCTGCAGCTCGAGAACCTGCGGGTCGCGATCCTCGACGAGGCCGACGAGATGCTCGACATGGGATTCCACGAGGACATCGAATCGATTCTCGACGTCACTCCGTCGGAGCGCCAGACGGTCCTGTTCTCGGCCACGATGCCGGCCCGTATCGAATCGATCGCCCGGAAGTACCTCCATGACCCGGTCCGTATCACCATCGATGCGGCACCCACCCCCGACGGTCAGGACGCCCGGGTGCGCGAGACGGCCTACATCGTGCGACGTTCCGACAAGATCGCCGCGTTGGGGCGCATCCTCGACGTCGAGGCGCCGACCGCGACGCTCGTGTTCTGTCGCACACGGGTCGATGTGGAGGAACTCACCGAGAAGCTGAACGGTCACGGCTATCAGGCCGAGGCGTTGCACGGCGGCATGGATCAACCACATCGTGACCGCGTCATGCACCGGGTGCGCAGCGGCGCGGTCGACCTGCTGGTGGCGACCGACGTGGCCGCCCGTGGGCTCGACATCGACGTGCTCACCCACGTCGTCAACTTCGACGTGCCCTCCGCGCCGGGGTCCTATGTGCACCGGATCGGTCGTGTCGGACGCGCCGGCCGCGAAGGGGTCGCGATCACGTTGGTCGACCCCCGCGAGCATCGGAGTCTCAAGAGCATCGAGCGTATGACGCGACGCCGCATGGAGGTGGCGCAGATTCCCACGGTCCAGGACCTGCGCTCGCGGCGCATGGAACGCACGCTGGAAGCGGTGCGTTCCGAACTCGCCGGCGACGATCTCGACCGGTTCCGGACCATCGTCGACACGCTCGCCGACGATCACGACGCGGTCGAGATCGCGCTCGCCGCACTGAAGGTCGCTCACGAGGCGAGCGTCGGGTCGTCCGACGATGAACGGGAGATCCCGCCGGCCCACCTGGCGGGCGACCGTACCCGCCCCGGGCGTGACCGTGCAGATCGTTCGGGACCGCCACGTCGAGGCGGTCGTCGCCTACCGCACCGTCGGCGTGCCGGTGGCGCCGTGGAGCCGCGGCGGCGTCGACACACTGGCGGACGTTCTCGACGTTCACGCCCGGAGCAG
>JBDZUV010000161.1:0-5879 GCA_040255345.1 Actinomycetota bacterium | reverse complement strand
CCGCTCAGGCGGCCTGACCCCACACCAACCTGTCACCGGATCACGCGGCAGTCCCCTGTGTCCAAGAGAGGTCGAGGCGCTGGTGACGAAGACCGGTTGGACATGCCACAATTCGGAGTGAGCAAAAGCGTTCGGACTTGGGTGTCCGGACATTTTCTGTGGGCGCTGGTCGCGGTCGCTCTCTGCGGCTTCGTGGCCAGGGCGCTGTACATCGCCTTCGTCGGACCACACATCGCAATGGGGCTCGACGCGGCCTGGTACTACGTCGAGGGCAAGGCGCTCACCGAGGGTCACGGCTACGTCGACCCACGGTGGTGGCTCCTCGGGGGCGGATTCAAGCCGACCGCGAATTTCCCGCCGCTGTGGCCGGTACTGCTCTCGGTGGTGGACCGGGTCGGACTGCGCAGCGACGATGCCAACCGGATGCTCGGGGCCGTGCTCGGGTCGCTCACCGTGGTGGTGACGGGCCTGATCGCCCGTCGCGTTGCAGGTCCGACGGCAGCGCTCTCGGCCGCCGTCCTGGTCGCGTGTTCTCCGATGCTCATCGCTGCCGACGGATCCCTGATGGCCGAGTCGTTGTACGTGTTGTTGATCGTCGGTGCCGTGTGGCTGGCCTACCAGGCATTGCAGCTGCCGACCGCCTGGCACTTCGCGGGAGTCGGCGCCGCCCTCGGGCTGGCGGGAATCACTCGGTCCGATGCGTACCTTCTCCTTCCCATCATGGCGGTCGCGCTCGTGTGGCGAGTGCCGAGTGCGCACGCTTGGCGACGGGTGGGGCTTGCGGCCGGTCTGGTGGTGGCGTTCGCCGTTCCGGTCGGAGTGTGGACGGCGTACGCCAGTATGCGCATGGACGGCCTGGCGCTGGCCACGAGCAATTCGGCCAATATGATCACCGGCGCGAACTGCCCGTCGACCTATTACGGCAAATTGTTGGGCGCGTGGGACGAGCACTGTGCGGTGAACATCGCGCCGGACGCCGACGAGTTGGCCGTGGCGGCCCACGGCCGCGAGAAGGGGCTCGACTACGCGCGCGCCCATCCTGCGCGACTTCCCCTCGTCGCGGCGGCGAGGGTTCTACGAGTGGCTGGACTGTGGGATCCGGTGCAGACGGCGCACCTGGAACAGATCGAGTCCCGCAACTCCGCCTGGCAACTCGTCGGATGGGGCTACGACCTGATCCTCCTGCTCGTGGCGGTCGTCGGCGCGGTGATCCTGATCCGACGACGGGCGCAGATCGGCCCGATGGTCGCGGTGGTGCTCGGAGTCGTGGTCACCGCGATGGTGTCGAACGGAAATCAGCGGTTTCGCCTGGCGGCTGATCCGATCGTGGCGATCGGCGCGGCGGTCAGCGTCGCCGCGGTGGTCGGCCACCTGATGCGGCGTCGGAGCATCATCGAACCGGGTCGATGACACCGGCTGTGGAGCGACGACCGGGTGACCGACCTTCGGCGTGCCCTCGGACGACGGAGTCGCAGTGGCGACGACGTCACCGGGGCATTTCATGCGGGTGGCCACAGAAGGTCGCTGGTGAGTCGCCGCTCACGGGATGCTTCGCGGCGTTCGGACGGTTCCGTCGGCGACTCACGACCTTCGCCCGGGTCCGGTGCCACTCCGAACGCCGACATCGAGGTGCCCACCCAGTGCGGTGGGACAGCGAATTCGGTAGCGATGCCGTCCCGATCGAACGCCCGGAACTGCCGGGACTGCCAGCCCATCGCGCGGGCTTGCACGGTCATGTGTGCGACGGCCTGACCGAGGTCGTAGAGGGCGAATTCGGAGTACTCCACCTCCTCGTCGGTGTCGGCGACGAAGCGGTGCGCCAGGTTCGCCACGAGCAGGCTCGCGGTCGGTGCCCAGCGCGCAGAGCTCCCGGTGAGATGGCCGATCAGTTGCGAGTGGACGGCGTCGCCGCGGAACCCCACGATGAACGCCCACGGCTGGGAATTGCCGGCTGACGGTGCCCAGCGAGCGGCTTCGAGCAGCGCTTCGACCTCGTTCACCGTGGCCTCATGGGTCGATTCGAACACCACCGGGCTCCAACGAGTTGCGAGGAGTGGATGAAGCCCGACCGCTTCGGATTCGTCGGCCACCCGTTCACTCTCGCGCGCACCGGCGAAGGCGGAGTGGACGCCACCCACGAGATCGTCGTCGCTGAAGGGGCCCTCGGCGCGGCCCGGACGGCGCCGGTCGATGCCGCTCTCACCACCTCGCGGAGATCGAGGTCGACGAGCGGTCGGGCGTGACCCTCGTCCGGCCCGTCGACGCGCCGGGATCCTCCGGTAGCCTCACACGAGGTATCCGGTCCCCGACGGAGGCATTTGTTCCCCATGTGCGGCATCATCGCGATCGTCCGACAACGCTCGGATCATGCCGTGCCGGGAACGGAGTCGCTCGTCGCCGACCTCGACGCGGCCGACGTCGCCGTCGCCGATGCGCAGCCGGGCGACGCGCGACCACAAGCGTTGCTGGACCCGTTGGCCGGCGTGGCCGAGGCCCTGGAGCGCCTCGACGCCGCACTGCGTGGGGGCCCAGGCGTGCGGGCGCTGCTGGCCGACCCGGCGCTCGGTGTGACCATCACCGCACGCACCGCGGCGATCCTGGCCTGGGTCGACACCCTCGACGCCTCGCTGGACGACACCGAAGGGGCCAGTGACGCATCGTTGATCGAGGCCGTGAACGCCGCGCTGATCCGGGTGCGTGATGTGCTCTGGGCGGTGCGCAACGACCGGTTGCGCGCGGCTGCGGGCGTCGCCGACCTGGCCGGGCCGAACCCCGACGCTGCCGCGGTCGACGGGTTCCTGTCGTTGTACCAGGCACTCGCCGGAATCGACCGGCTCGAGGTGCGTGGGCGTGACTCGGCCGGGGTCAGCGTGTTCGTCCGCGGCCACACCCTGGGCGACGACGACATCGACGCGCTCGCCGACGGTCGGGGCCACGACCCGTTGTTCACGGCGCGGGCGGTGCGCCGCTGCGGCGACGACGTGCTGTGCTTCGTCTACAAGGCCGCCGCCGAGATCGGCGAGCTGGGCGACAACACCGCGGCGATCCGCGCACAGATCCGCGACGACGAGTTGCTGCATGCGGCGTTGCGGGGCGACGCCGAGGCGGTCGTGTTGGGCCACACCCGCTGGGCGAGCGTCGGGGTGATCTCCGAGGCGAACGCCCACCCGTTGAACTCCGACGAACAAGATCGTGGTGACGGGCCGTTCGTGGCCGCCGCACTCAACGGCGACATCGACAACTTCGCCGACCTCAAGGCCGAGCACGACCTGAAGATCGCCGCGGAGATCACGACCGACGCGAAGGTGATCCCCACGCTGCTGTCCCGGGCGCTCGTCGAGGGCGCGGACCGGCCGGACGCGTTCCGCTCGACCGTGGCCTCCTTCGACGGCTCGGTGGCGATCGGCGCGATCGACGGGGCGGCACCCGACCGCCTGCTGCTCGCCCTGCGCGGCAGCGGCCAGGCGTTGTACGTGGGCTTCGCCACCGACGCGTACGTGGTGGCGAGCGAGCCCTACGGGCTGGTCGAAGAAGCCGGCACGTTCCTGCGTCTCGACGGCGAGACCCCGTCGGATCCCGACCAGCCCACCTCGAGCCGTGGCCAGATCGTCCAGCTCACCGCCGCGGCGGCCGGCACACTCGACGGATTGACCCGCTGGTCCTATGCCGGTTCGGAGCTGCCGATCGACGACGACGAGGTCCGGGCCGCGGAGATCACCACACGCGACATCGACCGCGGTGACGCTCCGCACTACCTGCTGAAGGAGATCACCGAGTCGCCGAATTCGTTCCGCAAGACGCTGCGAGGCAAGCTCGTCCACGAAGGCGATGAGTGGCGGGTGTCGCTCGGTGACGCGACGCTCCCACCCGAGGTGCGTACCCGCCTTCGGGACGGGTCGATCCGTCGGGTCGTCACGATCGGTCAGGGCACCGCCGCGGTCGCCTCCCACAGCTTCGCCCGGGCGCTCGCCGAAGCGCTCGACGGGCTCGAGGTGACCGTCGAGGCAGCACTCGCCACCGAGTTGTCGGGATTCGGGATGCGCCCCGAGATGTCCGACACCCTGGTCGTCGCGATCTCCCAGTCGGGCACCACGACCGACACCAACCGGACCGTCGATCTGGTGCGGTCCCGCGGCGCCGCGGTCGTCTCGATCGTGAACCGCCGAGGCAGCGACCTCTGCGACAAGTCCGACGGGGTGCTCTACACCTCTGATGGTCGTGACGTGGAGATGAGTGTCGCCTCGACCAAGGCGTTCTATGCGCAGATCGCTGCCGGGTTCCTGCTCGCCTATGCGCTCGCCGATGCCTTCGCCGAACGGCCTGATGCGGCGGGGCTCCCGGTTGCGAGCGACTCGGGGCGTGCCGAGCGCAGCGAAGTGCTGGCCGCGTTGCGTGACTTGCCCGAGAAGATGACCCGGACGATCGCGACCCGTCAGCAGATCGCGTCGGCCGCACAGCGGTTCGCGCCACCGCGTCGCTACTGGGCGATCGTCGGGTCGGGCGCGGACCGGATCGCCGCGCAGGAGATCCGCGTGAAGCTCTCCGAGCTGTGCTACAAGTCGATCGCGTGTGACGCGATCGAAGACAAGAAGCACATCGACCTGTCTTCGGAACCACTCATCCTGGTGTGTGCGACCGGCCTGTTCGGCTCGAACGCCGACGACGTCGCCAAGGAGGTCGCGATCTACCGGGCGCACAAGGCCGCCCCGATCGTGATCGCATCGGAGGGCGAAGAACGCTTCGCCGCGGCCCTCGAGGTGTTGACCGTTCCGGTCACCCATCCGAAGCTGGCGTTCGTGCTCGGCACCGTGGTGGGGCACCTGTTCGGGTATGAGGCGGCGCTGGCGATCGACGCGCAGGCCACACCGTTGCGCGAGGCCCGCACCGTGCTCGACGAGTTGGTCGCCGCCACCGCTGACGGCGACGTGTTGTTGACGCGAATGGCCGACCGGCTCGAACCGGTGGCACGCGCGTGGGGCGACGGGCTGCGTAGCGGCGCGTACGACGGTCATCTCGAGGCCAGCGCCGGCTCGCGCATCTCGACGTTGCTGCGTTACGCCAGTGGCGTGTTGCCCCTGGACGTGTTCCAGCTCGACTTCGGTCGCCAGGGCTCGCCGGATGTGCTCGCCGAGGCGCTCGGTGCGGCCCTGGGCCAGGGCATCGAACAGCTCACCCGACCGGTCGACGCGATCAAGCACCAGGCGAAGACCGTGACCGTGGGGATCTCGCGTTCCGATGAGGGAGTGCTGGGTGTGCCGCTGGTGGCGGCGGTCGTCGACGCAGGCGCGCCGCGCGACCGACTGAGTTACCGGGCGTTGCGGACGCTGGCCGCGCTCGACCAGGCCGTCGCCGAGGTCACCGGCTACACCCGCTATGCGATCTCGGGGCGCATCGACTCGGGCGACGCCACGATCGTGGTCGTCGACCGGGGCGGGATCTCACTCGACCTGCCGTTGCGCACCGAGACCGACCCCCGCCTGAAGGGCACCAAACACCGGGTGGCATTCGAACGCGAAGTGACCGTGGCGGTGGGGCGCTCCGACGGCCGGTCGGTGATCCTGGTACCCGAGGTCAAGGGCAACGTGTGCACCGGCATCACGTTGATGCACGTGCGCTTCCACGACCGGTTGGCGCCCGCCGCGATGCGCAGCGTGCTCGAGGGCTACCGGCACCGCTACGCCGCGCTACGCGATGCGGTGTGTGAGACCGAACCGACGATGCGCGACGACCTGCTGGGTACGTTCTCGGTGGTGGGCCTGTTGACCGATCCGGTGCTGGTGATGGCGGCGAAGTGGAAGCCGACCGACTGAGCTCGGCTGGGCCGATGCCGGGGCCTGTCTCGGGAGCGGGCCGGGCGTTGGCGGAGGTCCGAGTGCCGG
>JBDZUV010000021.1:0-32920 GCA_040255345.1 Actinomycetota bacterium | reverse complement strand
ACTCGGCGCGGACGGCATCGACGTCGATCTCTTCCGGAGCCGAAACGGCCTTGTCGATCAGCACGGTCACGGTGTTCGCATTGACCGAGAGGAACGCGCCCCGCACCAGGTACTCGAGATGGTCACGATTCGGCAGACCGATGCGCAGCATGCCACTCGACAGCGCCGCGACCAGCGACGCGTGACGCGGCCACACGCCGAACGAGCCGTCGGCACCGGGAGCGGTGATCCAGTTCGCGCGACCGGAGAAGATCTCGGATTCGGGCGACACCACGCTGACCTGCAACCGGACGTCACCCGTCGCCAGGTCGTCGGCGATGTTGCCGTGGTACTCCCCGTCGTCGGGGTGCTCGTGGATCATCTCGGCCACAGACGACACGGCCCCTAAGCCTTCGCCTCGGCAGCGGACTTCTCGGCCGCCGCCACCACGTCGTCGATGTCGCCCTTCATGTAGAAGGCGTTCTCGGGGAGGTGGTCGTACTCGCCCGACAGCACCGCCTTGAACGAGCGGATCGTGTCGGCGAGCTTGACGTAGGTGCCCGGCACCCCCGTGAAGATCTCGGCCACGTGGAACGGCTGGCTGAGGAAGCGTTCGATCTTGCGAGCCCGCTGCACCAGCACCTTGTCTTCCTCGGAGAGTTCGTCCATCCCCAGGATGGCGATGATCTCCTGGAGGTCCTTGGCCCGCTGCAGCACCTGCTGCACCTGGGTGGCCACGTCGTAGTGCTCCTGGCCGACGTACTGGGGCGCGAGCACCCGCGAGGTCGAGTCGAGCGGGTCGACCGCCGGGTAGATGCCCCGTTCTGAGATCGCCCGTGACAGCACCGTCTTGGCGTCGAGGTGGGCGAAGGCCGCGGCGGGCGCCGGGTCGGTCATGTCGTCGGCGGGCACGTAGATGGCCTGCACCGAAGTGACCGAACCGTGATCGGTCGAGGTGATCCGCTCCTGCAGCTCACCCATCTCGGTGGCCAGCGTCGGCTGGTAGCCCACCGCCGAAGGCATGCGGCCCAGCAGTGCCGAGACCTCGGAACCAGCCTGGGTGAAACGGAAGATGTTGTCGACGAACAACAGCACGTCACGACCACCTTCGTCACGTAGGTACTCGGCCATCGTCAGGCCCGACAGCGCCACCCGCAGACGGGCGCCGGGCGGCTCGTTCATCTGCCCGTAGCAGAGGATCGCCTTGTCGATCACACCGGATTCCTGCATCTCCAGCCACAGGTCGTTGCCTTCACGGGTCCGCTCCCCCACCCCGCAGAACACCGAGTAGCCGCCGTGCTGCTGGGCGACGTTGTTGATGAGCTCCTGGATGATCACGGTCTTGCCCACTCCGGCACCGCCGAACAGACCGGTCTTGCCGCCCTTGGCGTAGGGGGCGAGCAGGTCGATGACCTTGATGCCGGTCTCGAACAGTTCGGTGCGGGTGGTCAGACTCTGGAACTTCGGGGCCGGCGCATGGATCGGCCGGTACTGCTTGGCATCGACCGGACCGCGCTTGTCGACGGGCTCGCCGAACAGGTTGAACACCCGTCCGAGGCATTCTTCGCCGACCGGCACCGAGATCGGCGCACCGGTGTTCTCGACGGCCGTGCCACGGACGACGCCGTCGGTGGACGACATCGACACCGCGCGTACCTGGTTCCGACCGATCTGCTGGGCGACTTCGGCGACGAGGGAGATCGCGTCGTCGCCGTCACCGGTGTCGATACGCAGTGCGGTGTGGATCTCGGGCAGATCCTCTTGGCGGTCGAATTCGACGTCGAGCACCGGTCCGATGACCTGGCTCACCCGGCCGGAAGGTCGGGCCTGGTTCGCAACGGCTGATGAGTCGTCGGTCTGCAGCGTCGTGTCGGTCATCGCATGGTTTCCTTCGTTTCGAGTCCTGGCAGGTCACGAACCGGTCGTCCGGGTCGTGACATTTCGAGTCGGGGTCGGGTGGGCACGAGCCGTTCAACCCTTGAGTGCTTCGGCGCCACCGATGATCTCGGAGAGTTCCTTGGTGATCATCGCCTGGCGGGCCTTGTTGTACTGGAGGTTCAGTTCGTCTGCGATCTCGGCGGCGTTGTCGGTTGCCTGCTTCATGGCCATTCTGCGGGCAACCTGTTCGGATGCCACCGCTTCGGCCAGCACCGAATACATCACCTGGCGCTCGTAGCGCAGCAGCAGCCGGTCGAGGATCCCCGAGGCGGAGGGTTCGAAGATCGGCGCACCCGATGCGCCTTCGGCGGCCGCGTCGGGAGCGATCGGATACAGCGGCAAGGTGCTCGCCGGCTGTCGGGCAGCACTCTCCCAGTGGGCGTACACGATGACGACCTCGTCGACCTCACGGCGCAGGAACGGCGAGCGGATCTGGTCGAGGAAGAACTCGGCCTCGTCGAGCGTCGGGTTGTCGAGCAACTCGTCGCTGTAGGTCGCCGTGAGGTCGTAGCCGGCGAAGCGCAGGGCATTGGCGCCCTTCTTGCCGGCGACGTACAGGTCGACTTCCTTGCCTTCGGCGACCTTGGCCTCGGCGACCCGTCGGGCCAGTGACACCAGGTGGGCGTTGTAGCCGCCGCACAACCCGCGGTTGCCCGTGACCACGAAGATCAGCGAGCGATTCACCTCGCGGATGTCGAACTGGGGCCAGGTCGACACGTCGACGTCGCTGCCGCCGATGTCGCCCATGAGGTGACGCAGGTTCTCCATGTAGGGACCCGACGACGACACCCGGTCCTGAGCGGCGCGCAGTTTGGCGGTCGCCACCATTTCCATGGTGCGCGTGATCTTGCGCGTCGACTCGACGCTGCGGATCCGTTTGCGGATGACCTTCGGCTGATCGGCCATGGTTGCTCCCGGCCCTGACTAGGCCGCCACCTCCGTCGGTTTCCAGAGGTTCTTCTTGAAGTTGGCGATCTCGGTCTTCAGGGCCGCGGCGATGTTGTCGTCCCAGCCACCGGTCTCGGCGATCTTCGCCAGCGTCGGGCTCTTCGAATCCCGCAGCGAGGTGAGCAGTTCGGATTCGAAGCGCAGGATGTCGTCGATCGGGATGTCGTCCATGAACCCTTGACCGATCGCGTAGATCGCGGCGACCTGCTCGGCCATCGGCTTGGTCTCACCGGTGCCCTGTTTGAGCAGTTCCACGGTGCGTTCACCACGAGCGAGCTGCGCCTTCGCCGACGCGTCGAGGTCGGACGCGAACTGGGCGAACGCCTCGAGTTCGCGGTACTGGGCGAGGTCCAGACGCAGCGTTCCGGCCACCTTCTTCATGGCCTTGGTCTGGGCGTTCCCACCCACGCGGGAAACCGAGATGCCCACGTTCACCGCCGGTCGCACACCGGCGTAGAACAGGTCGGGCTCGAGGTAGATCTGGCCGTCGGTGATCGAGATCACGTTGGTCGGGATGTACGCGGAAACGTCTCCGGCCTGGGTCTCGATGATCGGCAGCGCGGTGAGCGAGCCGGCACCCAGGTCGTCATGCAACTTCGCGGAACGCTCGAGCAGGCGGGAGTGCAGATAGAACACGTCACCGGGGTACGCCTCACGGCCCGGCGGGCGCCGCAGCAGCAGCGACAGCTCACGGTAGGCGGCCGCCTGCTTCGACAGGTCGTCGTACACGCACAGGGTGGCCTTGTTCTGTTGGTACATGAAGTACTCGGCCATCGCGCAGCCCGCGTACGGGGCGATGTACTGCATCGGCGCGGGGTCGTCCGCGGTGGCTGCGACCACGATCGTGTAGTCCATCGCGCCGTGCTGGGTCAGCAGTTCGACCACGCCGGCCACCGTCGAGGCCTTCTGGCCGATCGCCACGTACACGCAGATGACGCCGGTGCCCTTCTGGTTGATGATCGCGTCGAGGGCGATCGAGGACTTTCCGGTCTCACGGTCGCCGATGATCAGCTCACGCTGGCCGCGCCCGATCGGGATCATCGCGTCGATCGCCTTGATCCCGGTCGCCAACGGTTCGGTCACCGGCTGACGGTCGGAGATGCCCGGCGCCGCGCCCTCCACCGGCATGAGGGTGACGGTCTCGACCGGGCCCTTGCCGTCGATCGGCTGGGACAGCGGGTTCACGACCCGGCCGATGAGCCCGTCACCGGCGGGAACCGAGAGCACCCGGCCGGTCCGCTTCACGGTCTGGCCCTCGCGGATGTCGGTGTACTCGCCGAGGATGACGATACCGACCGAGTCCTCTTCGAGGTTCAGTGCGAGCCCGAGTGAGCCGTTCTCGAACTCGACCATCTCCGATGCCATGACCTTGTCGAGGCCGTACACACGGGCGATGCCGTCGCCGACCTCGAGCACCGTGCCGACCTCGTCGACCTGCAGATCGACATCGAAGTTCTCGATCTGGCTACGGATGAGGGATGAGATTTCGTCGGTCCTGATTTCCATGTTCGTTTCCTTATACCAGCGAGGCGGCGAGCGAGCGGCGCAGATCGTGCAGCGCACGTCGTGTGGTCCCGTCGACGACCAGGTCGCCCAGGCTGAGCCGGACGCCCCCGATCATCGCGGGGTCGACGCGGAGGTCGAGCACGACTTCACGCCGAGTGGATTCTTCGAGCACCTCACGCAGAGCAGCGAGGAGTTCGTCATCGAGCGGTTTGGCGGTGATGACGTCGGCATGGACGCGGCCCAGGCCTTCGTTCACCAGTTCTGAGAATTCGAACGCGACATCGGCGACGAGCTTCTCGCGCCGACGGGAGATCAGCACGTGGAGCAACCCCAGCACGTCGTGGGAGACCCGACCGTCGAAGGCCGTGCGGATGATCTGCCACTTGGCGTCCCGCGGGAACTGCGGCATCTCGATGAAGGTGCGCAGATCCGGGTCGAGCTCGGCGATGACCGCACGTACCGCCTGCAACTCCTCGTCGAGCCGGGCCAGGGAGCCCTTCTCGGCGCCGATGTCATAGAGCGCCTGCGCATAGATGCGGGCGACCACGTTCGCAGCACTCACAGTCGGCCGGCCACCTCGTTCACCACGTCACGGGCAGACAACTCGTCGATGAGGCCGCGGACCATCCGACGGTGATCGGCATCGTCGAGCTCGCGCCCCAGCAACTCCGTGGAGGCCTCGAGGGTGAGATCCACCGTGGTGGACTTCAGTTCGTCGATCGCGCGAGCGCGCTCCAGGTCGATCTCCCGCTTGGCGCGTTCGCGCTCCGCGGCGATGTCGACCTGGGCCGATTCGACCAACGATGCCCGCTGGGTCTCGGCCGCGGCGCGGCTGTCGGCGATGAGCTGCTTCGCCTCGACCCGCGCCTCGTTCAGGATCTGCTCCTGACGGTCGGCGAGTTCCTGGGCGCGTGCTTCGGCCTCTTCGGCCTTGCGCAACCCTTCGGAGATCCGGACCTCGCGCTCCTCCATCTTCTTGGTGAGCATGGGCCAGGCGATCTTCGAGAGCACCCAGAGGGTGAACAGGAAGAGGCCCAGGGTCCAGAAGAAGGCCGCGGGGTTGAACTCGATGAGGTTCGGTGATGATTCTGCAGCGAACATCACGACGGGCTACTACTTGCTCATCGAGAGGAAGGCGACCACGACGGCGAAGAGTGCGACACCTTCGACGAGGGCGGCCATGATGATGGCGAACCCCTGAAGGCGGCTGAACTCTTCGGGCTGGCGGGCCATACCCTCGGCCGCCCCCTGTGCGAGGCGGCCGATGCCGAGGCCGGCACCGACGGCCGCGAGGCCTGCACCGATACCGGCACCGATGCCACCGTAGGTCGGGACTTCAGCGGCGATGAGCGTGATCAGTCCGAGAAGGTTCATGGTTGTTCAATTGCTCCTTGTGATTTTCTCTTGAGAGGAGAACGTGGGTGGTTGGCGAGGGGTCAGTGGCCGGGGTTGATCGCCATGGCGATGAACGTGGCCGACAGGGCGGCGAAGATGTACGCCTGTAGCAGGGAGATCAGCACTTCCAACAGCAGCACACCGATGATGCCGACGACACCGACGACGGTGAGGGCGATCTGACCGCCGCTGAGCGCCGCGACGCCGACCAGCATCGAGAACAGGATCGCCAGCAGGGCGTGTCCGGCGACCATGTTGGCGAAAAGTCGGATCATCAGTGCGAACGGCTTGGTGAACAGCCCGATGAACTCCATGAGGAAGATCAACGGCACGAGCACCTTGGGCAGCCCGTGGGGCACCAGTGTGGCGAAGTACTTGCCCGGACCCTGACGGCTGAAGCCTGCGGCGGTCGTGAGCACGAAGGTGATGAGCGCCAGCGCGGCGGTGACGGCGATGTTGCCCGTCGCCACGGCGAACGCGTCACCCTTGTCGAGCCCGCCCGGAGAGATCGGGAACGGGGTCAGTCCGAGCAGATTCGACACCAGCACGAAGAAGAACATCGTCCAGATGAACGGCAGGTACTTCTTGCCGTCATCGGGTCCCATGAACGCGTACGCCACTTCGTCGCGTACCCAGACCAGGCCGAACTCGAGCAGGGCGAGGAACCCGGTCTTGCGGGGCGCGGAGGTCGGCATCGCCTTGGCGGCCCACCCGAACCCGACGATCAGGATGACCGACGCGACGATCAACAGCACGACGTGCGCGTTGATCGGGCCGACGAGCTTGTAGTTCAGCAGTTCGTGGACGACGTGGTCGGCCTCGATGCCGAGGATCATGCGGCCTCCCGGCGCTGGAACCGGAGCGCGAGGGTGGCTTCGATCCCGAAGTAGACGAACATGAGCACCACGAACGTGAAGCCGAACGCCGCCGGGCTCACGCCCAGTCCCGACACGAACGTGAAGACGGCCAACAGGCCGATGAGCACCAGGAAACGGGCTCCGAATCCGGCGGCGATGTTGACCAGGACCGCACCGGGTTCACCGGCCAACGACCGGCTGGTGAAGTGGGCTCCGAGGACCAGGTTCACCAGACCGAGGGAGGCGCCGATCAGCACGCCCCGGAGCGCGGCGCCGTCGACCGCGACCGATGCGGCGACCGCTGCCAGCACCACGAGCGCGGCGCCGATGAACAGCGTGCTGGTCCGGTCGATTCGACGGGTCACGACGACCGGCTCCCGTCGGTCGGGCCGGAGCCGTTCCCGGCCCGGGTCAGGCTCCGCAGCAGCACCCAGGTCGCCGAGGCGAACGCCACGATCAGCAGCCCGGCGGTGAGCCACGGTTCGGTTCCCAGTCGGTCGTCGAGCCACCGGCCGGCGAGCGCGGCCGCCACGCAGGTCACCGCGAATTCGACGCCACCGGACAGGAAGCGCAGCGGGCTGATCGCGTCGTCGCGGTCGGCAGACGGACGGTCCGGACCGCTCGAGGAAGACATGTTCCGACCAGCCTGACACGTGCGCAGGCCGTTGGTCGCCCTCCGGGTCGTCGTGGGGACCGAACCGCCCGGGTGAAAACCGAAAGAAGCACTCGCCGTGGGTCGCGCGCCGTAGCGCGTCGAGTTCAGTTCCGGGCGAGATCGCAGATGCACTGGGCTCTCATCTGTGGAGGTCGACATGCTCGAGTGGTGCCGGTGCGTGCGACGTTGTCGATCGCACTTCCGCCGTCCACCGGGCATCCGATGTGGGACTGCTTGTGAAGGAATGCTCAATCTAGATCCGCCGGTCGTCGACTGCAAATTTTCAGCCCACCGGATCGGTCGCGGTAGGATCCGTCTTGGTAGGATCGAGCGCGGCATCGTCGACCGCGGCTTGCCCGTCCGGTGAGGTCCTCGTACCGTTGCCGCCGTTGTGCTCGCCGTTCCGGCGCGCGGGCCTGAACCAGGTGTACAGGCCGAGCCCGAGCGCGGCGAGCAGAATCGGTACGAGCCCGTTGCCCTTGCCCGAATAGGCCGGATACAACACGAACGCCGACAACAGCGCGGTCCACAACCACAGGATGACGACGCTGCGCCAGTAGCCGTGGCCCATACGGATCAACCGGTTGTGCAGATGATCCACGTCACGGTTGGCGACCCCCGAACGACTCTTGGTGCGCCGGATGATCGCGAAGATCGTGTCGACGATGGGCACGCCGAGAATGAAGATCGGAATGAACAACGGCGCGAAGAAGAAGTACGTCTGACCACTGAACGGCTCGGTGGTGCGGCCGCCGACCAGCATCGTGGACACCGCCATGAGGGTGCCGAGCAGGAGCGCGCCGCCGTCTCCCATGAAGATCTTCGCCGGGTGCAGGTTGAACGGCAGAAACCCCAGACACAGCCCGAGCGTGATCGTCGCGATCAGGATCGACGGATTGTCGAAGCTGATGACCCCCGCGGTGAGCAGCTTGTGTCCGTACAACAGGAACGACCCGGACGCGATCGCGACGATCCCGGCGGCCAACCCGTCGAGACCGTCGATGAGGTTGACCGCCGTGGTCATCGCGAACACCCACAACACCACGAGAAGGGGCTTCCAGTCGGCCGAGAGCACGATCGTGCCGGCGAACGGGATCCGGAAGTAGTCCATCGACACGCCCATCCAGTACAGGACCGACCCGCCGAGCACGATGCCGGCGGTCTTCGCCGGAGCCGACACCTCGTGCAGGTCGTCGATCGTCCCGACCGCCCAGATCACCGCCGGCCCCGCGAGCACCCCGAGGATCGTCAGGCGCGCCGCGAACACCTGGGGGAAACCACCCGACAGCCACGCGACGGCGAGACCGACCAGGAAGCCGCAGAACATCGCGACGCCCCCCAATTGGGGCACGGGACGTTCATGGATCCGGTTGGCGTCGGGCATGACGACCAGGCCACGGGCCACCGCGAACCGGCGGACGAGCGGGGTCGCCACCGCCGTGACGGCGGCGGTGACCCCGAGGACCAGCGCCAGGCTGGTCCAACGGAGCACCACTCAACTCACCGCCTGGACGTGCCGGTCACCGCCGGCGTCATCGGTCATCGCTCGTCGTCACACTCGCACCATCGGTGCCCTCAGGCGGTCGGGTAGGGCTCGAATCGACTGCACAGTGCGCCGACATCGGTCCGGACCGCCGCGATGACGGCGTCGTCGTCATGGCCGTTCAGGACCCGCAGGATCAGCTCCGCGATCGTGTCCATCTCGGCGTCGCCCATGCCTTGCGTGGTGACCGCGGGAGTGCCGATGCGCAGGCCGCTGGCGATGTAGGGCGGGCGCGGGTCATCGGGCACGGTGTTCTCGTTCAGGCTGATGCCGGCCCGGTCCAACGCGAGGCGCGCCTTCTTGCCCGACAGCTCTTCGTCGAAGGAACGCAGGTCGACCAGCAGCAGGTGGTTGTCGGTACCTCCCGACACGAGCCGCAGGCCACCGGCTGCGAGCGCCCCGGCGAGACGGCGGGCGTTGGTCGTGATCCGGTGCGCGTAATCGGCGAACTCGGGTGTGGCGGCTTCTGCGAACGCGACCGCCTTCGCGGCGATGACGTGGTCGAGCGGGCCGCCCTGCATGCCGGGGAACACGGCCTTGTCGATCGCCTTGGCGTGCTCGTCGCGACACAGGATGCACCCGCCCCGGGGACCGCGCAGCGTCTTGTGCGTGGTGAAGGTGACCACATCGGCGTAGGGCACCGGGTTGGGGTGGACGCCCCCGGCGATCAGGCCGGCGACGTGCGCCGCGTCGAACATGAACAGGGCACCGACCTCGTCGGCGATCTTGCGGAACGGTTCGGGATCGATCAGACGCGGGTAGGCCGTCGCGCCGGCCACGATCATCTTCGGTTTCGTGGCGTGGGCGACCTCGCGCACCTGATCGAAGTCGATGCGTTCGTCGGACGCGGTCACGCCGTACGAGGAGAACTCGTACAGGATCCCGCTCGCATTCACCGGCGAACCGTGGGTGAGGTGCCCACCCTGGTCGAGGCGGAGCCCGAGCACGGCGTCACCGGGCTGCAGGAGCGCCTGGTAGACGGCCAGGTTGGCGTTCGCTCCCGAATGCGGCTGCACGTTGGCGTGGTCGGCACCGAACAGGTCACACACCCGCCGGCGGGCGACGTCCTCGACCCGGTCGATCACGTCGTTGCCGCCGTAGTACCGCTTGCCCGGGTAGCCCTCGGAGTACTTGTTGGTGAGCACCGACCCGGTCGCCTCGATCACGGCGGGCGACGCGAAGTTCTCCGATGCGATCAACTGGATCGTCGAGTTCTGCCGGGTGATCTCGTCGTCGATGAGGTCGAACACCTCGGTGTCGCGTGCAGTGGGCCAGGTCATGGGCGATCAATCTCCTTCAGGTGGATGCGGTGCGCGGCACGAATGCGGACTCGTCGTCACCGCGGGCGGACGCGGGAAGGTCGGCCCAGAGTCGTGCAAGATAGGTGTCCTGGGCGTCCGGATCGGAAAACGCCGCCTCGAGCGCCGTCAACTCGTCGATGCGCTGCTGGTGACGACCCCCGTCGAACGGGGTGGACAGCCACAACCGGGCGATCTCGAGCGCCAGGGCGTCGGCGACGACCCGTGCCCCCATCGACAACACGTTCGCGTCGTTGTGCGCCCGGGACATCCGGGCCGTGTACAGCTCGTTGCACAACGCGGCACGCACACCGGCGACCTTGTTGGCGGCGAGTTGTTCGCCCTGACCGGATCCACCGAGCACGATGCCGCAGTCGACGCGCGCCGCGGCGACCGCCCGGCCCACCGCGGCGCAGAAGATCGGATAGTCCACCGAGGTGGTGCCGTGGGTGCCCACGTCGATCACCTCGTGGCCGTCACCGACGAGAGCATCGACGAGGACCGTCTTGAGGGCATGACCGGCATGGTCGGATCCGATTGCGATCCGCATCAGCCGGCCCCCACCGGCGCCACCTCGGATGCGGGCCAGAGCGCGTCCACCAGCCGGTCGACGAGCAACGAGATGTCGTTCGCCGTCCGGTCGAAGACCTTGCCGGAGCGTCCCATCGGGTCCGGGATCTCGTCCGCGACGGTGATCCGCAGCAGCTCACGCCGTCCCCGGGTCTGCGCGATCATCGTCACGATCTCGTCCAGATCGACGCCGCCGGGGTCGACGATGGCGAGTCCCTCGACCCGACGCACGAACTCGGGAAGTGTGAAGAAGCGGGTGTAGGCCTCGGGAGTGATCGCGACGAGCTCGGTCAGATGGTTGCGCTCCATCCCCAGGATCAGGTCGGCCGAGGCGATGATGTCGGCGTCGACGGTCCGGCTCCGGTGCGCGGTGACGTCGATGCCGCGCTCGGCCATCAGGTCGATCACCTCGTCTGCGGCCGGAATCCCCGCCGGGAGCAGACCACTGGAGGCGACGGTGACGTCGAGGTTCCGCTCGGCCACGCGACGGCGCAGGAATGCTGCGGCCATCGGTGAGCGGCATTGATTTCCGGTGCACACGAACTCGATATCGATGTGGTGAGTCTACCGATCGGGGCTCGCTGCCCGGGAGCGCACGACTTCTGCGGCGGTGGTCCGAATTGACCCGTCGGTCAGTCCACCGACTGAAATGGCCTCATGAGCAAACCGGGAACCCTGGACGGGCGCACCCCCGTCATCATCGGCGTCGGCCAGCACAACCAGCGGGTCGATCACGGCGAGCCGTCGCTCGAACCGGTCGAATTGATGCGCATCGCGCTGCGCGCCGCAGCCGACGACGCCGGCGACCCGGGCATCCTCGCCAAGGCCGACACGGTGCGCGCGGTCAACGTGTTCGGATGGCGCTACCGCGATCCGGCCCGTCTGGTCGCCAATGCGCTCGGCTGTGACGGCGCCAGGACCGCCTACACCCACATCGGCGGCAACGTGCCCCAGATGGTCGTGAACGGCGTGTGCCGTGACCTCGCGTCGGGCAAGGCCGACATCGCCCTGGTCACCGGTGCCGAGGCGGGCTGTTCCAAGGCGCAGATGCGTCGCGACGGCGTGACCCCTTCCTGGACCGTGCAGGACGACCGGGTCGAGCCCGACGAGTGGCTCGACGCCGACGTGCCGATGATGATGGATGCCGAGTTGCAGCGCCGCGTGGTGATGCCGATCCAGATCTACCCGCTGTACGAGAGCGCCTGGCGGGCGGCGAACGGCTGGAGCATCGGGGAGAACCGGCGCCGGATCGCCGAGCTCGCTTCGCGCATGAGCCAGGTCGCCGCCGGCAACCCCCATGCCTGGAACCGGGTCGCCTACACGCCCGAGCAGATCGACTCGCCCGACAACCGCAACCGGATGGTCGGCTTCCCCTACCGCAAGGTCGTCAACTCCTACGAGCGGGTCGACCAGGGCGCCGGGTTGATCCTCACCACCGTCTCGACCGCACGCTCGCTCGGTCTCGACGAAGACCGATGGGTGTTCCCGCTCTCGGGCACCGACGGCGGCGACACCACCTTCGTCTCGAACCGCCCGACGTTCTCCGGGTCTCCGGCGATGCGCATCGCCGGGCGTCTCGCACTCGAACTGGCCGGCGTCGAGGCAGCGGAGCTGACGACCGTCGATCTCTACTCCTGCTTCCCGGTCGCGGTGCAGGTGGCGGCGCACGAGTTGGGCTTGAGTGTCGACCGCGACCTGACCGTCACCGGCGGCCTGCCCTTCGCCGGCGGACCGTGGAGCGACTACGTGAGCCACTCGATCGCGACGACCGTCGAGCAGTTGCGCACCCGGCGCGGCACCGGACTGGTGTCGGCGAACGGCGGGTACTTCACCAAGCACGCATTCGGGGTGTACGGCACCGAGCCGTCGGGGCGCCCGTATGCCTGGGCGAAGCCGCAGGACGAGATCGACGCGGCCGGGTCGATCGTGGTCGACGACGACTACGTCGGCGATGCGACCGTCGAGTCGTGCACGGTCATGCACGACCGCGACGAGGCCCCCGAGCAGGCCATCATCACCGCGCTGACCGCCGACGGCACCCGGGTGTGGGGCACCAGCTCCGACGCGGACGCCATGGCGCGCATCGAGTCGGAAGAGACGGTCGGGTCGGCGGTACGCATCGCCGCCGGGGGCGGCTTCGCGTTCCTCTGAGGTACCCGCGCCGGGTCACGCGGTGTGACCGAGCGGCCGAGTGGCCGACCGACCGATGGTCAGCTCCCGGCGTTGTCCTCGAAGCTGATCGCGATGGCGAGCGCCCCGGCGACGATCAAACCGGCACCGCCGAGCGCGAAGGCGTCACGTCTGGTGAAGATCAGGGCCAACACCAGGCCGGACACCATGAACACGACGCCGATCCACACGCCGGGGTGCCGGTCATTCACGGCGGCCTCCGGACCTGACGGTGCCCGCAGGCTCGAACTTCTCCGGGTCGACACCCAGCGCGGCCGGGTCGAGGGTGCCCCGACGCAGCACCCGGAACGGCGTGGTCGTGACATCGACGACGGTGGAGGGCATTCCACCGCCCGGTCCGGAGTCGATGACGAGCCCGACGTCGTCGGCGAGTGAGCGGGCCGCGGCAGCCGCGTCGGTGGGCGTCGGCTGGCCCGAACGGTTCGCGCTCGTGGTGACGACGGGGCCGATCCGTGTCGCGATCGCGCGCACGATCGGCGCGTGCGGGACCCGCACCCCGATCGTGGTCGCGTCGCCGCCCAGATCGACGTGCCGCCAATGCGCCACGCGTGGCCCCACGACGGTGAGTCCCCCGGGCCAGGCGGTCGCCATCATCGTCTCGACGGCACGCCGGGGTTCGTCGCCGAGCACCGAGACGTCGAGCAGCCCGCGCGCCTGTGCGGGGTCGGCCGCGAGTACCGCCAAGGCCTTGGAGCGGTCACGGGCCTTGCCTGCGAACAGTCGCTCGATGCCGTCGGGCCGCTCGGGGTGTGCGGCGAGGCCGTAGACGGTGTCGGTCGGCACGATCACCGTCCCCCCGGCCTCGAGGACGGCGATCGCCCGGTCGGCCGCTCCGGCCAGGTCGGCCGCCTTCGCATCCGGGTCGAGTCGGAGTATCGGGCGACCCGGAGCCATGTGAACGACCGTAGTCGGGGCGTGCTAGGACTTCGAGGTCATGGCGACCCACGAGACCGAGATCACCGAACCGGTGGATCTGTGTACCCCCGACGGCAAGCACCTGAACCGCTCGGCGGTGGGCTGGTCGCGGGTGCCGTTGCACCGGGCGAATCTGGGTGGCTGGGGGCGCACCAAGCGCTGGGACTACTGGGGGGTCCTGCTCGGTGACGGGGCGGTGTCGCTGACCTTCGCCGACCTCGACTTCGCGGGCATGGTCGGGTTGTACTGGGTCGACTTCGCCACGGGCGATCACGTCCAGGTCGCGCCGGTCATCCCGCTGGGTCGCGGCATCGACCTGCCGGACGTCCCCGGGTCGACCACCCTGCGCCATCATTCCCGCACCCTCGACGCCGTGGTGCACGAGGTCGACGGCGGCACCCGGCTGTTCGCACACTGGCGAGGCGCGGATGGCCGCGAACTGCGACTCGATGCGGTCGCCGCGCTCCCCGACGGGCACGAATCGCTCAGTGTGGTGGTGCCCTGGTCCGACACCCGGTTCCAGTACACCTCCAAGCACCAGGCACGGCCCGTGACCGGGTCGCTGACCGTCGACGGTACGACCCGCACGATCGGCGCCGACCGCCCGGCATGGGCCACCCTCGATGTGGGCCGGGGACGTTGGCCGTACCGGGTGACCTGGAACTGGGCCGGCGGTGCGGGCACGACCACCGATGGCCACACGATCGGCGTCCAGCTCGGGTCGAAGTGGACCGACGGCACCGGGTCGACCGAGAACGGCATCATCGTGGACGGCCGGCTCACCAAGCTCGGTGAAGAGCTCGTCTGGGCCTACGACATCGACCATCCGATGGAGCCGTGGCACGTGCGATCGGCGAACGGCGATCTCGATCTCACTCTGACCCCGTGCTGGGATCTGCCCTCCGACACGAACCTCGGAGTGTTCTCGAACACCGGACACCAGGTGTTCGGATCGTGGACGGGCACGGTCCCCCGCGACGACGGCGACCCGCTCACCCTCACCGACGACGTGATCGGGTTCGCCGAGGAGATCTCCTGGCGCTGGTGAACCGGCCCGTCACGCGCGTCGTCGGGCGACCAGGATGCGGTCGCGGCCGGCCAGGTCGGGGCGCACCTCGGCATCGGTGAACCCCGCCTCGCGTGCCAAGAAGATCACCGCGTCGGCCTGGGTCGCGCCGATCTCGGCAACCAGGATGCCGTGCGGCGCGAGCCAGGCCGGACTCTCGGCGATGATCACGCGGAGATCGTCGAGCCCGTCGGTGCCGGCGAACAGCGCGTCGACCGGTTCCCAGGCCCGCACCGTGTCGTCGACCTCGTCGTCGGTGGCGACATAAGGCGGGTTGGTCACGATCAGGTCGATGGCGCCGTGAAGCCCGTCGGGGAGCTTCGCAAACCACGAACTCACGGCGAGCGCAACCCGCTTCACCCCGAGACCGACCCGATCTCGGTTCTCCTGCGCGAGTTCCAGGGCGCGCCGTGATGCGTCGACCCCCAGCACCCACGTCGTCGGGTGTTCGACCGCGATCGCCAGGGCCAAGGCGCCCGTGCCGGTTCCCAGGTCCACCACGACCGGTGCGTCGACACCGAGCGCGTCGAGCTCGGTGAGCGCCACCTCGGCGACCTGCTCGGTTTCGGGCCGCGGAATCAGCGCCCGGTCGTCGACGAGCAGCTCGAGCGACCGGAACGGCCAGTGCCCCATCACGTACTGCAGCGGCTCCCCGGTCGAACGGCGCGCGACCATCGCCTCGAAGCGCGCCAGATCGGCGCCGTCGGGCTCCTCCTCGAGGAGTTGGTGCCACGAGTGCTCGGCGCCGGCGACCTCGCGGACCAACCAGCGCACCTCACGATCCGCTCCGTCCACCCCGACCTCGTCGAGCGCGGCGACCGCTTCGCGCACCATGTCCGCCCAGGTTCCGGTCATGCCGTACGCCGGAGCGGCGTTCGACCGACGGGCTCGTGTGGCCCCAGACGGAACTCGTCGCACTCGCTCCCGGATTGCGGGCACAACTGCGACGAGTTCGAGAGCATCACGCCGTCGACGACGGCTCGACGTCGAGGAGGCGGTGCTGTTGTTCGTCCATCACCAACGCGTCGGACATCTCGGCGAGATCACCAGCGAGGATCTTGTCGAGCTTGTAGAGGGTCAGGCCGATCCGATGGTCGGTGACCCGATTCTCCTTGAAGTTGTAGGTGCGGATCTTCTCGCTCCGCCCTCCCCCGCCGACCTGGCCGCGTCGGGCATCCGACGCCTCGGCCGCCTGCGCCGCCTGAGCGAGTGCCAACAGCCGACTCCGCAACACCACCAGCGCACGGGCCCGGTTCTGGATCTGCGACTTCTCGTCCTGCATCGACACGACCAGTCCGGTCGGCAGGTGGGTGATCCGCACCGCCGAGTCGGTCGTGTTCACCGACTGGCCACCCGGACCCGACGAGCGGTACACGTCGATCTTGAGATCACCTGCGTCGATGTCGACGTCGACCTCGTCGGCTTCGGGCAGCACGGTCACCGTCGCCGACGACGTGTGCACCCGTCCCGCAGACTCGGTGACGGGCACCCGTTGCACCCGGTGCGGACCGGCTTCGTGCTTGAGCCGCGTCCACACCCCATCGCCGGCAACGCGGAACGTGACCGTGGCATAGCCGCCCAGAGCGGACTCCTCCGCACCGAGCACCTCGACCTTCCACCCCTGGTCCGCAGCGAACGTCTTGTACATGCCGAACAGGTCGGCGGCGAACAGGTTGGCCTCTTCCCCGCCTTCGGCGCCTCGGATCTCCACGATCACGTCACGGTGATCGTTCGGATCGGGGGGCAGCAGCAGCAGACGCAGCTCGGCGGTCAGACGCTCGACGTCGGCTTCGGCAGCGGCGGCTTCGGCGACCATCAGATCGCGGTCGTCACCCGCGGCGTCGGCGGCCATCTCCCGGGCCGCGGCGAGATCACCGGCACGGGCGCGCAGGTGCCGGCCACACGCGACGATCCGTTCGAGTTCCTTGTGCCGCCTCGCGAGGTCGGCGTAGCGATCGTGATCGTCGAAGACGGCCGGGTCGGCGAGACGGGCCTCGACCTCGGCCAACTCGCCTTCGTAGCCCGCGACCTGGTCGACCAGCCCGGTCATCGGCGCGGAGCCATCGCTGCGGTCGCAGACCGCGCCGTCAACCGGAGTGCGCCCGGATCAGGCGTTGGCGTCGGCGTCGGCGGTGGCGTCCGCCGCAGCACGCTTGCGCTTGCCGTAGCGACGCTCGAAGCGATCGATGCGGCCACCGGTGTCGACGAGCTTCTGCTTGCCGGTGTAGAAGGGGTGGCACTCGTTGCACAGCTCGACCGACATCGACGGCACGGTGGAATGCGTGGTGAACGTGTTGCCACACGAGCACGTGACCGTCGTCTCGACGTAATCGGGATGAATGTCGGCTTTCATGGCCACTCCTTGAAAAAACTCCGATGGGAAGGCTCCGCATCGGGACGTTCCACTGTACCGGGGGGCGCCAACCTCACGAAAGGCGACTCACGGGCCGAGGCCTGATCGGCCTGGTCGGCACCGCATCACCGTCGAGCGGGCCGACGGGAGATGTGGCGCGAGCACCGCTCGAAACCGGCGCGAAGAGCCGCTCACGGCGGCAGAACGCTCCGATTTCCCAGCGGCCTATGCGCCCGCGCTCCTGGCGACCTCGGCGAGGAACTCCTCGTTCGACTTGAACGCCTGAAGTCGTTCGATCAGCAGGTTCATCGCCGCGCCCGGGCCACCGGTGTCGGTGGGAACCCCGGCGAGGACGCGGCGCAACTTGGCGATCCGTGCCTGTTCGGGCTTGGTGAACAGCAACTCCTCGTGGCGTGTTCCCGACCCGGACACATCGATCGCCGGGAAGATCCGGGATTCGGCGAGGCGACGGTCCAGGCGCAGTTCGGCGTTGCCGGTGCCCTTGAACTCCTCGAAGATGTGGTCGTCCATCCGGGAGTTCGTGTCGACGAGTGCAGTGGCGAGGATCGTGAGTGACCCGCCCTCCGCGAGCTTGCGGGCCGCTCCGAAGAACCGCTTGGCGGGCCAGATCGCCGCGGCGTCGATGCCGCCGCTCATGAGCCGACCGCTCTCTTTCACCGTGAGGTTGTACGCACGGGTCAGTCGGGTGATGCCGTCGACCAGAAGCACCACGTCGCCACCCGACTCGGCGATGCGCTTCGCCCGTTCGATCGCCAGTTCGGCGACGATCGTGTGCTCGTCGGACGGCCGGTCGAACGTCGACGACACGACCTCGCCGTCTCCGACCCAGCGTTGGAAGTCGGTGACCTCTTCGGGCCGTTCGTCGACGAGCAGCACCATCAGGTGGGTTTCGGGGTGGTTCTGCTCGATGGCCCGGGCGATCGTCTTGAGGATCGTGGTCTTGCCGGACTTCGGCGGCGCGACGATGAGCCCACGCTGGCCCTTGCCGATCGGCGCGACCAGGTCGATGATCCGCGCGGTCATGTCGACGATCGTGTCGGGGTGCTCGAGGCGCAACGGTTCGCTGGGATACTCGGGGGTGAGATCCGCGAAGTGCGGACGCTCCCGGGCCAGGCTGGGCTCCGCACCGTTGACCTCGTCGATCCGGAGCAGCGCCGGGTTCTTCTCGGATCGGGTCGGAGGACGCGACAGGCCCTTGATCTGGTCACCTTTGCGCAAGCCGAACTGGCGAACCTGTTTCACCGACACGTACGAGTCGTCGCGGTGGGCGAGATAGCCGCGTAGGCGGAGAAACCCGTAGCCGTCGTCACGCAGGTCCAGGATCCCCTCGACGTCGATCGGGTCGGGCTCGGGCTGACCGTCACCCTGTCCGCCCGAACCGCGCCCGCGGCGGCGACGGCGACGACCGCCGGATTCGCCCTGGTTGTCGCCGCCCCGGCCGTCGTTCGATTCGGCAGTCTCCGACGACGGTCGGCCACCGTTGTTCGACGACGACTGGGCCCGCTGGGCCGTGGCCTTGTCCGCGCCGTCGTCCGCAGAACCGTTCGTACCCCTGTTCCCGGAGTCGGGACCGCTCCCGGCGCTGCCGCTGCGCGAGTGATCGGCGTCGTGGTGTTCCGGTTCGGACTTTCTGGCGGCGCCGGGCTTCTCGGCGGCGCCGGCACGCTCGCCCTCGGCCGCAGCAGCGGAGGTGGCGGCGGCGCCCACCGTCGCCACCTCGGTCTCCGCAGTGGCCCCGGCGCGCTCGTCGTGCGCGTCCCGGGGCGACCCGGCCGCACCGGCGCCACCCGTGGCACCACGCGGCCCCGCGTCGGATCCCGCACGCTCACCGGTGGTCACCCCGGCCAGTTCCAGGATCAGATCCACGATCTCGGCCTTACGGGCCCGCGACGGTGGCTTCTTGCCCAACGTGGTGGCGATGACCACCAGTTGCTCACGGTCCTTGCGTTCCAGTTGTGATCGGTCGAAGTCTGTCGAGCTGTCGCTCATCGATTGGATCCTCGTTCTCTACGACTCGGTTCCGTCCCGGCTGCCGGAACGCGGAAGTCGTCCAACGGCCGGTCGCGGTGGCGCAGTACACAACGCGCCGAAGGTTTTCCGACAGGGCATTCACCGCAGGGTCTCCCACCGGCACAACGCCGTCAAGACGCCCCCGGGTGCTCCGACCACCGTAGCACGTAGCCACCGGCATCCGGCCGCTCCCGCCCGCGCCACTCGCCAGTGGCGGTCCGGTCGGCGGACGGACTCGTGGCCTGATCAGCGCACGGCGGTGAGGCGACCCATGAGTTCGTGCCCGGCCACGACGGGACGCTCCGCGACGCCCGCCTCGGTGTAGGTGCCGCCGTCGGCTTCGGTCTGGCGGTCGTACAACAGATACGGCACCGGATCCGATGTGTGCGTCTTGAGGCGCAGCGGTGTGGCATGGTCCGGGAGCAGCAGCAGCCGCCACGGACCGATCGAGTCCAGCCCGCCGACCAGGTCGGCGAGGATGCGGCGGTCCCAGTTCTCCAGCGCCTTGACCTTCTCGACGACGTTTCCGGCGTGGCCGGCCTCGTCGGTTGCCTCGACGTGGATGACGAACAGATCCGCCCAGTCCTCGAGCGCATGGAGGGCGACGTCGCGCTTCGCCTCGTACGCGGTGTCGAACCAGCCGGTCGCGCCTTGGGCCGCGAGCGTTTCCATGCGGGCCAGCACACCCAGGCCCCGCACCAGGTCGACCGCGGTGACCAGGCCGGCGTCGAGCCGGTGGGTGTCGCCGAAGGCCGGCAGACTCGGTCGGGTGCCCTGCCCCCAGAGCCAGATCTGGTTCGCGGCCAACGTCGATCCGTCGACGATCGGCCGCGAACGGTCCATGAGATCGTCGAGCCGAGGTGCGGCCGTGCCGGTGGGCAGCACGATCGGTTTGTCGGACAGGTCGTGGGGCGGGGTGCACACCGCGTCGGCCCAGCTTCGGGGCGTGACCGTGATGTGGCGGTACTGGACCCCGGCGTGAAAGGCGACGTCGCCGTCCGCGGTGGGTCCGCCGAGTTGGTCCTGGAGCTGCGCGACGACCTTCGCGGCGTCTTCGCTGGAGGGGTGCCCGCCGGCGAAGTCGGCCATGATGCCGTCTTCGACGCGCACCAGGTTGCAACGGAACGCGGCCTGGTCGTCGGCGAGTGAGATGCCGAGCGAGGCGGCCTCGATCGGGGCGCGCCCGGTGTGGTACTCACCCGGGTCGTACCCCAGGATCGACATGTTGCCCACGTCGGAGCCGGGCGCCATACCCTCGGGGATCACCGCGGCGCGACCGACCTCGGCGGTGGCGGCGAGCCGATGCAGGGTCGGCATGTCGGCCACCTCGAGCGGCGTCCGGCCACCGAGTTCGTCGACCGGTTCATCGGCACAGCCGTCGGGGACACAGACCACGTACTTCATGACGGGCGAGCCTAGGAGATCCCGGGACATTCGACGATGCCGGCAGGCGACGATCCCGGCAGGCGACGGGCAGGAGTCGTGGGGGAAGGTCGGTCAGCTCACCTGGCGATCCCGGCCGGCCCAGTACGGGGCGCGCAGCTTGAACTTCTGGAGCTTGCCGGTCGCGGTGCGGGCCAACTCGTCACGGAACTCGACCCGTTTGGGGCATTTGTAGCCCGCGAGCCGGGTGCGGGTGTGGGCGATGATGTCGGCCTCGGTCGCCTCGGCACCGGGGCTGAGCACGACGAGGGCGATGACCAGTTCGCCCCAGGTGTCGTCGGGGATACCGATGACCGCCACCTCGGCGACCGCGGGGTGGCCGAACACGGCGTCCTCGACCTCGATGGACGACACATTTTCGCCACCGGAGATGATCACGTCCTTCTTGCGGTCTGCGATCACCACGTAGTTCTCGTCGTCGATGTAGCCGCCGTCGCCGGTGTGGAACCAGCCGTCGCGTATCGCCGCGGCGGTCGCATCGGGCTGTTCCCAGTAACCGGCCATCACGACGTTCGAGCGGGCGAGCACCTCGCCGTCGGCGTCGACGTCCATCTTCACCCCGATCGCCGGAGCTCCCGCCCGCACGAGTTTCCGGGCCCGCTCGTCGTCGGCCAGATCGTCCCACTCGGCACGTGCACGGCTCATGGTGAGCAGCGGCGCGGTCTCGGTCAGCCCGTAGATCTGGATGAACTCCCAGCCGAGTTCGGCCTCGACCCGTTCGACCGTGCGGCTGGGTGGCGGGGCACCGGCCACGACGATCCGGGTCAGGCCGCGGCCGGGAACGGGGCCGTTCCAGGTCGCGGCGGCATCGAGCACCATGTTGACGACCGCCGGAGCACCACACAGCAGGGTGACGCCGTGCTCGTCGACCCGACGGAGGATCTCGGCGCCGTCGATCTTGCGGATCACGACCTGTTTCACGCCCATGCCGGTCGTGGCATAGGGCATCCCCCAGCCGTTGCAGTGGAACATCGGCAGGGTGTGCAGGTACACGTCACGGTCGCCGACCGAGGTCTGCCACCCGAAGGTGGTGGCGTTCACCCAGCAATTGCGATGGGTGAGTTGCACGCCTTTGGGACGGGCGGTGGTGCCCGAGGTGTAGTTGATCGTGGCGGGCCGGTCTTCGTCGGGGTTGCGCCACGGTTCGGGTTCGACACCGAAGCGGTAGAGCTCCTCGTCGGACTGCTCGCCGATCACGTAGCGCCGTGCACACGTCACGTCCGCGAGCGCCTCGTCGAGCTCGGGGTCGACGAGCAGCACCGAGGCACCGGAGTGTTCGACGATGTAGGCCACCTCGGCGGCCGACAGGCGGAAGTTGATCGGCACGAGGATGCGCCCGTAGCCCGACACGCCGTAGAACGCGGTGAGCAGACGCGCGGCGTTGTGCGACACCAGCGCCACCCGCTCGCCCTGGGCGACGCCGAGCGCGTCGAGCGCCGCGGCCTGGGCCCGGGCACGCTCACCGATCTGGCCATAGGTGAGCGATCCCCACGACCGGGCCGGCTGGTCGGGCTCGTCCACCACGCCCACCCGGTCGCCGTAGACGGTGACCGCCCGGTCGAGGAAGTCGTTGACGGTGAGGGCGACCTTCATGGGCACTCCTGGATCGGTGCGGCTCGATGCTGTCGGCCACGGTAGTGGCGCACGAGGCCGGGCGCGCCCCAACCCGTCCGACGACCGCCGCGCCCGGCGGACGCGTGCTGCAGACGGCCCGACGAACGCCACCCGGGCCAGAGGAGTCCCGACGTCCGGACGGGCCCGGCGTGGGGTGCAAGCCGCCCTGGCGTCAGGTCGCGGCGACCGCGGCGAGGATGTGGGAGCGGACCGCCTCGAGGTCGTTGGGGAGCACCGCGAAGCGCTCGTCCCGCTCCAGCAGGTCGCCGAGGAACTCGGGGAGCGGCGGCCGGACTCCGGTCGCCTGCTCGACCGCATCGGGGAACTTGGCCGGATGCGCCGTGGCCAGCGTGACCATCGGGATCCGAGGATCGCGCCGCTTCGATCGGGCCGCGGCGAGACCGACCGCGGAGTGCGGGTCGATGAGCACACCGTCGGATGCATAGGTGCGACGGATCTCGTCACGGGTCGCGTCGTCGTCGAAGCTCGCCGCGTCGAACGTCTCGCTCATCGCCGCCATCCGGTCGATGCCGACGTCGAGGCGACCCGACTCGGCGAACGTCGCCATCGCCGCGGCGACCACCGCGCCGTCGCGCCCGTACAACTCGAACAGCAGCCGCTCGACGTTGGACGACACCTGGATGTCCATCGACGGTGAGATCGTGGGGTGCACCCCCGTCGTCTCCATCACGCCCGACGCCGCCCATCGGGTGAGGATGTCGTTGCTGTTCGACCCCATCACCAGTTGCGGTATCGGCGTCCCCGTGGTGCGGGCGACCCAGCCGGCGAGGATGTTGCCGAAATTTCCGGTGGGAACCGCGAACGCCACCGGGCCGCCCAGCGTGCGCTGCGCGGTGACGTAGTAGACGATCTGGGCCATGACGCGGGCCCAGTTGATCGAGTTCATCGCCGACAGACCCACCCGGTCTCTGAAGGCGTGGTCGGCGAACAGCGCCTTCACCAGCGCCTGGCAGTCGTCGAAGGTGCCCTCGACGGCGACGTTGTGCACGTTCGGTTCGTCGACCGTGGTCATCTGGCGCCGCTGGACGTCGGAGACCCGGCCGTGGGGATGCAGCACCACGATGTCGAGCGCAGCGCGGCCTCGGCAACCCTCGATCGCCGCCGAGCCGGTGTCGCCCGAGGTGGCGACCACGATCGTGGCCCTCTGTGAGCGGCGGGCGAGCTCGTGGTCGAACAGGCGACCCACGAGCTGCAAGGCGACGTCCTTGAAGGCGAGCGTCGGCCCGTGGAACAGCTCGGCCAGCCAGTGTCCGTCGCCCAGGTCACGCAACGGCACGACCTCGGGGTCACGGAACGTCGCGTACGCCTCGGCGACGATCGCGGCGAAGGTGTCCCGTTCGATCGTGCCCGCCACATACGGCCACATCACGGCCACGGCGACCTCGACGTAGCCGGCGTCGTCGGCCAGCGCGGACAGCTCCTGGGTGGGCCAGCGTTCGGGCACATACAGGCCGCCATCGTCGGCCAGGCCGCGCAGCAACACGTCGGTGAACCCCAACACCGGCGCCGACCCACGTGTCGACACGTAGTCGAGGCGGTCGGGTTCACTCACCGTCGATCACCCGCAGCAGACGGCCGACGTCGACCACGGCATCCAGCGACGCCAGATCGTGCCGCATGGCCTGGATGTCGGCTTCGGCAACCGTGTGGGTGATGAACACGAGCCGGGCGCCCGCCGGCACGTCGATCTGCTCCATGAGCCGCACCGAGACGTGGTGGTCGGCGAGCACCCCGGCCACGGCGTGCAGCACCCCCGGCCGGTCGAACACCTCGATGTCCAGGTAGTAGCCGCCACGCGACTCGGCCATCGGGCGGATCGTGGCGGGCACCAGATTGCCGAGGTCCGAATGGGTGCCGCGAACCAGGTTCTGCGCGGCATCGACCACGTCGCCCAGCACCGCGGTCGCGGTCGGGCCGCCGCCGGCACCCCGGCCGTAGAACATCAGATCGTCGACGGCCTCGCCCTGGACGAACACCGCGTTGAAGCTGTCCCGCACGTTCGCGAGCGGGTGCGAGGCCGGCACCATCGCCGGGTGGACCCGGACCGCGACCTGATCCGCGCCGTCCGGGCCGGGTGCGCGCTCCACGATCGCCAGCAGCTTGATCACATAGCCCAGGCGGGTCGCCCGCTCGATGAGATCCGCCGAGATCTGGCGGATGCCCTCGGTGTGGACGTCGTCGGCGACCACGGTCGTGCCGAACGCGATCGTCGCCAGGATGGCCGCCTTCGCCGCGGCGTCGTGCCCGTCGATGTCGGCGGTCGGGTCGGCCTCGGCGAATCCGAGTCGTTGTGCCTCGGCCAACACGTCGTCGAAGTCCGACCCCTCGTCGGTCATGCGGGTCAGCATGTAGTTGGTCGTGCCGTTCACGATGCCCAGCACCCGGGTGATGCGGTCACCGATGAGCGACTCCCGCAACGGCCGGATGATCGGGATGCCACCGCCCACCGCCGCTTCGAACAGGAAGTCGACCTCGGCGGTGTGGGCGGCGTCGAACAACTCGGCGCCGGTCGCCGCGATGAGCGCCTTGTTGGCGGTGACCACCGGCTTGTGTGCCGCCAGTGCGGCCTTCACGAACGAACCGGCCGGTTCGATCCCACCGACGAGTTCCACGACCACGTCGACCGCGGGGTCGGCGCAGATCGACAGGGCGTCGGTGGTGACCACGTCGTCGGACAGATGGGTCGAACGCAGTTCCTCCATGGTGCGCACCGCGACCCGGGTGATCTCCAGGCGGATCCCGGTGCGTGCCGCGATGGTGTCGGCCTGGGACCCGATCCGGGCGACGAGCGCCTCGCCGATGTTGCCGTTGCCCAGGATGCCGAGGTGGATGACCCGTTCGTTCACAACGGGCAACGGTAGTGGCCACCCACACGACCCTCGAAAGGACTTGGTCGGGGCCCTCCGATCAGGTGGCGTCGCCGCGCGGTGCGGTAGACCGGGGCGCCCACCGGCGCATCCCCCGCCGAGATTCGGAGCGAAAAGGTCGAATCGCCGCCGATGCGAGCCGGATTGCGCAGGGGGTCGGGACGACGGCCTGCGCTTCAGCCCACGTCGAGGCGCAACAGATCCTCGAGGGTCTCGCGTCGGATCACCTCACGCGCCGTGCCGTCGGCGACGAACACCACGGCGGGCCGGGGCACCTTGTTGTAGTTCGACGCCATCGCATAGCCGTACGCCCCGGTGACCGGCGTGACCAACAGATCGCCCACCGCCACATCGGCAGGGAGCTGGGCGTGCGCGACCACGAGGTCGCCGGATTCGCAGTGCTTGCCCACGACCCGGGCCGCCATCGGCCGTTCGGCCGCGACGGCGCGTGCCAGAAAGGCCTCGTACCCACTGCCGTAGAGGACGGGGCGCGGGTTGTCGGACATCCCGCCGTCGACCGACACGTACGGGCGGAGACCCTCGAGGTGTTTGATCGTCCCGACCTCGTACACGGTGACCGCGGCCGCAGCCGCGATCGACCGGCCCGGCTCGGCGGTGATCGTCGCGTCGATGCCGCTGCGCTCGGCTGCCGCTCGCACGGCGTCGGCCCATTCGGTGATCGTCGGCGCGTGTTCGGCCGCGACGTAGGCGACGCCGATCCCGCCCCCGATCGACAGTTCGCCGAGCCCGAGCGGGTTGAAGAACTCGGCGACGGTCGCGACCGCGTCGGCGAAGAAGTCGGCGACGAACACCTGGGAGCCGATGTGGACGTGGATGCCGACGAGGTCCATCGCCGACGACGACACGGCACGCTGCACCGCCGCATCGGCCAGTCCCGTCGACAGGGTGAAGCCGAACTTCGAGTCGTTCTGCCCCGTACGCACATAAGAGTGGGTATGCGCCTCGATGCCCGGGGTGATGCGCAGCAGCACCGCCGGGGAGTCGACACCGAGGGCGGGAACGAGGCGTTCGATCCGGTCCATCTCGTCGAACGAATCGACGACGATCCGCGCCACCCCGGCCTGCATCGCCCGGGTCAGTTCGGCGTCGGACTTGTTGTTGCCGTGAAGGGTCAACCGGTCCGCCGGTACGCCGGCGGTCAACGCGACGTGGAGTTCCCCGCCCGTGGACACATCCACCGACATGCCCTCTTCGGTGACCAGCCGGGCCATCGCAATGCACCAGAACGCCTTGGACGCGTAACTCACCCCGGGCCCGAACGCGGCGACCGCCTCTCGGCACCGGGCGCGCAACTGGGCCTCGTCGTAGACGAAGAGTGGCGTGCCGTGCCGCTGGGCGACTTCGGCCACCGACACGCCGCCGATCACGAGCGCGCCCGTCGGATCGGTCGTCGCCGAGTCGGGAAGCAGGCGCGCCTCGATCGGTCCGCCGGTCACATCGACTCCGGTGCCGACACCCCGACGGTGTCGAGTCCGACGACGATGCCGACGCGCGCGGCTTCGACCAACCACAGCCGCGCCTGGGTCAGGCCGGGCGCGACGTCGTCGCCGAGAACCGGACAGTCGTGGTAGAAGCCGTGGAACGCCCCCGCGGCGGCGCGCAGCCAGGTGACGACCTTGTGCGGAGCCCGTTCGTCCGCGGCCAACTCGATCACCTCGGGCAACTCGGCCAATCGACGCAACAGGTCGAGTTCGCGCTCGGTCGCCAGAAGAGACCGGTCCACCTCGGCGAGCGCCACCCGGGTCACGCCACGCTCGGCGGCCTTCGCGGCGAGTTGGTGGATCCGGGCGTGCGCGTACTGCACGTAGTACACGGGGTTGTCCATGGAACGGGCGACGGCGACGTCCAGGTCGACGGTCTGGCGGGTGTCGATGCTCTGGAGCAGGTAGGTGATCCGCACCGCGTCGGCGCCGAGGTCGTCGATGAGATCCCGCAGTTCGATCAGATCGCCGGTCCGCTTGGAGATCTTCACCTCCTCGCCTCCCCGCTCCAGTTTCACGAGCTGGGTGATCGCCACCTCGAACGCGTCCGTCGAGTGGCCGAGCGCCTCGAGCGCGGCTCGCATCCGGGGCACGTAGCCGTGGTGGTCGGCGCCCCAGACGTCGATGCAGAGATCGAAGCCACGGGAGTACTTGTCACGGTGGTAGGCGATGTCTGGGGTGAAATAGGTGTAGGACCCGTCGGACTTGATCAGGACCCGGTCCTTGTCGTCGCCGAAGTCGGTGGTGCGCAGCCAGGTCGCGCCGTCCTCGTCGTACACGACCCCCCGGCTGCGCAGGTCGTCGAGCATGGTGTTGATCGCCCCGGAGGCGACCAGGGTCCGCTCCGAGAACCACACGTCGAAGGCCACGCCGAGAGCCGCCAACACCTCACGCTGGTCGGCCAAGGCCCGCTCGTAGCCCCACTCGGTCGCGTCGACCCCCGCGGGCATCTCCGCGGCCCAGTCGATGATGTACTGACCGTGATAGCCCCCTTCGGGCGGTTCCGCTCCGGCGGCGCGGGCCCGCAGCGACTCGCCGAAGGTCTGCATCTGCACGCCCCGGTCGTTCAGATAGAACTCGCGGGTCACCTCGTGGCCGGTGCGTTCCAGGATGCGGGCCAGCACGTCACCGAACACCGCTCCCCGGGCGTGACCGGCGTGCAGCGGCCCGGTCGGATTCGCGCTGACGAACTCGATGTCGACCCGGCGGCGGTCACCGTCGGCGTGACGCGCCCAGGCGTCGGTGCCGGCGTCGACGATCTGGCCCAGCACGTCGTACAGCCACGTCGGCGCCAGATGGAAGTTCACGAATCCCGGCCCGGCGACCTCGACCCGTTCCACGTGGCGGGGTGGCGCCGCTTCGAGGTGTGCAGCCAGTTGCGCGGCGAGTTCCCGAGGGTTCCGCCCGGCACTCTTGGCAACCGCCAGCGCCGCGTTCGACGACCAGTCGCCGTGCTCACGCCGCGCCGGGCGTTCCATGCCGAACGTCACGGCAGGGTCCTCGACCCCACACGCGCGCAGGGCAGCACGGACGGCGTCGACCAGGTCGTCACGGATCACGTCGGACAGCTCCTCACTCCCGAACGCACCGCGCGACGGGGTCCCATCTTCGCGGTTCACCCCGGACCCCGACGACTTCATTCCCAGATCGGCCCAGCGTGCAGCGCCGGTTCAGATCGCAGCAGGAGTCCAAAACCCCAGCGCTGCTACGCTGTGCCATCCAAGCCCTCGTAGCTCAGCGGATAGAGCATCGGCCTCCGGAGCCGTGTGCGCAGGTTCGAGTCCTGCCGAGGGCGCCAAGTGCCGGTCAGTGGGTGTTGACGCGGTTCATGGTGGCGTCGAATCCGTCGGCCACGATGGATTCGACCGCGTCGGCCGCCGCGGCGACGGCGACGTCGAGATCGGCCTGGTCGGCCTTGGACGGCCGCCGCAGCACGTAGTCGGCGCCGGTCATGCGCCCGGGCGGCTTGCCCACACCGATCCGGATTCGTCGGAAGTCGCGCGTCCCCAGGTGCGCCTCGATCGACTTGAGGCCGTTGTGACCCGCCAATCCTCCACCCGACTTCAACTTCACTCTGCCGGTCGGCAGGTCCAACTCGTCGTGGACGACGACGAGCCGTTCGAGGTCGTCGACTCCGTGGCGACGGGTCAGCAGTTGCACCGACCGACCCGACTCGTTCATGAAGGTCTGGGGGAAGGCCACGACGACGCGGTCGTCGCCCAAGCGCATCTCGGCGACGAACGCCTGCTGCCTGGATGAACGCAACTTCTCGCCGTGACGGTCTGCGACGAGCGCGACCACGTCGGCGCCGACGTTGTGGCGGGTGTGGGCGAACCGGTCGCCCGGATTCCCCAGCCCGACGAAGAGCCAGTCCGCGGGGGTTCCCCGGCGGTCAGGACTCCGTTTCGTCGTCGCCCCCACCCTCGGCGGCCCCGGCACCTTCGGCTTCTCCGCCTTCGCCCTCTTCGCCCTCGGCCGGTTCGGCTTCGACCTCGGCACGGGTCATCGAGGTGACCACGACCGGCTCTTCGGGGTCGACGTCGGTGGTGACGCCGTCGGGCAGGTCGATGTCGGCGACCCGGATCGCATCACCGATGGTCAACTCGGAGATGTCGACGGTGAATTCGTTCGGGATGTGCTCGGGTCGGGCCCAGACCGTCAGGTTGAACAGGGTCTGGTCGACCAGGCCGTTCTCGCGGGTCACCGCCAGGGCCTCGCCCTCGACGATGATCGGCACCTCGACACTCAGTTCGGTCTCCCGGTCGATCAGTGAGAAGTCCACGTGGTGCACGGTGTGGCGCACCGGGTGCCGCTGGATGTCCTTGACGATCGCCAGACGCGACTCGCCGTCCATCTCGAGGTCCAACAGGGCGTTCAGGCCGGCGTCGGTCGACAGGGCCGCACGCAGGTCGACCCATTTGACCGCCACCGGGACCGGTTCGGTGCCCAGGCCGTACACGACCCCGGGGATGTCACCCTGGGCACGCAGCCGGTTGGACGGACGGGAGCCGAGCTTGCGGCCCGTGGAGACGGTAAGGGTGACCTCAGCCATGGAGAGACTCCTACTTCTGAAAGTCGCGCCGGAGCGCAGCGAACGGAACGGACAGACGAGCCTACAAAGGAGCCTCCGCGACCGACGAAAGGCGCGGCCCGTCCCCCGTATCGTCGACCGATGCACCGGTGCCCCGCTTGCTGGATGCAGCGCGAAAACGGGTCACCAGAGCCGGAAATGTCCCGAAGTTCGCCTCGACGGGGTGGGGTGGGGTGGGTTACTTCTGGTTTTCGCCGCCGAAGATCTCCGAGACACTCGTGTCCTCGAACACCGCGTCGATCGCACTCGCGATCAGCCCGGCGACCGACAGCACCTCGAGCTTGTCGATCAACTTCTCGTCGGACAGCGGCAGGGTGTCGGTCACGACGACCCGTGAGATGGCATCGGCGTTCTTGAGCCGGTCGATGGCCGGGGGGCTCAACACGGCGTGGGTGGCCATCACCCAGACGTCGGCCGCCCCGTGCTCGACGAGGACGTCGGCCGCGGCGCAGATCGTGCCCGCGGTGTCGATCATGTCGTCGAGCAGGATGCAGTGACGGCCGTCGACGTCGCCGATCACGTCGGCGGCGACGACCTGGTTCGCGACCCCCTTCGGTCGGAACTTGTTGACGAACGCCAGCCCCGCACCGATGTGGCCGCTGAAACGCTTCGCCGCCTTCACTCCACCGGCATCAGGGGACACCACGACCGGATGATCGTCGGGCACGTTCGCCGCGATGTAGTCCTCGAGCACCGGCATCGCGGTGAGATGATCGACCGGGATGTCGAAGAAGCCCTGGATCTGGCCGGTGTGCAGGTCGACACTGACGACCCGGTCCGCGCCCGCCGACTGGAGCATGTCGGCGATCAGTTTCGCGGTGATCGGCTCGCGCCCCTCGGCCTTGCGGTCCTGACGGGAGTAGCCGTAGTAGGGGCACACCGCGGTGATGCGTTTGGCCGATGCCCGCTTGGCCGCGTCGATCATGATGAGCTGCTCCATGATCGAGTGGTTCACCTTGCCGCCGTGGGTCTGCAGCACGAACACGTCCGCGCCGCGCAGTGACTGACCGAACCGACAGTGCAGTTCGCCGTTGGCGAATTCCCGCAGGTTGGTCTCGCCGAGTTCGACGCCCAGAGCGCCAGCGATGTCGGCCGCCAGCGCCGGGTGGGCGCGCCCGGCGTAGAGCTGCAACCGCTTCTTGGTGATCAGCTCCACTGGCACTCCCGGTCGCTCGCCTGGTCGGGTCCTGATCCTAATGCCGCGCGGCGGGGCCGCTCCCGACGAGATGGGTCAATGGCGCCACGTGCGCGCCGGGGTCGACCGTGGCACCCGCCTCGAGCACCGCGGAGGCACCGATCTTCGCGCCGGCGCCGACGACGGCATCGACGAGGAGGGTGTGCGGTCCGATCTCGGCGGCTTCACCGACCACGGTGGTGCCCCGGAGCACCGCGCCGGGAAAGACGGTCACGTCGGCGGCGAGACGCACCCCGGCGTCGATGACGGTCGTCGCCGGGTCGACGAGGGTCACCCCGGCGCGCATCCAGTCGTCGTTGATGCGGGCCCGCAACGTCGTCTCGGCCGCAGCGAGTTGGACCCGATCGTTCACTCCCCGGGCCTCGTCCGGGTCGCCGACCACCCAGGCGGCCACCCGGTGACCGTCGCCGTGCAGGACCCCGATCACGTCGGTCAGATACCACTCGCCCTGGGCGTTGTCGGGGCGGATCCGCCCCAACGCGCCGGCCAACAGGTCACGCCGGAAGCAGTAGATCGAGGTGTTGATCTCGTCGATCCGTTTCTGGTCGGCGGTGGCGTCGGCGTGTTCGACGATGCCGGTCACCGCGCCGGACGCGTCCCGGATGATCCGCCCGTAGCCGGTCGGATCCTCGACCCGTGCGGTCAGGGCCGTAGCGGCGGCACCGGTGCTCCGATGCGTCGCGACCATCGCAGCCAGCGACTCGGGTCGGAGCAGCGGCGTGTCGCCCGGCAGGACGATCACGTCGTCGCCCGCACCGGCCCCATCGCCGAGGGCCGCCAGGGCGATACCGGCGGCGTCACCGGTGCCGCGCTGTTCGACCTGCTCGGCGAACTCGACCGTCCCGTGATCGATCTCACCCGGGAGTTTCGCGATCATCTCGTCGGCGCCGTGTCCGACCACCACGATGATCCTCGCCGGCGCGACCTCGTGCAGGGCATCGAGCACATGACGCACCATGGGACGGCCACCGAGCACGTGCAGCGGTTTCGGGCGCGCCGAACGCATGCGGGTGCCCTGTCCGGCTGCGAGCACGACCGCCGACACCGACCTTTCCCGGGATTCCACGGCCACCGTTCTACAGGGTGACGGGCCGCGGCCCGGCGTCGCCGTGGCCACGACGACCGCTACTGTCTCGAACGTGGTGGACGCCGTCGGATCCCATCGGGACGTCACCGGCGGGAGCGACGCCGACCCCACCGCAACCGGATCACCCGAGGTCCGCGACGGGTCGGGCGCGCCGGATGCACCGCGGTGGCCGCGGTGGTTCCTCGTCGTGGGCACGATCCTCGGCGTGATCTACGCCGTGACGATCCCGGTGTCGCGTCCCCTGGACGAGCCGCACCACATCCGCCGGGTCGCGACCCTGGACCGCGGCGTGATCGTCCCGCCCGACTTCGGGACGACCGGTCCGGACTACCGGGTCGACGGATGTGTCGAGGCACTCGTCGACCGGGCCACCGCCGACTTCGGTGCGCTGATCGAAGGGACGCCACAGCGCCTCACCCGCGCCGACCGGTGGAAGTTGCGCGTGACGAACCCCGCCTGTGAGCCGGATGCCGTCCTCCACGGCGGCGGTTCGATCTCGGGTGCCGAGGTCAACAGCCCCGTTCCCTACGTGCCCGCCATGATCGGCTATGCCATCGGCCGGCCGCTCGGGGGCGCGTTGGGCGCCGTCTACGGCGCACGTCTCGTACAACTCGCCGCCTACCTGGTGATCTGCTGGTGGGCACTCCGTCGCCTGCCGTGGGGGCGCCCGTTCGCCGCGGCGGTGGCACTGGTGCCGACCGCGATCGGCGGCGCCTCGGGGGTGAGTGCCGACCCGATGACCCTGGCGTTGACCCTGGCCGCCGTGGCCGTCACGCTCAGCATCACCCGCGGGGTCGAACGGCGAGCGCGCCGGGTGCCGCGTGCCCGTGACCTCGCCGTGCTCAGCGGCCTGTTC
>JBDZUV010000160.1:3427-6036 GCA_040255345.1 Actinomycetota bacterium | reverse complement strand
GTTGGGGCCCTGCATCCGGGCCCGCTGCTACGAATTCGGTGCTGCCGATCTCGACGCGGTGGCCGAGGTGCTCGGCGACACCGTCCGGGGCCGTACCGCGTGGGGGACTCCCGCGCTCGACGTGAGCGCCGCGGTGGCCGTGGCTCTCGATGCCGCGGGGGTCACCGACCTGGTCGACACGGGCGTGTGCACGGCGTGCAGTCCGGTGCACTTCTCCCACCGTGCACGCGGTGACCGGGGACGACAGGCCGCATTCGTGTGGCTGGAGGGCTGAGGGGCCGTGCAGCTGATTTTCTGGCGCCCGGCTCGCGCCGACACCCGCCGGGGCGGTAGATTCCTGATCAGGAGGATCGATGGCGACACTGTGGCGCAAGACCATGTATCACCTGGGACTCGCTCCCGAGGACGAATACGACGACTACGACGTCGACGAGCCGCACTATGTCGACGCGCCGGTCGAGGAGCCACCCCGTCGTACGGCGACCCAGCCCCGACGGACCACCTCCGATCACGGTGACCGGCCGATGCCCAGGCGTGGTGAGCAGCCTCCCGAATCGAGCGCGATCGGGGCGGTCCGGCCGATCCGCACCGCAGACTCGGGCGAGTCCACGCTGCCCGACGAGCGTGATCGCCGCCTCGTCCGGCCGGTACCGATCGCGGCCAACGCGAAGCCGCACGCGCTGTCTCCGATGTCGTTCGAGGCCGCGCAGGAACTCGCCGACAAGTTCAAGGGCAACCAGCCGGTGATCATGAACCTGCAGAACGCCGACCGGGACCTGGCCCGTCGCCTGATCGACTTCGCGAGCGGGCTGTGTTACGGCATCGGTGGGCAGATGGAGAAGGTCGCCAATTCGGTGTATCTGCTCACGCCATCGAATGTCGAGGTCTCTGCCGAGGAACGCCGCCGCATGCAGGAGCACGGTTTCTCAGACCGGTGACCGTGCTGTTCGCCGCGACGTCTCGACCGGGAGCGATCAACCAGGTCGTGGGAGCCGTCCTCGGCCTGTACGCCCTCGCGCTCATCGCGATGATGCTGCTGAGCTGGTTTCCGCTCCGCCCGTCGGGTGTTCCGGCGCAGATCCAACGGGTCTTGTTGCGGATCACCGATCCGCTCGTCATCCCGCTGCGCCGGGCGATGCCGTCGATGGGCATGATCGATCCCTCGCCGCTGATCGTGCTTCTGGCGGTGCTCATGCTGCGTGGTCTGGTGACGGGCTGAGGAAGACCGGCAACTGACGGGACGGTAGGATCGGGCGATATGGAACTCACGCCACAACTGTTGACCGACGAGATCGACTTCCGGATCGCGGTTCGAGGCTACGACCGCCACGAGGTGGACGACTTCCTCGAGCGGGTGGCGGTCGCGGTCGGGCAGCTCCAGTCACAACTCACCAAGGCGGTGGCCCGGGCGCGGAGCGCCGAAGCCCGCTTGGCCGAGATCGAGGCGGGCGGCACGGCGGCCGCGACCGAGGGCGACGCGGCGGGGGTCGCTCGGGAGGCCGAGGAGTCGGCGGTCGGCGTTCCCGCGACCGACGTCGCCGAACGGGCCGAGGAATCCGGATCGGGTCCCGTCCCCAAGGCTCCACCGTCGGCTCCGGTTCCGGTCATCGGTGGTGACGACGCGCTCAACGAGGAACTCCGTCGCACGCTCGTGCTGGCGCAACGCACGGCCGACACCGCGATCAGGGAAGCTCACGAAGAGGCCCGGGAGATCCTGGAACAGGCGAACGACGAGGCGCGCCGCAATCGTGAGGCCGCCGAAGCGGCACACGCGAAGGCCCGCGAGGAGGCGCACGGGCGTCTGGTCGCCGAGATCAGGGAACTCGAGGCGACCCGCGAATCGATGCGGAGCGACACGGTGGTCCTGGAGCGGCACCTGGGGACCGAACGGGCCCGGGTGCGCGAGACGATCCAGGTCCTGCGGCGACTGGTCGAGGACCCGGAGTCGTTCCGCACCGCACCGACTCCCGAGTTGAGTGGTGCGACGACGCCCGCGGCGCTCGGAGCCGCGCCCCCGGCCAGCGACGTGCCCGCCGATGAGTCGGCGACCGACGAGGGCCCGGCAGGGGAGACGCCGAGCGGCGACGAGCCGAGCGGGGACGCACCGGACGCGGCGGCTCCGGACGACGCTGCACGAGCCGACGGGCAGGCGGAGGCGAGCGACGAGGCGCCCGGCGGCGATGGACCGGGCGGCGCTGCCACCGATGAGCGTGACGGGGCCGACGATGCCCCCGACGAGGGGCCTGCGACGGCACCCGCCACCACCGACCCGTCCGGAGGCGAGGCCGAGGACGGCGCCGCCGGGGCGACCGCGACCGCAGAAGAGGACGAACAACCGCGGGCCGCCGCCGACGATGACCCTCCGACGGGCTCCGCACCGGCCGCCGAAGGCGATGAAGCCGACTCGGAGCGCCTCGGTCAGCTGTTCGGATCGGCCGACTCGACGAGAGATTGGCGGAGCAGCGGACCCGGGCGTGGCGATCAGGGACCACACACCCAACCGGTTGCCGCCGCCCGTTTCGAGGAGGAGAGCGACGAGGCGTTCCTCGCCGAGTTGCGTCGGGCGATGAGCGACGACGAGCCGCTCGGTCCCAGCGAGACCGATCGGT
>JBDZUV010000160.1:0-3327 GCA_040255345.1 Actinomycetota bacterium | reverse complement strand
GAGACGACCGGCCCGAGACGACCGGCCCGCCGGCGCGGTTCGTCGGCTGACACCGCGGCGGCCGGGTGGATCCCGGGCGGACCCGTGGACCCGTTCCTCGAGGGAGGTGGGCCGGCGTCGTGCCCGCGGCGCGTGACGCTTCGACCGGAAGGTTCGACCGGAAGGTTCGGCCCGGAGAATCGACCCGGAGGTCCGTTCGGGAGTCGGCCCGAGGATCAGGCGGTGACGGGTGCGATGACGAGGTCGATCGGGGTCTCGTCGACGGTGATCCGGTGCCCGGTCCCCGACGCGGCCGACGACCAGGTCAGTTCCACCGCCAGGGCCTCGCCGGCGATCGTGGTGTGGTGCTCGCGGAGCATCGCGGTGACCGCTTCGTCGTCGGTGGAGATCGCCACCCGTACCCGGTCCGAGATGGCGAGGCCCAGGCGCTTGCGTTCCTCGTTCAGTGCCCGGGTCAGCTCGCGTGCCAACCCTTCGCTGCGGAGTTCGTCGTCGAGGACGAGATCGAGCGCGACCGCCCACCCGTTGTCTTCGGTGAGCGCGAACGACTCGTGGCGCGTGGCCCGCAGTTCCACCTCGTCTGCGGTGAGGGTCTCATCGCCGATCTCGATCCGGCCGGTCCGTTCCAGTTCGTCATGGAGACGGTCGCCGTCGGCGGCCCGCAGCAGGGCGGCGATCTCGTTCACCCGGCTACCCAGCCGCGGCCCGAGCTTCGCGAAGTTCGCGACGACGGTCCACGAGAGCAGGTCGGATACCGTGTCGACCTGTTCGAGGTCGTGCACGTTGAGTTCGCCGGCGATCTCGAGTGCCACGTCGGGGTCGAGGTCGATCCCCGGGTGCAACAGGAGCGCTCGGCGCAGGGGTTGGCGCACCTTCGCGCCGGCGTCGCTGCGCGCGGCCCGCCCGAGCGCGACCAGACGCCGGGCGGCGGCCATCTGTGCGGAGATGTGGGCATCGAAACGGCCCGACCCCGACGGCCAGTCGGTCAAGTGCACCGAGTCGGCCGCATCGGTCACCCCCGTGGTGCAGCGCAGCCAGATCTCGTCTGCGAGGTGGGGACAGAACGGAGCGAACAGTTGCGCGCACCGCACCAGGCAGTGGTGCAGGGTGGCGTAGGCCGAGGGATCCGAGTCGTTCCAGAATCGTGCCCGGGAGCGCCGGAGATACCAGTTCGACAGGTCGTCGACGAACCGGGTCAGCGTCTCGGTCGCGGCGAGGGCGTCGAAGCCCGACAGGGCCGTGGTCACCTCGTCGATGCAACGATCGAGCTCCGAGGAGATCCACCGGTCGAGCACGTGGGTCACCTGGGGCGCGGTGCCCACCGGTGTCGTGGGCGTCCAGTCGTCGAGGTGCGCGTAGGTCGTGAAGAAACTCACGCAGTTCCACAACGTGAGCAGCGTGCGCCGGGTGGCTTCGTTGATGCCGTCGGTGAACACGCGGCGGGGCGACCAGGGCTGCCCGGCCGAGAAGAAGTACCAGCGCAGGGCGTCGGCGCCGAGGGTGTCGAAGATCTCGTACGGATCGATGATGTTGCCCCGCGACTTCGACATCTTCTGGCCGTCCGCGTCGACGATGTGCCCGAGGCACACCACGTTGCGGTACGGCGCCGCATCCAGGGCCAAGGTGTTGACGGCGAGCAGCGAATAGAACCACCCGCGTGTCTGGTCGATCGCCTCACAGATGAAGTCCGCGGGGAAGGCGTCGGGGCGATCCCCGGTGGACGCGAACGGGAAGTGCTGCTGCGCGGTCGGCATCGACCCCGAATCGAACCACGCGTCGAGCACCGGCTCGATCCGGGTCGCCACCGCGTCACACCCGTCGTGCGGGCAGGGGAAGGTCACCTCGTCGACGGCCGGTCGGTGCAGGTCGAGGTCGCTCAGGTCCCGCCCGGCGCGCGCGGCGAGTTCGGCGACCGACCCGATGCAGGTGTCGTGGCCCTCGCCACACCGCCAGATCGGCAGGGGTGTTCCCCAGTACCGGTCACGCGACAGCGCCCAGTCGACGTTGCCTTCCAGCCAGCGACCGAACCGCCCGTGCTTGATGTGGTCGGGATACCACGTCACGGTCTCGTTCTGGGCGACCAGCTCGTCGCGTCGCGCTTCGGTCCGGGCGAACCACGACGTCGATGCCCAGTAGATCAGTGGCGTGCCACACCGCCAGCAGTGCGGATAGCTGTGGGTGTAGGGGACCTCGGAGACGAGCAGACCCGCAGCGCGCAGCTCGTCGATGATGCGGCGGTCGGTGTCCTTGACGAACTGGCCGGCGAATCTGGGGATCTGGTCGGTGAATTCGGCCTTGGCGTCGACCGGGTTCAAGATCGGCAGACGCTGCTCGCCGGCGACGCGGGCGTCGTCCGCGCCGAAGGCCGGCGCGAGGTGCACGATGCCCGAGCCGTCCTCGGTGCTGACGAAATCGCCGGTGACCACCTTCCAGCCGTCGTCTCCGACGGGCGCGTCGAGATCGTCGAAGGGCCGCTCGTACCGGGTCCCGACCAGGTCGTCACCGGTGAACCGGGCCACCACGGTGCTGTCGGGGAACAGCCGGGCACGTGCTGCTTCGGCCATGACGAGATCGCGGCCGTCGGGCGTCCCCGGAGAGCCTGCGGCGACCCGGACGTAGGCGATGTCGGCGCCGACCGCGGCGGCGGTGTTCGAGAGCAGGGTCCACGGGGTGGTCGTCCACACGACCAGGTCGGCGCCACCGACCACTTCGGGGCCGTCCTGCACCGGAAAACGGACGTACACCGATGCGTCGGTGACGTCGGCGTAGCCTTGGGCGACCTCGTGGGACGAAAGCGCGGTGCCACACCGTCCGCAGTAGGGGACCACCCGATGGCCCTCGTAGAGCAGCCCCCGGTCCCACAGCGTCCGCAGCAGCCACCAGACCGATTCGACATAGGAATTGTCGAGGGTCCAGTAGGCGTTCTCGGTGTCGATCCAGACGCCGGAACGCATCGTGAGGTCTTCCCAGTCGCCCACGTACTGTTCGACCGAGGCACGGCACCTGGCGTTGAAGCGCTCGATGCCGTAGGCCTCGATGTCACGCTTGGTGTGCAGCCCGAGCGACTTCTCGACCTCGAGCTCCACGGGGAGTCCGTGGCAGTCCCAGCCGCCCTTGCGGGGAACCGACCGGCCGGACATGGTCTGGAATCGTGGATAGACGTCCTTGAACACCCGTGCCCACACGTGGTGGAGCCCGGGTCGACCGTTCGCGGTGGGAGGGCCCTCATAGAAGACCCACGGCTCGCCATCGGCTCGCAGCTTCTCGAGCCGGGCGATGACATCCGAGGAACGCCACCGATGCTGGACGCGTTTTTCGACTTCGACG
>JBDZUV010000020.1:0-33210 GCA_040255345.1 Actinomycetota bacterium | reverse complement strand
GGCGGGCAGGGAGGGGCACGGGGGGCCCGGGGTCAGGCGGGGACCGGGGAGCTGACCGTGGGGGCGACGAGCGGCCACGGGTCGTTCAGCTCCACCGATCGGGCCACGTCGAACAGCAGCGCGTCGTGATGGTGCGGGGCCATCACCTGCATGCCGACGGGCAGCCCGTTCACCGTGCCTGCCGGGATCGACACGGCCGGGTTGCCGTACAGGTTCGCGAGCATCGTCAACCCACCCATCGCGACGAAATCGGGGAATCGCTCGTTGGCGAAATCGATCAACGCGTTGGGAAGTCCGGGAGCGGCAGTCGTGGCGAGGCGCACCCCGCCGAGCAGGCCGCGGAGCACCCCGCGGCCGAGCGCCGAGCCCTTGATGTAGGACACCGGGGGCGGTTCGGGACTCGACGTGCTCCACTCGGCGTTGAATGCCGGGCCCGGATTGGTGGCCGACACGATCAGGTCACAGTGGCGGAACGCCTCGGCCATGGCTTCGTCGGCCTGGATCCGCTGCACTTCGGCCTTGGCCGCGGTGTCGAGGTTGTACAGCGTCTTGGAGAGGAACAATCCGAGCGCGATCTCGTCGGTGAGCAGCGGCGCGCACTTCGGCCAGTGTGCGGCCAGATCGGGGAGCAGCGTGGCCATGTTGCCCATCATCCACTGCGCGGCGAGGCTCGGCAGCTCCAGCGGCACCTCCACGCGTTTCATGCCGGTGGCGTCGATCATCGCCTCGGCGTGGACGAGCAGGTTCTCCTCGACGCCCGGTTCGAGTTCGACGCCCGAGAACGTCGGGATGATCGCGACCCGGAGGCCGGCGAGGTCGTGGGTTTCCAGCCCGGCTTCGAAACTGGGGTGGGCAGGCAGACTGGACGGGTCCGCGTAGTCCGGCCCGGCGCACACGTCGTAGTAGCGGGCCGCGTCGCGCACCGAGCGGGCCAGGCAACCCAGCACCACGGTGTTGGGCCGCATGTAGGCGTTCGGCGAGCGGGGGATGCGGCCGAACGTGCCCTTCATGCCGAGCAGCCCCGTGTAGCCGGCGGGAATGCGGATCGATCCACCGCCGTCACCACCCGACGCGATCGCCACCAGGCCGCCGGCGACCGCGGAGGCCGATCCGGTCGAGGAGCCGCCGACGGTGTGGCCGTGTCGCCATGGATTGTGGGTGACGCCGTTGATCTTGGTGACCGACACGTTCAGCCCGCCGAACTCGCTGGCGGTGGTCTGGCCGACCGGGGTGACACCGCCGTTCTCCAGGAAACGTTGCACGTTCACCGCGGTGTAGGTGGCGATGCGGTCTGCGAACACCAGCGACGCCTCGGTGTGCGGCCAGCCCTGGACCGGTTCGAGTTGTTTGATCCCGACGGGTACCCCTCCGAACGGCTTGGTGATGTCGGCGTTCGCGGCGGCACGCCTGGCCCATTCGGGATCGAGGTGACTGAACGCGTTCAGGTCGCTGTCTTCGATCGCCGCGAGCGACGCTTCGAGTTCCTCGACGGGTGAGCGTTCGCCCGCCCGGAACGCGTCGACCAGTGAGGAGGCATCACCTTGCCAGGGGGTGTCGGTCATGGCGGCGATTCTGTCAGATGCGGTGGCCGGCGCCTCAGGTCGAGACGAGGGCCAGCACTTCGGCCACCGAGGCTCGGCCGTCGAAGACCTTCTCGCCGTCGCGCAGCGCCACCGAGCGGTCGACCCGTTCGACGAACTCGGGATCGTGCGTGGCCACGACGACCGCCGCACCATCGGCGTGCACCTCGTCGAGGATCTCCAGCAGGGTGTTCTTGCCGGGCGCGTCGAGACCGACGAAGGGTTCGTCGACCAACAGCAACGAGAACGGTCGGGCGATGCCGAGCAGCAGCGACGTCTTCTGACGCAGGCCCCGGCTGAAGCGGGCCGGAAGGTCGTCGAGTCGGTCGTCGATCTTGAAGCGCTCGGCGATGTCCTCGGCGTAGCCGTCGAAGCCGTTGCCGCCGTGCAGGCGCGAGATGTACTCGACGTGTTCGCGGACGCTCAGGTCGTCATAGAGCACCGGGTCGTCGGGCAGGAACGACGTGGTGGCCCGGGCCGGCACCTCACCGACGGGCCACCCGGCGACCGAGACGTCACCGCCGGAGGGTTCCAGCAGCCCGGCGACCATGCGCAGGAAGGTGGACTTGCCCGAGCCGTTGTGACCGATGAGCGCGACCGACTGGCCCGCCTCGACCGTCAGATCGAGAGGGTGCAGGGCCGGCAGGTCGGCGTAGACCTTGGTCAGTCCGACCGCATCGACCGCGGGGGCCAGGTCGTCAGCGCTCATCGTGCCTTCTCGTCGTCGTCGTAATCGTCGTCGTCGTCCTCATCCTCATCCCAGTCCTCATCCGGCTCGCCGTCGTCCCGGCCTTCATCATCGTCGTCGTCATCGTCCCAGTCCTCGTCGTCGTCTTCGGAGTCGTCGTCCTGGTCCCACTCCTCGAACTCGTCGGAGTCGTCGTCCCACTCGTCGTCCTCGTCCCACTCGTCGTCCTCGTCGTCCCAGTCCTCGTCGTCATCCCCGTCTCCGGGCTCGTCCGCGGCTGCCGCGGCTGCTGCATGCGACCGGTCGGCCTTCGACTCGGGAGCGGACCTCGTCGAACGCGACCGCTCGGCCTTCTGGGCGTCCTTGGCCGACCGCTGCTGTTTGGCCTCGACCATCGATGCTGCCCACCAGTCGTGGATGTCGTCGCGGTAGCGCACCCAGATCCCGACGAGCACCGCCACGAACACCGCGCCGAACGCTGCCGCCGCCTCGGCCGACCACGGCGACTGGCCGGCGTCCGCCGATGCGAACGCGGCCAGGAAGGGCAGCGCACCGAGGATCGAGATGGCCGGAGGCCACACGGCCCGGACCACGTTCTTGATGCCGGCGAACTCGGGCGGGAGCATCGCGGAGATCTCGTCGTTGGCCGATGGGGCACCCATGAGGGCACTCACCACCGCGCCGGCCACGCCCAGCAGCGCCATGGGCGCGAGCGCGATCGCGGCGAGGCGGAGCGAATCCAGGTCGGGTGAGGCCAACACGATCACCGCGCCGGCGATGATCGACACCCCGAACATCACCAACGTGGGGGCGGCCAGGTGCCGGACCAGCAACTCACCGATGTCGCAGGGGAAACCTTCGGACCGGGTCGGGTGGTCGGTCTCCTGGGCGAGGGGTTCGATCGCGTCGAGCCCGGCGACCCACATGGCCAACCCCGCGAGCGCGACCAGGGGCAGGGTGCCGTCCCAGGTACCCCGGGCCGCGAACCCCGCGATCACCGCGAGGATCACGAGACGCACGAGGCGTGACGCGGGAAAACGCAGGATGCTGCGGACTCCCCGCGAGAACACCAGGAGTCTGGGCGGCCGACGATAGGCGCCGCCCGCGAACCAGGGGTCTTCCCGCGGGAGTTCCTGGGCGAGTTGCCGCCGCAGCACCAGCACGGTGCGCAGATCCTGCAAGGTGACGGCGAATCTGAGCTGGCCGACGAGTTTGGTGCGACGCTCGGCGTGTTCGATCGACAGCCCGAATATGCCGTACAGCCCCCAGACCGCGAGGAGCACGCCGACCAGTCCGGGCACGATCGCCCACGCGTCGAAGTGCAACGGCCACAGCGGCATGCGGCCCAGAAAGGTCATCGGCGCGGTGGGCGCCGCGTCGGCGACGTCCGCGATCGACCAGGCCATGACCGCCAGGCCGACGAGGGTCGCGAGCCAGCGCGGGATGCGTTGGCCGGCGGCGACGAGAGCGGCGCCGGCGCCGAGCAGCACCGACGCGAGTCCGAACCCGGCGCCACATGCGATGAGCGCGGCGGGGTTCGCGTCGAGCCGATGGCGGGCGAACAGGCCGGCCGCGCCACCCACGACGGTGCCGATGAAGATGAACGAGCGGAGCTGACGGAAGGCCGGTCCGCGCAGCGCGTACGAGCGGGGGACCGCCGACATGAGCACGTGGCGCACGTCGGGCTGTTCCAGTGCGAGTGGGCCGCCGCGGCTTCCCGATCGCAGCCCGGCCATCAGCGCGAATGCCGGGAGCAGTCCGAGCACCGCCGGTCCACGGTCGAGCAGTTCGGCGATGCCATGGGCGTCGAGAGGCGTACCACCGGCTGCCCCGGAGATGAGGACCAGCGCGACGATCCCCACGATCGCGGTGAGGTACACGTTGTACATCGCGTCGACCCAGTGGATGTCGGCGATGCGTTTGCGGCGCCGAGCACGGCGCATCTCGACGAGCGCGTCGATGGTCGGGTCGGCCGTGGACACGATCGACCACGCTACAGCCGCCCAGATGCGCCCCCGAAGTCGGTCGATTCGCCGCCCGCGGGCGGCACCGGAACGTCTGGGACCGATGCCAGCGGTCGGCCGCACCCGGCCATCGGCCAGGTGGCCGGGTGACGCACCCCGCGCCGCCACACCTGGAGCGCGGATCGGCGCATTCCCGTGTGAAGAGCCGCGAACCGGGAAGGGTGCGGACATGGCTCCCTCCGCCGGTAAGACGACGTCACGGTTCCACCACTGGAAGGGACTCGCGAAGAAGTATCTGGGCTGGGCCGTCGACGATCGCGAGACCGAGTCCCGAGGCGTCGCCGAGGTGCGCGAGGCGGCGGCTCCGTCGGAGGAGTCGTTGGCCCGGGCGCGCCATGATGTCAAGCGCAGCTACGACGAGGCCGGGCCGATCGACCGCACCGACCGGGATCGCCCGAAGCCACCCGTCGACTGAGTGTCTGCGGGCAGATGGCGCCGGGCCGGCGCGGGCCTGCGCGCGGGGAGTGGCGGGTGCTCAGGGGCGACAGATGATCTCGCCGAGGGTCGTGGCGAAGAAGGCATCCGGGTGCGCGGCCCAGCGGCTCCACCCCGCCGAGATGCGCTCGAGATCGTCGGTCGTGCCGAAGCCGTCTTCGACGACCTGGGTCGCGATGCCCGAGTGCAGGATCCGCTCGGCCCACATGTCGCCCCAGAACCGGGCCCGACCGGGGCCGGCGAAGCACCACGCGTTCGCCGACGCGGTCACATCGGTGAAACCGGCGGCGTGCGCCCAGGCGACCAGGTGGCGTCCCGCGTTCGGTTCGCCACCATTGGATCGGGCGACCCGCTGGTACAGCACCATCCATTCGTCGAGCTCGGGCACCTCGGGATACCACGTGAACGCGGCATAGTCGCTGTCTCTGGCGGCGACGATCCCACCGGTGCGGCACACACGGCGCATCTCGCGCAGTGCGGTGACCGGATCGGCGACGTGTTGGAGCACCTGGTGGGCGTGCACCACGTCGAAGGTGTCGTCGGCGAAATCGAGGGCATGGACGTCGCCGACGACGAAGTCGACGTTGGGCACCCAGCGGTCGGCCACCCCCTGGCGCGTGAGCGCGAGCGCGTCAGCGGTGGTTTCGAGCGCGGTGACCCGCCCCGGCACCAACAGCTCCGCCAGGTCCGCCGTGATCGTGCCCGGACCACTGCCCACGTCGAGCAGCGATTGCCCGGGCTTCAGGAACGGCAGCAGGTACGCGGCGGAGTTCTGGGCGGTGCGCCAGCGGTGCGAACGCAGCACCGGTTCGGCATGGCCGTGGGTGTAACGGGGTTCTGGCATGGTGACGCCTCCGATCGACTCGCCCCATGCTAACCCTGTCTCAAATCTCAGTACGGCGATCTCAATATATGAGACCGCCTCCTCGGCGCCCGGTCTACTCCTGCACCAACTCGATCAGAGTGCCGAAGCTGGTCTTGGGGTGCACGAACGCGACCGTGGTGCCCCGGGAACCGGGCCGCGGCTGTTGGTCGATCACCCGACCGCCGTGGTCCTTGACCGACTGCAACGCGGCGGCGCAGTCGTCGACCCGGTAGCCGACGTGGTGCAGACCCTCACCCTTCTTGTCCAGGTAGACGCCGACCGGCGAGTCGTCCCTGGTCGGGGTGAGGAGCTGGATGTAGGAGTCGGCGACCTTCAACAGTGCCTCTTCGACACCGTCGGATTCGACGACCTCACGGTGGTCCACGGTGGCCCCGAAGGTCTCACGGTAGAAGTCGATCGCCGCGGGCAGGTCGCGCACGGCGATGGCGACGTGGTCGATCTCGGTGAGGATCAGCTCCTCGGATCCCTGGGTCTCGGCGTCGGGCGTTGCACTGTCGGCGCCGCCGAGGTCGTCGTTCTGGTTCGGGTTGCGTGCGGCAATCGGGCTCATGGGTGCTTCTTCCTCTTGTTGGTGGTTCGGGCGATCGCCCGGTCAGCCCATCGACCGGAACAGGGTGATCTTGTCCTCACCGACTTCCTCGCGGAATGCCGGGTCGTCGATGCCGAGACCTTCCTCTGGGGCCAGGCACAGGATCCCGACCTTGCCCTCGGTCTCGTTGCGGTGCACGGCCAGGGTCGCCTCGCCGACCTGCTCCAGCGGGTACACCCGGCTGAGCAGCGGCTGGATCTTGCCCTCGCACAACAGCTGGTTGGCGGCCCAGGCCTCTTTGTAGTTGGCGAAGTGCGAGCTGATGATGCTCTTGAGCTTCATCCACAGATGCCGGTTGTCGTACTCGATCATGTAACCGGTCGTCGCGGCGCAGGTGAGGATCTTGCCGCCCCGCGCGGTCACGAACACCGACGCGCCGAAGGTCTGGCGACCGGGGTGTTCGAAGACCATGTCGACGTCACGGCCGATCAGGCCCCGGATGTCCTTGCCCAGGCGACGCCATTCGGACTCGTCCTGGTGGAACTCGTCCTTCCAGAACTTGTAGCCGGCCTCTTTGCGGTTGATGACGTGCTCGCAGCCCATCTTGTGCAACAGCTCGGCACGCTCGGGGGAGGACACGACACCGACGGGGATCCCGCCGCCGTTGAGCACGTACTGCACCGCGTAGCCGCCGATGCCGCCGGTGGCGCCCCAGATCAGCACGGCCTGGTCCTGCTTGAGATCACCGGCGTGCTTGGACACGATCATCCGGTACGACGTCGAGTTGCACAGCGCGTTGCAGGCCGCCTCTTCCCAACTCAGGTGCGTCGGCTTGGGCATGAGCTGGTTGGCCTTGACCAGCGCCAGGTCCGAGAGGCCGCCGTAGTTGGTCTCGAAGCCCCAGATGCGCTGGTTGTCGCCGAGCATCGAGTCGTCGTGGGAGGTGGGGGACTGATCATCCACGCTGTTGCAGTGGATCGTCACCCGGTCGCCGGGCTTCCACTTCCGCACCGCGGACCCGACCCGGACCACCACACCCGAGGCGTCCGAACCCAGCGCATGAAAATCCTGGGCGTGACGGGCCGACCACTCGCTCTCGCGACCGAGACGGTCGAGGAACCCGAAGGTGGGCAGGGGCTCGAAGATCGAGGTCCATACCGTGTTGAAGTTGATGGCCGAGGCCATCACGGCCACATAGGCCTCGTCGGGGGCGAGTTCGGGGACGGGAATCTCGCCGACGTGCAGCGACTTGCGGGGGTCCTTGTCGGCGGATTCGACGCCTTCGAACAGGTCGGTCTCGCTGCGCAGGATGTGCGCGGCGCGATACGACTCGGGCATCGGGATGTTGGCGATTTCCTCACCGGAGGCCCCGGCGGCGATGGCGTCAGCGAATGCTTGCATGGACCGCAACCTTACCGGCCGCTCGGTTTCGGGTCGTCCCCGACCGACCGCGCCCGGGCCCGGCCTCACCGCGACTCGAGGTGCCGTGCGGCCTCCGACCGTCGTTCGCCGAGCGGTATCCGGCGGAGCTGCCGCGGTGCTCACCGGGCCCGGTGGCGCCGCGCCGCGTCGGTCGTCACCAAACCCGACGACGAGCTCGACCCGGACGACCGGCGTCGGCTCGTCGAGCATTACCGCGACGATGTCACCCGGTTGCGTGCACTCACCGGCTGTGACTTCGCGGAATGGGACGACGACTTTCCCCGTAGCCCCGCCACCGCGTTGCCGCGACGTCGAACCGCGATGCCGAGCCGTCGCGCTCGGTGGACACGCCGAGTTCGGGTGACTAGCATGAGGGCGTCATCTCGGGTAGCGATGTAAATGTCGAAGGTGACCGGGCGCCGTTGCCGCGAGGCGACAGAATCGGAAGGGGCGCGATGGCAGGACGCCGAGCCGACGGGAGCCGAGCCGGAGCGGCGCGACGCGCAGCCGCGCTGCTCTCGTCGATCGTGCTGCTGTTCGTGTCGACGGTCGTAGCGGTGCCTGCCGTGGTGCCGGCGGCCTCGGCAGCGCTGCCGGACCCGAGCCCCGGCCCCGCGCTCGTCAGCGTCGATGCCACGGAGGGCACGACCGGCCCCGGCGCGAGTACGGCACCGAACGTCTCGCCGGACGGGTTCTACGCCGGCTACATCACCTCGAACGACCTCGCCCACGTTCCCGGTTTCGTGGCCGGCCCACATGTGGTGGTCAGCCGCTACTCCTGGGATACCTGGACCGTCGACCCGTCACAGTCCAAGGTGGTCGACCCGGCCGACGTCGTCGTCTCCGACCGGGGCAACTTCGTGGCCTTCACCGCGCTGAGAAGTCCGGGTGACCCCTCCTCTGGGCGGTCGGTCTACACGGTCGATCTGACCATCGGACGGGTCCAGCGGGTCGACCCCGACCCCGACCTGGTCACCGACACCCCGACCATCTCCGATGACGGACAGACCATCGCGTACTCGGCCGCCCCGGCTTCGGATCCGGCCGACACCCAGATCCGGGTGTGGCATCGGTCGACCGGCGCTACCCAGGTGGTCTCCAAGGTGGAGTCCACGCCCGGCAACGGAGCGAGCACGCGGCCGGCGCTGTCGGGCAACGGGCATTTCGTCGCGTTCACGACCGCCGCGACGAACCTCGTCGCCGGGATGGACACCCACCCACGGCATCTCCAAGGCGGCACCGAAGCGGTCATCGAGAACCTCGCGACCGGCGTGGTCTCGTTGTTGAGCTTCACGTCGTCGCCCACCGAGACGGCGGTCGCCGGCGACAGCTTCATCACCGGCCCCGACGCCCTGTCGACCGACGGCACCCTGGCGGTCTTCGGCACCGACGCCGATGCCGGTCTGTTCGACTCGACGATCACCGGCGACCAGAATGCCGGCACCGACCTCGTTCGTCGCAACGTGAACACCGGCGACGGACGGGTCGTCACCCGGTCGAAGGCGTCGCCGACCAACACGTGCAACAAGGCGAATCCCTCGACGGCGACCAGCCCGTGGGCCGCCATCGACGATGCCGGAGACGTCGTGTTCTCCACGACGTGCGACGACCTGATCGACGACTACGCGTCTGATTCCCACGTCGCCGAGGTGTTCCAATCCGACGGGACGACCGCGACACTCCTCAGCCACTACGCCGGTTCGACCGACCCGGTACGCGAACCCGACGTGAACACGCTCCACCCGTCTGTGTCCACGTCGGGCGATCAGGTGATCTGGGCGTCGGTCCAGCCCGATGCCGACGTCGACCCGTCGAATCCCGACGACGCGAACGGCGTGAGCGACGTCTTCCGCTCGCGGACAGGAGCCGAGGCGGACCTGACGGGGGTGGTCGTCGGCGCGTCGAGCGCACGGGACGCCTGCCCGAGTCCGACCCGTTCGATCACGGCCGACTGGCCGACCGGCGGGTCCCGGCTCGCCCTCACCGATGCATCGATGGACGTCGGGTACACCGTGTCGGTCGACGCCACCGACGAGACGGTCGAGCTCGGTGGGGTGGCGCCGACCGCGAACAACTCCTGGCAGAACCCGGCCCGCGCGCTGGTGCTCGCCATGCCCACGGCGTCGGGCGGGACCCGCTACGTCGTCTACGACACGGTCATCAGGGGCCTCTCCGAAATTCACGTACCGATCCCCGAGGCGTCCGCCGGCGATCTGCCGACCGCCGCGGCACTCTGTGTGCCGGCACTACCCGCGTACGGACCCAAGGCGTTTCCCGACTCTCTGACCGTGCCGGTCACCGGTGAGGTCCGCGTCGACGCCCTGGCGAACGACGAAGGCGACCTCGACCCGTCGAGCCTCACGGTCGACTCGACCAGCGGTGGCTCCGCATCCGTGGTCACCGTCGGCGGACACCGGGAGATCTCCTACACCGCGCCGGCGAGCCCGGGCATGGAGACGATCTCCTACGAGGTCGCCGACTACGGCGGCACGACCACCTCGTCGACGGTCACCGTCGACGTACGGGCGATCCAGAGTCACCCGCTCACCCTCGCCACGACCACACCGACCGTGCCGCCCGACACCGACACGACCGCAACCGTTTCGGCGACCAACACCACCGGCGCCGCCGTGGACGGGTCGCTGGTCAGCCTGCGCGTCGACGCACCGGCCACGATCGAACCGTCGGGAAGCGGGTGGACGTGCACCCGGGCCGCGGACGACCGTTCGGCGACGTGCACCAACCCGGCCACCGTGGCCGACGGTGCCGCGTTCCCGACGATCGGGGCGGTGGTGCGCACGCCGGCCGGACCCCAGCAACCGTGTGTCGCCGCGTCACCGACGGGCACGGCATGCGTGATCGTGCACCTGTGGAACGGCGGCGGAACCGACGAGGCGACCGCCACACCCGCGCCGATCCGAGCCGCGTTGCCGTACTCGGGCGGCGTGCTGCGGATCGGCGCGGTCGCGCAGGGACCGTTCGCGACCGGGTCGCTCGCCACCTACCTGCTGAGTGTCGAAGACGCCTCGGGCACCCCTCTTCCAGCGGGGACCGCCTTCGAAGTCGCGTCGGCGCGGGCGGACATGCCCTTCGTGGGCGGATCATCACCCGGAGTGAGTTGTGTCCAGGGTTCGGCACCCGATCGTGGACTGTGCACGCTGACCGCAACCCTCGACCAGGGGACGACTCTGGCGCTCTCGGTGCTGTTCACGACCGGCGACGGGGTGACCTCGGGATGCCCGGCGGGGGTCAGAGCGCCGTGCGCGTTGCTCGGCGTCACCTGGGTCGACAAACCCTCCCCGACGCTACGGGTCCCCATCGCCTCGGCTGCAGCCGAGATCCAGACCGAAGTGAACCCCATCCCGCCCGACGCCGGCATCCAGATCACCCACTCGCCGGTCGCCTGGACGACCCGGTCCACCTCGGCGCGCATCGTCGTCGCGAATGCTGGTCTCGGCCCGACCACCGATCCGATCTCGGTGAGCTTCACCTGGCCGAGCGGTTTCACCGCGGTCAGCGCGACTGGCTCGGGATGGACCTGTGACACGGGTGCCACGACACGGTGCAAGCGGACCACGCCCTTGGCCGCCGGAGCCTTCGCCGATCCGATCGTGGTCGTCGCTGATGTCGCTGCGGACGCGACCGACGGCTCGGTGACCGCGACCGTGTCGACGACCGGCGACTCGAACGCCGCCGACAATTCGATGACGTCGCCGTACCACGTGCTCGACGGCAACGTCGACGACCCCGACGGACCCGCGCACGTGGTGTTGAACGTCGACTCGCCCCTCACGATCAGCCCCGGAGCGACCATCGACGCCACCGCGACGCTGGTCGACACGGGAACCGAACCGGTCGCCGGCCCGTCCACGGTCACCGTGCTGGTGCCCGACGGGCTCCCCGCGGGGCAGGTGCTCACGGTCGCCCAGCACGGACCTGGGTGGTCGTGCGTCGACACGGCATTGAGTGGCAAGCGCGAACTGCGCTGTACCACCTCCGCCGATGTTCCCGCAGGCGGTCAGAGCCCCGATCTCGACCTGACACTCACGGGCACGGTCGTCACCCCGGGCAGCAGCGTCGACGTGACCTTCACGAATCAGCTCGACGGAACGACGGTGAGCCAGACCCGGCGTTTCGTCGTCACCCAGCCGCGGATCGTCGCGCTGGCGCTGAGCGGATCGCAGGACGCGGCGTTGCAGCCGGGCGGCCGCGCGATCCTCCGCATCGACGGGCGCAACGTGGCCACCGCGCAACCGACCGCGGCGCTCGACGCGCGGATCGATCTCCCCCAGGGGGTGACCTGGACCGGCCAGGACGGCTCCGGCTGGACCTGCACGGGCAAGGGATCCGCGAACGCGACGTGCTCGTCGCCGGTTCGGCCACTCCCCGGTTCACCGATGCCGAGCATCGTGCTCGACCTGCAAGCCGCCGCCGATCTCGCCATCGGCACCGCGCACGTGCACGCCACGATCGACACGGCCGACACCATCGACACGCGCTCGTTCGCGCTCGACGTGCCGCTCTCGGTCGAGCCGCCCGACTCCGGTGCGATCGAGTTGAGCCGGACCGGTCTGGCCGAGTCCGCCGTGCCGGACCGACCGTTCGACTACCAGATCGACGTCCGGAACGTGGGCAAGGCGGCGCTCTCCGGTGACCTCACCGTCTCCGAAACGCTCCCGGCCGGCAGCGACGTCACCGGCATCGGGTCGGGCTGGTCGTGCACCGTCTCGGCGACGACACTGACCTGCACCGCTGCAGGGGCCGACCTGGCGTTGGGTGCCCGCGCGCCGCCGCTCGACGTCGAGGCAACCTTTCCCGCGCGTCTCGCGGGCGGACAGGCCCAGCTGAGCGCGCGCGGCGTGCTCGGCCCCGCCAGCGCGCGGTCGGCCGCCGCGGTCGTCATCCGGGAGGTCGCCCCACCCGTGCCCGATGCCGAGGTGAACCTGTCGATCGCCCCGTCGGTTCTCGATCGCGGTGGCCGGGCGAACGCAGCTGTCACCTTGAAGAATGCGGGAACGGCTCCGATCGACGGACCGTTCGTGCTCGGCATCGTGGGTACGCCCGGGCTCGTCCCGACCGATGCGACAGGGACGGGTTGGGCGTGCACGACGGACGCAGCGACCACGACCCCGGTGGTCGCCTGCCGCCACACAGACCCGGTGAACGCAGGAGCGGATGCCGGAACGTTGCGCGTCGACTACGACGTGGCCGACGGTGCCGCCGCGCCCGCGACCCTGGCCGCGGGCATCGTGCCGGGGGTGACGACGACTTCGTCGACGACCCTGGCGAAACTCACCGGCATCGGCACGGCCGCGCTCGATCGTCCGGTCTCGCTCACCCGGCAGGTCGAGGGGCTCCTTGCCGATGCGGGTCCCGACCAGACCGTTCCCGAACGCACCAAGTCCGGTGACGGCACCGTACCCACGTCGGTGCGGCTGAACGCACGGGATTCCAGCGTCCCGACCGGACATGCCACCTTCACCTGGACCCAGACCCAGGGGCCCGCGGTGACCTGGCAGGGCTCCACCACGACCGTCGAGGACGCGGACGGCAGCCCGATGACCGCCGCCACCGGGGCGCTGGCGAACTTCGAGGTGCCCCGCCTGGCGGCGTCACAACCGGTCACGCTGCGCTTCCAGTTGGCCATCCAGTCCGGAAACGCCATGGCGATCGACACCGTCGACATCGACGTCACGCCCACCGCCGACTCGGGTCCGACCCTCGGCACGATCACCACGACGCTCGACCAGATCGCCGCGGCTCCCGCGGCCGGCACCGCTTTCGACGTGCACGTTCCCGTGCACGACCCCGAAGGCGACGCTGCGACGGTGAACTGGTCGATCGGCGCGACCGACGGATCGGCGGGCACGGCGACGATCGTCGGGTCCTCGACCATCGCCGGCTCCGGTGGTACCGCCACGGCGACCGTCCACTGGCCCGAGCATGCGACCTACCTCGTCGTCGAGGCACACGGCACCTCGGCCCGGGGCGCGACCTCGTCGAAAGCGCTGGTCATCGGCAAGGCGCCGCCGCCACCGACCGTGTCGCTCACCGGTCCGAGCCAGGTCGCGAGCGGCGCGCCGGTCACGGTCACCGCGCATGTCTCCGGTGGCGACCCCGCCAAGTTGATCTGGTACTGGAAGCAGACCTCCGGGCCTGCGATCGACCCGGCCGTCCTCGCCGCCGCGCAGGGTCCGACGTTGGCGTTCGACGCGCCGGCGGTGGCCACCCAGGGCGCGGTGATCACGCTGAGCGCGGTCGTCACCCGGGTGGCCGGCGCCGCGTCGGTCGCGGCTCCCGCGACGATCTCGATCCGTCTCGAACCGCTCACGCAACCGACGCTGGCTATCACGGGCGCGACGACGGTCGATGCCGGATCTTCCACGACCCTGACCCTCACCGGCGCGCCGGCGGGTTCGACGATCACCTGGACCCGGACCTCAGGCCCGGCCGCCTCCTTCTCGTCGCCCCACGCGGCGTCGACGACCTTCGAGGCCACCGAGGCCGGCACGGTCGGTATCGAGGCGAGTGTCGTCGACCCGACCGGACGGACCTCGAGCGTGTCGACCGAGATCACCGTGGGATCACCCGTCGAACCCTCCACCGACACGTCCTGTGCCGCGGCCGATTCGCTGCTGGGCCAGGCGTTGGCCGCCGCGACCGGCGGCGACGCACTCAGCGTCGACGTCGGACCCGTCGGGTTGACCCTCGCGGGGCTCTCGATCACGGCGCCCTGCAACGGTTCGTCGGCGTCGCTGTCGTTCGCCGATTCGTCGTTCACGATCGCGCACGGCACCGTCACCGGCACCGGGCTGTCGGGCACCATCACGTCCACGGGCGTGTGCCTCACCGGCGGTTCGCTCCACTTCCCCGCCTCGTGGGGCGTCGACTCGGCCACGTTGGCGTCGACCGATCCGATCTGCGTGTCGCTCGACCCGGACGCTGCCGCGCCCGTCACCGGGTCGATGACCATGCGGGGGCTGCCACTGCTGAAGCTGCCCGCGGGGGTGAGCCCGCCGACCACGACGGTGACCTTCGACGGCGACAAGATCGACGTCACCTCCGATGCGGCGCTGCCCGGCAACGGCACGCTGCACGTCGAGGTGTCCGTCGATGTGAAGAACGGAACCTTCTCGGGTTCGGCGAACGGCCATGTGACCATCCTGGGTACCGCGGTGGACTTCGCCGGTTCGCTGTCCTATGACGGGACCGCGCTCGCCTTCTCGATCGACGGGTCGGTCCCCGGCCCGATCACGATCACCCCGGGAACGACCCTTGCGGATCTGACCTTGCACGTCGACCAGGACGGGTTCTCCTTCGGCGGATCGGTCTCGGTGGACGACAAGATCGACCTCACCGCGCACGGCGCGTTCTCCGATGCGCAACACTGGTCGTTGTCGGTGCAGGGCGCCACCGGGAAACCCGACTGGTCGCCGGTCCCGGGCATCGAGCTTCCCGCCGCGAAGTTCGCCGGCTCGATCAGCCGTGACGGCGGTCCGGTCTCCTTCGACGTGTCGGCGGGCATCGACGGCACCTGGGACCCCACCCCTGGCGTGTCGATCTCGAATCTCACCGCACGTCTCGGCAACGTGACCCCGCCCGATTCGTGCCCGAAGATCCCCGCGGGAAAGGTGTGGGTGGCCATCGACGGCGCCGCGACGATCGAACTCGGTTCGAGTGACATCGCCTTGGCCGGGTCTGCCTGCATCGCGCCCGCCACTGGCCATTGGAGCTTCTCCACGACCGCAGCGCTGGACTCGTTCAAGCCCATCTCCACCCTCGACGTGACCGTCCAGTCGCTCGGGGTCACCGCATCCGAGGACGGCACCGGCGTCCAGCTGTTGGCGTACGGCTCGGCCCGGGCACTGGGGGCCGACTTCGCCGCGGTGATCACCAACCAACCCGCGACCGCCACCGCGCCCGCCTCGCTCGTCGTCGACGCATTCGGCAGCCTGTCGACCACCAGCGCCGCCGATCTGCTCCCCACGGGGGTCACCGGCCACGTGCTGCTCGCCTCGGCCGACCGCAAGGGTTACCACTTCTACCGGGCGGGGACGATCCCCGAGATCGACCCCGACCTCGCCGCGGTGAAGGTCCAGGCGGGCATCACGCTGTATGCGACGATCACGGTCGGCGAGGACCTCCAGAATCTGCTCGCGAACAAGCTGGGCCTGCCGGCACCCTCGGCACTCGTCGTGTCCATGCACGTGGGACCGGGGGCGGTGATGCTCACGGCAACCGTGACCTTCGGCGATCCGACCGACGGCTACACCGTCTACGAGAACTGCGGCAGCGGGCCCTGTACCGAAGACACGCGGACCCGTCTGGCGCTCACCGGGATCACCCTGACGATGAGTGCGGGTTCCAACGGGGTGGTCTTCGGGTTCATCGCCGCCGGCAGGCTCGACCTGCCCCGTTCCGGTGACGTCCCCGCGTCGCATCTGGCGCTCGCCGCTTCGGTCACGATCGACCTGGCGAAGTTGACCATCAGTGCCTCCCTGTACACGACCGACGGCACTTGGCACAACGCGCTCGGCGTCGACGGGCTGGCCATGACCGATCTGGCGTTGACCGCCGGGGTCGACTTCTCCAAGCCGATCCCGCTACCCGAGTTCGGGTTCGCCGCGACGATCAGCGAAGTCCCCACATCGTGGGCGCACCTGCTCGGCCTGCCGGGCGAACCCGACGAGCAGGAGCCCATCACCTTCGGTCTCGACGTGTCGACCGCGACCCCGGTGCTCGACATCGAGATCGGCACGAAAGACGGCCACAACGCACTCGAACCCCTCGCTCCGCTGGGCGTCCCCGATGCCGGGAACATCCTGGGGATCGACGCTGCGCACCTGGTCATCGCGCCGTTCGGCGGCACGATAGGAAACAAGACCTACCGACCCGGCATCTCACTCGGGTTCACCGCGACGATCGAAGGTGTCTCCCTCGACGCGGAGCTCGCCGTCGACCTGAGCGCTCCGTCGATCACCGGCACCATCGCCATCGGCGACATCTCGATCGGCGGATTCCACGCGTACGCCATGCAGGCCGCCTTCGCACTGACGCCCAAGGCGCCCACCGTCTTTTCGCTGAAACTCTCCGGTGACTTCGCGGTGCCGTTGGGGGCGACGACACTCCTGACCGCCGGCTCCCTCGAGGTCGTCGCGACACGAACCGCCGTCAGCGGGTCGCTCGACATCGACGCGCAGCACGTCGGCCTGGCCGGGGTCGCGATGCTCGACGACCTGCATCTGCATGGCGCGCTCGCGGTGGGAGGTGACGATCCTCCGTCGGTCGAGCTCGGCGTGACCGCGCACGGTACGGTGCTGGGCACGGCGAACGTCGCGTTCGGCGGCGAACTGAGGGTGGACGGCGGGAAGCTGACGAAGCTGGCCGTCGCCGCGTCGGTCGATGCGACGTTCGGCCCGGTCGCCCTGACCGGCGCCGGCTGCGAAGACCTGAGCACGTCGGGCGCGTGCGTCAGCTTCAGCGACGACGGCGGTCAGGTTGCCGCGAGCCTCGCGGGCGAGCTCGACTTCGACGGCGTGTCGATCCAGGTGAGCGGCGCGGTCGCCCCGGGATACGTCCAGGCGTCCGGGAGCGTGTCACTCCCCGGCGTCGGGGACTTCGCATTGTCAGGGGCGCTGTACTTCGGCTCGGCCGACCAACTGGACGGCATCCACGCCGTCGACGGAAACGGCCGGCAGGTGCAGGTCCAATCGGGCGACTTCGACCTGGCAGCGGCGTTCTCGCCCGCCACGCTGAACGGGTTCGGTGGTTCGTTGCAGCTCGCGGCGAAACACATCGGAACCACCGGCTCGATCGCGGCGTCGGGGTGGATCTCGGTGCCGGGCGGGTACGCGCAGGGATCCGCGTCGTTCTCGATGAACGGCTCGACGCTGTTGTTCGACTTCCGGGGTGACGCGGCGCTCGCCCTCCACGGCTTCACCCTGGCATCGGCCCGGGTCCACGTCTGGCACGACGCCACCAGCACCGGCGGGAAGGTCGACGCCTCGATCGACCTCCCGCTCGGAAGCGGAGCGGGTGTCGCGGCTCACCTGGCGGGCTCGATCTCGATGGGACCGGGCGGCTACGACTACGACCTGACCGGGTCGGTCGACTTCGACGCTGTCGGCATGGCACTCACCGCAGATCTCGAGCTGCAACCGAGCGCGTTCGGCTTCTCGGTCGACCTGTCCGCGGCGTCGCTGTTCGACGTGACCCTCCATGGCTATCTCAACCTGTCCGACACGTTCAACCTCTACGCGGCCACGAGCATCGGCCCGGTGGGCGCGTCGCTGCACATCCAGCATTCGACGGGGTGGTCGTTCAAGGCCCAACTCACCTACGACGGCCACACGTTCGCGTGGGCGAGCTTCACCGGCCATGTGATGACCGCCGGGGTCGACTTCTCGATCCACCGATCGGGGAGCGCCACGCTCGGCCCGGTCCGCGTCGGCGGGTCGTTCTACGGTGCGATGAACCTGGTGATAACGATCAGTGACACGTGGTCCCTGCCGATCGTCGAGTTCGGCGGGGACATCTCGGTGCACGGGTGGTTCCAGAACTACGAGTGTTCGGGGTGGGGCTGTCTCGATCCGACCGGCGACGGTTACCACTGGAGCGGCGTCCACGACCTGGGCACCTGGGGTGCCTCGGTCGATACCGGCACCGGGAAGGTCTGCGCAACCATCGAGAGCAAGGAGTTCTGCCTGTGAGACGGATCATCTCGCTGCTCGGCCGCCACCGCATGGCGGGCACGATCGTCGTGGCGCTGACGGCGCTCGCCTTGGTCACGTCGACCGCCGCGGCGATCGGCGTGCTGAACCCTTCTTCGAGTGTCGCCAACGACGACATCGTCGACGCGCAGGCCGTCACCGGCACGTTCGCCGGGACCACCGTCGGCGCGACGGCCGACGCGGCCGAGGTCGCGGCGGGGGTGGCGGACGCCGACCAGCGGGTCGTCTGGTACACGTGGACCGCTCCCGGTTCGGGCTGGGCCTATGTGACACCGGCGACGGGCACCTCGCCGGCGATGCCGACCGTCGAGGCGTTTCTCGGCGCATCGATCACCTCGCTGCAACGGGTCGATCGGGCGGCGACGGGCGGCGGCCGGGCCGGGGTGTCGATCCCGGCGGTCGAGGGCGTGTCGTACCGCTTGGCCGTCGTCGGCGACGGCGACGGCGCGGACTTCGACCTGGCGATCGATCAACCCGACTCGGGGGCGCCGATCAACGATCATCCCGCCGGCGCGGTCGATGTCGGTGGCGCCGTGGCGAAGGCATCGACCACCCACGACGCCCGGACGATCGCGATCGCCACCCTCGGCGGTGCGACCGCCGACCCGCACGAGCCGGCCACCGGAGGCGTTCCGGCCGCGCACTCGCTCTGGTACGCGTGGACTCCCGCACACTCGGGTGGCACCGCAACGTTCGCGGCTGCTCCGAGTGATGGGTCGACGGGCGCCTACCGGGTCGCGGTGTACCGGGCCGCGGACACCGACGGCACCCCGGGGCTGGGCATCGGCGATCTGACGCCGGTGCCCGGCGGCGCCGACGGTGGGCCGGTCTCGCCGGTGGCGGGCACCACGTACCTGATCTCGGTGGACGGTCCCGAGACGTTCTTCGAGTTCAGCGTGACCGCGAGCGGCGTCGCATCGAACAGCGACACCGCACCGCCGAAGGTCACCTGTGACCCGGCACCGACTGGTTGGTCGGACGCCGCCACGGTGAACGTGTCGTGCACCGCAACCGACAGTGGCACGGGGCTCGCCTCGGCCGGCGACGCGAGCTTCACGTTGTCGGGCTCGACGCCCGAGGGGGTGGAGTCGGCCGACCGGCGCACCGACTCCAGGCCGGTGTGCGACGCCGCCGGCAACTGCGTGACCGCCGGCCCGATCTCGGGGATCCACGTCGACCGGAAGCCACCGGTCGTCCACTGTGGGGCACCCGACGGGGCGTGGAGCGCCACGACACCGTCGACGACGTGCACCTCGAGCGACGACGGCTCGGGGCTCGCCCACGCCGGCGACGCGTCCCGCACCTTCACGGCGGCCGCACCACCGGGCACCGAAGCGAGTGTGTCGATTCCGGGCGCCGGGATCTGCGACCAGGTCGGCAACTGTTCGACGGTCGGACCGTTCGGTCCGGTGAAGGTCGACACCAAGGCGCCGACGGTCACCTGCGCGGCGCCTCCCACCGGCCCGCAGTCCTCACAGATCGAGGTGACCTGCACCGCGACCGACGCCGGCTCGGGCCTGAACAAGGCGACCGATGCGTCCTTCACGCTCACCACCGACGTGCCCGCGGGCACCGCGTCGAGTGACGCCTCGACCGACGAACGCACCGTGTGCGACCTCGTCGGCAACTGCTCGACCGCCGGCCCGTACACCGGTCTGGACGTCGACTTGTCACCGCCGTCGGTGACCTGCACGCCTGACGACCACGAGCCGCTCGACGCCTGGCGTGCGGCGCCGTTCATGATCACCTGCGACGTGGCCGACGCGGGAAGTGGCCTCGCACCGGGAACTCCGGCGACGATCGTCGAAGCCGCGACGATCCCCGACGGCAAGGCCTCGTCGTCGATCACCACCACGTCCAATGGACCCTCGAAGGTCTGCGACGTAGCCGGCAACTGCGTGACGGTGAAACCGGTCACCGGCATCCACGTCGACCGGCAGGCACCGACGGTCACCTGCGGCGACGCCGGAGACCGGTGGTACTCGCCTGACGCGGCCATCTCCTGCGCGGTCGATGATGCCGACGGCTCGGGACTCGCAGGGGCGGGCACGGTCACCTTGACCGCGACGTTGCCCGACGGTCACGAAGGCACCTCGTCGACCGGCACCGCGAAGGTGTGCGACGAGGTCGGAAATTGCGCGACCGCCGGCCCGGTCGCAGGGGTGCACATCGATCGTCGTGCCCCGTCGTGGCACTGTGCGGCTCCGGCGCCGGCCTACTTCATCGAGGCGAGGATTCCGTGCACTGCGAGCGACGGCGGGTCGGGCCTGGCGGATGCGTCCGACTCCTCGTTCGTCCTGTCCACGAGTGTCGGCGTGGGCCACCGCGACCCCCATGCCGAAACAGGGATCCGCAAAGTGTGCGACCGGGCCGGTCTGTGCACCACGGCCGGACCGGTCACCGCCCCGGTCGATCTCACCCACGGCGCGGGCACCGGGCCCGACATCGACGCTCCCGCCAAGGTCGAGGTCGTGTCCACGTTCGACCCAAAGGGTCCCACACCGGTCCCGTACGCCCTGCCGACCGCCGGGGCCGGGTCGGTCGTGAACTGTCACCCCGCCCCCGGAACCATGATGAAACTGGGTTGGACGACCGTGGTGTGCGAAGCGGCCGACCCGCGCGGGACGTCGATGGCCTCGTTCCCGATCGCGCTGCACGCGCTCCCGGGCCTCGCCGCCACCGGCGACGCCGCTCCCGGGGGAGCGTGGCGGGCTGTGGGGGTGGGCTACGCCCACGGTTCGGACGTGTCCGTCGAGGTCGACGGCCACGAAGTCGCGACCGGAAAGGCCGCGGCTGACGGCCGGGTGCAGGTGAGCTTCACGGTCCCGGGCTCACTGGCGAGCGGCGATCATCTGCTCGTCGTCCGCGGGACGACGCACGAAGGCGACCCGCTGTTGACCGTTGCCCATCTCGGCGTGGTCGCGACCAAGTCGGCGCCGCCCGACACGCCCCCCTCAGGTGCCCCGGTGTTGCCGCCGACCGGTCCGGCGATGCCTGCCGATCCCGGCCCGGGGCCGTTGCCGCCCCGTTTCGAGAACCCCGCCCTGAAGAACCCGACCTCGACGACGACGACAACGACGCCGACGACTCCGAACGGTGCGACGACGACCACCCCGGGGTCGCGCGGCAACGGTACGTCGCCGGGCGGGTCGTCCGCAGGCACCGGTTCGCACGGCGACACTGGGTTCCCGTTGGGCCATCTGCCGAAGACCGGTGCGGACATCGCTGCCTGGTTGATCCTCGGTGTCGTGCTGGTCGTGGCCGGGTTCGCCCTCACGAGGTTCCGTCGCCGCGCCACCCGCTGAACCACACGTCGCTCGCGCGCTGGACCCGATCCGGTGGCGCCCGCCCGGGCCGAGCGATCCGAGCCGCGTGGTCAACACCGATCGTGGAACCGCGGTGAGGTTTTCGACCGTGGCGACCTCGAAGACCGCCTCGAACACGGCCTCACCGACCTGGCACGCCAGGCACCCGTGCCCGACGATTGGCCCGATCTCGGAACTTCGGTCACCTCGCTCGACCGACGATCGACCAGCCGACCCCGCCTGGTCACCGGCCTCGTCGCGGTCGCCGCGGTGATCGTGATCGCGACGGCGGCGTTCGTCGTGAACCGCGACCCGGGAGCGTCGCCCACCCGTTCTGCCTCGGCTCACGATTGATAGTCTCCAAGCTTCGCTTGGAGAATGGCCACTGTGCTCATTGGTCGGATACGCCTATCGGCGCATCCTCTTCGGAGGCCGGCCGGGTCGGGTCGGATCTGCCTCGGCCGATCGGGCGGCCACGCTCGGTGCGGTGGGTGCCGGTGCGTCAGCAGTGGGCCATCGCCTCGTGAGCCGCACAGATCCGCGTCGCCCGGTTCGGGCCGAGCGAACCGAGTCGCCGGGTCAGGACCGACTTGGGCACCGCGGTGAGATTGTCGAACGTGGCGACGCTGTCGTGATCGGTGCCGTCTTCCGGCCCGACCGGGATGCAGGTGGGAATCGTGCGGACCGTGCTGGTGACGGGCGCGATCACCACGTTGTTCAGCGAGCGGATCACGTCGGCTCGGGTCACGATCAGGACCGGCCGTCTCTTCTGGTTCGGTGTCTCCATGAGCCACCAGGATCGACCGCGCCCTGTCGGTGCGGGCGCTCACCCCCGCTGGGGTCACCCGGAAGGTGGCGAAGCGTGCCACGGCGCCGGGGTGGGCAGTCGGCTGCTCCAGTGGCCGATTCGTGGGTGCGGTCACTACGATGGTTCTCCACTTCACCGACTCACCAGGGGACGCATCGACCATGGCCGGATCAGTCATCATCGCCGGAGCCCGCACTCCGATCGGCAAGCTCTCGGGGGCCGCTGCCTCACTGAGCGCGGCCGAACTGGGAGGCGTCGCGATCGAGGAGGCACTCCAGCGCGCCGGGATCGACGGCGAGCAGGTCGACTACGTCTTCATGGGCCACGTGCTCCAGGCCGGAGCCGGCCAGATCACGGCCCGCCAGGCCGCGGTCAACGGCGGCATCCCCATGAACGTGCCCGCCAACACCATCAACAAGGTGTGTCTGTCGGGCATGAACGCCATCCACCTGGCCGACCTGATGATCCGCTCCGGTGAGGCCGACATCGTGGTCGCCGGTGGCATGGAGTCGATGACCAATGCCCCGTACCTGCTGCCCGGTGCCCGGGCCGGTTACCGCATGGGCGACCAGTCCGTCGTCGACTCGATGATGTACGACGGCCTGTTCTGTGCCTTCGACCAGTGCGCCATGGGGCTGGGCACCGAGAAGTACGCCGCTTCAGCATCGCTCGACCGTGGCCCGCAGGACGACATGGCCGCCAAGTCGCACCAGCGAGCCGCCGCGGCGATCGAGTCGGGCAGATTCGCCGAGGAGATCGCGCCGGTCACCATCCCCCAGCGCAAGGGCGACCCGATCGTGTTCGACACCGACGAAGGCGTGCGCGGTGACACCACCGCGGACTCGCTCGGCAAGCTGCGACCCGCCTTCGACAAGGCGGGCAACATCACCGCCGGCAACGCCTCGCAGATCTCCGACGGCGCGTCCGCGATGGTCGTCATGTCGGCTGCCAAGGCCGCCGAGTTGGGCCTGACCCCGCTGGCCGAGATCCTCGGCTACGGACAGGTCGCGGGCCCGGATTCCGCGTCGCTGCTCTACCAGCCGGCCAACGCGATCCGCGCCGCACTCAAGCAGGCCGACCTGGACGTGTCGGGCGTCGACCTGTTCGAGATCAACGAGGCGTTCGCCGCCGTGGGGATCGCCTCGATGCGCGAGCTCGGGATCACCGACGACGTCGTGAACGTGAACGGTGGTGCCATCGCCCTGGGCCACCCCCTGGGGATGTCGGGGAACCGCATCACCCTGACGCTCGCATACGAGCTGAAGCGCCGCGGTGGCGGCGTCGGTGCCGCCGGCCTGTGCGGCGGCGGCGGCCAGGGCGACGCCATCGTCATCCGCGTCTGAATCGACCCGGCCTGCACGCAGTGAGCACCGGCCGCCGGGGAGACCCGGCGGCCGGTGGCGCGTCCGGGCCGCGTGCGGCGGAGTAGGTTCTGGCCGTCCTCACCGCCGGGTGGCGGGTACACGACGGACACCGGAAGAGAAGGGGAACCATCGATGATCGCAACCGTGACCGGCCCTGCCGGCTGGGCCTACCTGCTGTTCGTGACCTTGCACATCCTGTGTGCGATCGTCGGCTTCGGCGGCGTGATGCTGAACGGCATCTGGGGATCGACGTTGTCGAAGACCGAGGGGGACGCGGCGGGAGTACTCGCCAGGACGCTGGAGAAGGTGTCGATGGTTGCCGAGGGCTTCATCATCGCGGTGCCGATCTTCGGCGTCATCGTGGTGTTGCTCAGTGACGGCGCGCACTCGTTCTCGTCACCGTGGTTGTGGCTCTCGATCGTCTTGTACCTGGCTGCGCTCGTGTTGTCGTTCGGGGTGCTGGCGCCGACGAGCCGCAAGCTCGTGGCGCTCGCCGAGGCCGGCAACGAGCCGAGTGCCGGACGCGAGGCACTCGAGAAGAAGGTGGCCGCTGTCTCGGGCGTGCTCCATCTCAGCCTCGTGGTCATCCTGCTCTTGATGGTGTTCGGCCCGACCACCGACTGGCTGCTCGCCGGCTGAGCAACCGCGGCAACTCCGGCAGAGCAACCCCGGCTGAGCAACCCCGGCTGAGCAACCCCGGCCGGCCCGGTTCTTCTTCCCACTCCGAAGTTCGAGCAGGATCGGGGTCAGGGGTATGGGCGGTCGCGCTCAGGCAGCGCGGGCGGTCCAGTGACCATCCGCGCCACGCACCGTCGAACCCAACTCGTCGAACTGGGCGAGCAGGTCCTTGGCGTTGCGTCGCCCCGCGACGGCCCGGGTCACTTCGGCTCGCATCGCATCGAGTTGCGCGTCGCGGCGTGCCCCGAGTGAGTTCTCGAGCGAGCGCTCCCAGACCGGACGGACCAGATCGGCACCGGCGTGCTTGTGGCCCTTGGTGTCGATCACCGTGCGGTCCCGGATCTCGGTGAGCACCGTCTTCAGGTAGTCCACGTGCGGGGTCTCGTCGGCCCGGATGTGGCCGATGATGTCGCCGGCGGCGCCGTCACCCGCCACCCGGTCGGTGTCGTCGAGGATCGTCTGGGCCCAATTGAACGCGTGGAACGCCGAGATCTCGATGAACAACAGCGAGATCATGCGGCCGAGCATCGACTCGAGATCGAAGTCCACCTCCGCGGGCAGGATGCGGTTGGCGATCGCATCGGCGCGCATCTTCGCGGGGTCGATCTTGCCCCCGGAACCGGGCTGGGAGATCCCCATGCGCTCGAGCATGATCGTCGTCTGGTCCTCGGTGATCGGATGTTCGAACGCGAGGTCGCGGGCCGCCCACCACATGTGGGTGTGGCCGCCTTCGTCTTCGTGCCCGGTTTCGTCACGGGCGTGCGCCTCGAACAACCCGCGTTCGAGGTGGGCGAGAGCGGTGCCCCGGGTGTCTTCGTCGAACGTCGCGCCCAGGTCGGGAACGCTCGTGTAGCGGATCAGTCCGCCGAACCCCTCGACGGTGCCGATGCGGGTGAGCACGGCGATGATCGGATCGGGGATCGAGTTGTCGAGCAGGAAGCGGGCCTGAGGCACGTTCGGGTAGTGCTCGGGCCACGTGTCGAGCGGGATGTCGAGGATGTCGGTGCCGAACGTGGCGCGGTGCGCACGCTGCCATGCGTCGATCGCCGGGATGCGGTTGAGCGTGCGCGGCGACACGTAGGTGCCCGTCTCGTCGTAGCCGCCGTGGCAACGAACCCCGGCGACGATCTGCGGTTCGGCGTAGGCGTGGTCGGCGAGCAACTCGTCCGGTGACCAGTCGACCTGGTCGGTTCCTGCGATCATGCGGATCCCCTTGTGTTCTTCCCCTGGTACTGCCGCGCGGCTCATGACGCGCCGCTCCACCCTAGATCGGCATGCTGCGGTTTCGACGAATGCGATGCGGCGCGGTGACCCCACGCGAAGTATCGGAATATTGGTGCAAAAGTCGATTGTCAGCCGCCCCGTCGGTCACTAGCATTGCTGGCAGGCCCGGCTGAGTCTCCCTCCCCCCTCCACTCAGTCGGGTTCCGAGGGGCTGCTTCCCTTCTATGGTTCGATCCGGTGTCCGCCCGCACCGCTCGGATCGGGAAGCGGCCCTTCGGACATTTTCACCGGCCCGCACGACGTGGCCATGAGCGCGCGCATCCGACCGGCGAGCATCGCGGGTGGAAGCGGGGTGCAGACGGTCGGTGGCGCCGCGTCTGGTGCGGATCGCCCGTTCAACCGCCCGGCACGTCGAGTCGACGTCGTTCCTCGAGTGCCCGGCCCAGCGTCAACTCGTCCGCGTATTCGAGGTCTCCGCCGACGGGAAGTCCGCTGGCGAGACGGGTGATGCGGATGCCCGTGTCGCCGAGCAGCCGGGCCAGATACAGCGCGGTGGCTTCGCCCTCGATGTTCGGGTTGGTGCACACGATCAACTCGGTCACCCGGTCGTCGGACAGGCGCACCACGAGCTCGCGCATGTGCAACTGGTCGGGGCCGATCCCTTCGATCGGGCTGATCGCGCCGCCGAGCACGTGGTACAGACCCCGGAACTCTCCGGTGCGTTCCACGGCGATCAGGTCGCGGGCCTCCTCCACGACACACAGCACGGTGGGGTCCCTTCGCGGGTCGGTGCAGATCGTGCACAGCTCCCCCTCGGCCATGTTGAAGCACCGTGCACAGAACGTGACTTCGGCCTTGGCGTGTTCGATGGAACGCGCGAGCCGGGTCGCGTCCTGGGTCGACGCGTTGACCAGGTACAGCGCGATCCGCTGCGCCGATTTCGGTCCGATGCCGGGGAGGCGACCGAATTCGTCGATGAGTTCCTGGACTGCCGGCGGATAGGCGCTCACCGGCGGAGTTCAGTCACCGAGGAGCCCGCCGAGCTGATCGCCGAGTCCACCGAGCGGGTCGTCGCCCTGCACACGCTTCGCCTTGCCGAGTGCGTCGCGCAGGGCCGAGAGCACGAGGTCCTCGAGCATGTCGACCGCAGCGGTCGCCTCGGGAGAGATCGACACGCTGACACCTTCCATGGCACCGGTAAGGGTGATCCGTACCGCGCCACCTCCGGCGGAGCCCTCGACCTCGGTGGCGGCGGCCTGCTGCTGAGCCTGCTCCAGGTGTTGTTGCATCTCGCCGGCCATCGACAGCAGCGAGCCCATGTCGAGGCCCCCGAGCAGACCGGCGAGCGGGTCGGTGTCGTCGCCGGCCGTGGGCCCGGGCTGCCCCGAGGCGACCGCGTCGGGTTGCACTGGCAGTTCGGTGGATTCGTCGTCACTCATGGGGGCACCTCGTCGGGGAAGGCAGCAATGTAGCGGTCAGGGTTCGACGATCTCGGCGCCGGGGAACGCGTCCATCACCCGTTGGGCCGCCGTGCGGTCGTCGGCCGGCGCGTCGACCAGTTCGTCGACGGGGCCGATCTCGTCGGCCTCCTGACGGGCTCGGGCGACCTTGTCGTCGCGACGCCGTTCACGGGATGGCCCGGTCGCGGTGGCGGCCCGACCGGGCGAGGCGCCGTCGACGACCAACTCGATCGTCACCGGGTGCCCGAGACGGGATGCCAGAGCGGCTTCGACCTCGGAGAGCTTCTGCAGCGACTTTTCGCGGTGGACCTCGTTGGGCACGACGAAGCGCAGTGGCCCCTCACCACCCGGCGAGGCGTCGACGAAATGGCCGACGCTGAACATCGCCTTGGTGAGCCCCGAGAGCCGCGGCAGGACGTGTTCGGACCACACGGTCGTCACGTCGTCGCCCGGAGTCGGGCCAGCTCCCGCGGGGGTCGGTGCGGCGTCGTCGGGTGGTGTGACCGGCCCGGCGGCGGCGGGCGATGGCGCGGGCGCCGCCGCGTGCTGGGGTGGTGTCGCCGGCTCGTCGTGCGCGGCCTGGGGCGACGGTGGCGCCGGGGGTCGTTGCTGCCGCGTCGGCGGCGCTGGGGGAGCGGTCGACCCTGCAGATGGCGGCGGAGCCGACGTCGCTCGGGCAGGGCTCTTCGGGGTCGACAGCGCGGCGCGTGCCGCATCGGCACGACGGGACGATCCCCCGGCCGTCGCACGTCCCGTTGGTGCAGAGGTGGTGGCCGGTGCCGGTGCCGGCGCTTCGCCTTCGGTGCCTGCGGGCGCGGTCGGCGCGCCCCGCTCGAGCCGTTCGATCCGGGCGGCCAACGCGTCGAGGGACGCATCGGTATCGTCACGGGTGAGCCGCACCAGCGCGACCTCGAGCGGGATGCGGGCATCCGGGGCGGTCCTCATGTCGCGCAGCGCATCGCCGATGGCCTCCAGCGCCCGGGTACACGCGCGGTCGCTGAACTGCTCGGCCCACGTGGCGGTGCGCGACCGTGCCGTGTCGGTCGCCTGGTCGAGCGGGTCGCCCATCCGGTGCAGGAACACGTCGCGCATGCGGGCCAGCAGCGCCTCGCCCGCGACGCGGGGGTCATGACCCCGCCGCACGGCGTCGGCCACCGCCCGCAACGCCGCGCCGGTGTCGCGGGCGGCCAAGGCATCGACCAGTTCGTCGACCTGGCCACCCTGGTCGAGCACGCCGCCGGCCGCGACGACCTGATCGAGCGCGGACAGCGTGTCGCGAGCCGAGCCGGCACCGGCTCGCAACGCATAGGCCACGGCGTCGTCGTCGAGATCCAGTTCGGCAGCCGCGACCACGTCGGCGACCAGTGCCTCGAGATCGTCCGCCGGTAGCAGATGCAATTCGAAGTGCTGGGTGCGGCTACGGATCGTGGGCAGCACCTTGTGCGGATCGGTCGTGGCCAACACGAACACGACGTGTCCGGGTGGTTCCTCCAGCGTCTTCAACAGCGCATTCGACGCACCCGCCGAGAGCATGTGCACCTCGTCGAGCAGGTACACCTTGGTGCGTCCGGGCGAACCGAGTGCCGCCTTGGCGATGAGGTCACGCATGGCGTCCACCCCGTTGTTCGACGCGGCGTCGAGTTCGAGCAGGTCATAGGACGTGCCGGCCTCGATCGCCTGGCACGAGTCGCAGGCACCGCACGGTTCGCCGTCGTCGAGATCGGTGCAGTTCAGTGCCTTGGCGAGGATGCGGGCGGTCGACGTCTTGCCCGTTCCGCGCGGTCCGCTCAGCAGGTACGCGTGGCCGACCCGGTTCTCACGCACTGCGTTGTGCAACGCGGTGACGACATGGGCCTGGCCGCGCACCTGAGAGAATCGCTGGGGCCGGAAGCGTCGGTAGAGCGATTCATAGGCCATGGGTGCCGATCCTACCGACCTCGTCGAATCGTCTGAACGGCGCCGCGCCCGGGCGTCAGTTCCCGTCGGACGCGTCGACCTCGGGGCCCGAGGAGATCCGGTGTGGCGGGTCCACACCGTTGGCGACGTCCTTCGCGTCGGCGCGCAGCGAGGCGACGATCGCGACCGCGAGGGTGACGATGATGACGCCGAGCGAGACCCACACGGGCGGGTGCAACTCGTCGACCGGGAACGAGAACGTGTCGGCCGTGAAGCCCAGGATCAGCTTCAGGCCCACGAAGGCCAGGATCACCGCCAGGCCGTAGTTCAGGTAGCGGAACCGGTCCTGCATGCCGCCGACGAGGAAGTACAGCGCACGCAGTCCCAGCATGGCGAACGTCACGGCGCTGAACACGATGAACACGTGCTGGGTGACTCCGAAGATCGCCGGGATCGAGTCGAAGGCGAAGATGATGTCGGTGCCTTCGATGAGCACGAGCACGGCGAACAGCGGCGTCGCCAGGAGTTTGCCGTGCTCCCTGACGAACAGATTCTGGCCGTGCAGGTCGGGCGTGGAGGGCACGACCCGGCGCACGATGCGCAGCGCGATGCTCGAGTTCGGGTCGATGCTGTCGTCGTCGGAGAACGCCAGCTTGAACGCCGTGTACAGCAGGATGAGCCCGAACACGGCAAGGGTGGCGGCAAAGGTCCTGATGAGCGCGACCCCGGCGAAGATGAACGCGCCGCGCAGGGCGATGGCGCCGAACACACCCCAGAACAGCACGCGGAACTGGTACTTCGCCGGCACCGCGAAGTAGGTGAGGATCACCGCCCAGACGAACACGTTGTCGACCGAGAGGCTCTGCTCGATCAGAAACGCAGCGAGGTATTCGCCGACGGCCGCACCCTTGTCGCCCGGGTCGGCCATCAGGTAGATGACGCCGGTGAAGGCGAGGCCGATGCTGATCCACACCGCGGACTCGATGGCGGCTTCTCGGACCGAGATCTTGTGGGCGCGCCGGTGGAACAGCAACAGGTCGACCAACAACAGCGTGACGACGAACGCGATCAGCGCCACCCAGTGCCAGGGTTCGACCGTCAGGTGGACGTACTTCGACGATGCTGCGCCGATCACGTGGCCCGGCAGGACGATAGGCATCGGTGCTCGGCGAACTCCTGGGTCGGGTGGGTCGGCGTCGGGCCCCGCGCGACTCGGCGTTCGGTGCGATCGAGGTGGTGCCCGCCCGCACCAACCTAGTGCCGCGCCGGGCGACATCGGCAGGCCGGCACACCGGTCGGAAGCCCCGTCGCTGTTGCCTCGCCGTCGACGACCGGTGCCGGTGTCCGTCGTCGGGCCTGGCGAGGGACAGCTCTCGACATGGCGAAGACCCGCCCTCCGAAGTGGCGACCAGGTGATCTGCGGCACACCGCAGGCTCCGCTGAGAGCTGCTGCCTCCCGGCCCTGACTCGGTTCACGGGCTGCAGTTGCACAGGACCCGGCCGCCACATCGTAGGACGGGTCGGCTCCACGATAGCCTCATCGGACCGGGTCCTGCTCCGAGCAGACACCGGATCGGACCCACCCCGGTGGGCCGACCCCCAGGAGGGGTGCGAGAGCGGCCTAATCGGCACGCCTGGAAAGCGTGTGTGGGTACTGCCCACCGAGGGTTCGAATCCCTCTCCCTCCGCCAAGCCGATTCCGGGGTGTTCCTGAAAAGTCAGGAAGGCCCCGGAACCGTTGGTTTTGCTGGGGTTTGTGGTCTTGAGGGTGCGGGAAGGTTCACACGATTTCAGGACCGTTGCTGTTTGGGTTGCTCTTTTCTATGCTGCGAGAGCAACCGGCTACTGAGAGAACGCAGGCACGATGGGGCGGGCGAAACGCACCGGCAAACGGGTCACGGACTCGGCAGGTGAAGTCCGGGTGGTCGGCAAGAACGCGAACCGTGAGGGTTCGGTGTACTTCGACGCGGCGAACCGGGTCTGGAAGGCGACCTGGTGCGACGCAGCTGGCAAGCGGCGAACCGTCAGCGCTGCGACCAGAACCGTGGCCGGGGCACGTCGCGACGCGAAGCTCGCCGATCGCATCGCGCATTCGAGTGGTGGGCCCCTCGGTGACACGCCGTCGGTCGAAGACGTCGCCCACTACTAGCTCGAAAGCGTCGCTCGACCGAGCGTCAAACCGGGCAGATATGTCACGTACGCAAAACAGACCGAACGGATCTGCGAGGCGATCGGCACTGTGGCGATGGCGGACCTCGACGTCGAAGAAGTCCGGCGTTTCATCGCGGAGCTCCGCCATGAGGTGATTGGTGAGGACGGGGTCGCCCGTCCCCGTTACGGGGTTGCGGTGACCCGAAACACCCGCACCCAGTTGCGCCAGATCGCTGCTGAGGCAATCGAGCTCGGCTACTTGCAGGGAGCGAACCCGGTGGACCGGGTCCGGGTACCTCGCGAGACCGCCGTAGAACGAACCGACCGTCGGACATTGACCCTGGACGAGGTGCACCAGCTGCTCGACGTGCTCGACGGGACGCGTCGTCTCGACGCGGCGGTGGGGATTCTGTTCACGGTCGGGTTGCGCGCGTCCGAAGTCCTGGGTCTGGCCTGGGACGATCTCGATCTTGGTTCGGGAGAGGCCGTGATCCGCCGTGCGGCCACTCACGTGACTGGCAGGGGAGTGCAGATCGATTCCCCCAGGACGGTGACGACCCAGGGCGTAGTGCACCTGTCGCGCACGGTGATCGGGCTGCTCATCGCGCGACGCGGTGTCCAGGCTGAACAACGAGAACTGCTCGGTCCGGCGTGGCAGACCTGTCGCTACGAAGGTCGCGAGCTCGACTTGGTGTGCACGTCTGGCGATGGGCGTCCGGTGCCCCGCCAAGCGCTCCACCGGGCGGTCCATGATGCGTGTGTCCGCGCGGGGATCGACGCCGAAGGGGTCGGCACACACACCGGTCGACGGACCGTTGTGTCGCTCGCGTACCAAGGTGGAGTGGACATCGCCGACGTCGCCGGACTGGTTGGACACGCGCAATCCTCGACGACCGCCGGCTACCTCGTCGACCGGGGACACCGCCCCGCCATGGTCGCCGCGAAGGTCGCCGCCCTGCTCGATCCCGCAGCCAACTGAACGCGGAGCATGAGCACCATCGGCTCTGCAACTGGTCGTGGGATGTCACCGCACCTGTCCCGTTTGATCCGGTCATTGCGGGCACTTCAGATATCGGCGGAGTCCGCATTGCGCTCTGACCGGTGGAACTCGCCGTCTGCGTGGCCGTCTCGGTAAACTTCGTCAATGGATCAGGTCCGTTTCTGGAGGCACTCGACCCCTCTGGTGGGCGTATCCTCGGGTGAGATGATCACGGTGTTCGAAACTGTCATTAACGCTGAACCGCTGGATTGGCTGTGGTCGCAAGCCAGTAACCGTGCTTCCGGTTGCACTCCCTATGACCGGGACTCAGTGGCCTGGATGGCGGTTCTCGACGACGAGGTCTCCGGCGACGGGTACTCGCTGATGCGACCCGGCGAGGACCCTCGCCGTATCCCGGTTATGCAGCTCCTCAGGCTCGGATCGAGGATTGGAACGGTGACGGTTTCGATCTCGACAACGGCAACGGATGCCGTGTCGTGGTCTCACTTCGAATCGGATGACGGCCAGCCTGTCGACCTAGGTCCTTTTGCATTCGACGGGGCGGAGTACCGCCGAGCTCTCGCCGTTGCAACGAACGGTCCATTGGATCTATCCGGCGACGGCTCCGATAATTACCGTTGCGTCGGTAGGACGACCAAGCCGAAATCAGGGTGACACCACGCTCACTACCGCGCTGAGGGCGAGTTTATTGATCTGACTCTTCAGGTTTCAGCGGGGTGTGACTGTGGCGAGTATCCCCGAAGTGCCGTTCCGGGCGAGGCAAATGTCGGGAGCACGGACTTGGGCGAATCACCAGACTTCGCGAAATTCCAAGAGCGGTTGTGCGCTCCAAGATGCGCCGCCTCAGGACTAGGTGTGGGGGACCAGAGCAGACGGCGTCAGTCGGTCGCGAGGCGTGACACGGCGGCCTGGTAAGCGGCGTGGCCGCCACGCGGACCGACGGCGATGACTTCGACGGTGTCGGGATCGGTGTCGTTGGGGACGAGCCGGTAGACGACTCGGAATCGTTCGGGTTTGGTGCCGGGGAGGT
>JBDZUV010000159.1:0-6078 GCA_040255345.1 Actinomycetota bacterium | reverse complement strand
GAGGTCGCCTGGGCCGAAGCCGTCGAGATCGCCGAGCTCACCCACGTGCGGTACCTCGACGCGCCGGTGCGCAACGTGCTGGCGGTCATCCCCGACCGCTACGACGACCTGTGGACCGCTGCCAAAGGCTTCTACAAGGTCGAACCGGTCGTCGCGGAGGGCGGCCGGGTGGTGTTGTACGCGCCCGCCCTCACCGAACTCACCCCGATGCACCCCGGCGTCGAGCAGATCGGTTACCACACGATCGACTACTTCACCGCCCAGTGGGACCGTTTCACCGACCGGCCCTGGGGCGAGCTGGCACATTCGACACACCTGCGGGGGGCGGGCACCTGGAGTCCCGCCACCGGCGAGCAGCCCCGGGTGGCGATCACGCTGGCCTCGGGAGTGTCCGAGGCGCGTACCCGGGCGGTGAACCTCGACTGGGCCGACCCGGCCACGATCGACGTCGCCGCGTACGACCACGACCCGGACTGGCTCGTGGTCCGCGATGCCGGCGAGGTGCTCTACCGTCTCGGGCCATGAAACTCGACGCCGCCGACGGGCTGGGCATCAGGATCGACCACGACGGATCGGTGCGGGTCAGCATCGACGACGCGGACTTCCTCGGTCGGGGGGACCCGGGCGTCACACCGTCGACCCCGCCGAGCGACCCGGTCGAGGTCGTCGACGACCTCGGCACCGCTCACCAGGTCACCGTCGACGACGGAGCGGTCCGGCGCACGGTCCGGGTGTATGCCGACCGACCGCTCATCGTGCTGCGCGCCGAGGCCACCACCGACCTGGCCGGTCTCGCGACCGGAGCGTTCGACCGTCCATCGGTCACCTGGCCCACCTTCACCCCGGCCCGACGCGACCCCGCGGGCGCGCCCGACGGGCTCACCGGCGTGGTGTTCCAGCATTGCGAGTTCGGCCTGCCCGCGACCGTCGACGCGTCGCTCGATGGGTTCTTCCTGCTCCCCCACCGTCCGCCGACCGGCTGGCCCCTGTGCGTGCAGGCGCCCGAGGGTTCGGCACTCGTCGTCGCCCCGCTCGACACGTTCCACGAACAGATCATCGGGCTGAACGGCGGCACGCTGCGCTGCGGCTGGCACGGCGACCTCGAAGAGGTTCCCGCGGGGTTCGCCACCGAGCTGGCCTTCATCGGTGCACCCGACATCAGAAGTGGCATCGCCACGTGGGGCCGCCTGCTCACCGATCGGGCCTGCACCGTGCGACCGGGGCGCTGGGCCGACGCGCTCGCGGCGAAGGTCTCCTACTGGACCGACAACGGTGCCGCCTACTGGTACCGCACCGAACCCGAGCATGGCCTCGCCGGTGACGTGCCCGGATCGATCGTCGCCGCCGTCGACGACCTGCGCGACCGGGGCGTGCCGATCGGCGCGGTGCAGCTCGACTCGTGGTTCTACCCCCACACCGAACTGCGCCCCTTCGACACCGACGACTGGGTCGTGCCCCCCAGCCCGATGGTGGCGTGGGAACCCCGGGACGACATCCTTCCCGACGGCATCGCGGCGTTGCGTTCGCGCCTCGGTGATCCGCCGTTGGTCGCCCACATCCGCCACCTGTCGGCCAGTGCACCGATCGTCGACGACGTCCCCGTGTTCACCGACCCCGACACCGGGGTCGCGGTGCCCGCGACCGCCGAGGGCTACGAGCGGTGGTTGGACCAGTGCGTCGCCTGGGGTGTGGAGACCTTCGAACACGACTGGATGGTCGAGGTGTTCCATGCCGTCCGCGACCTGCGGAGTCGACCCGGCCGGGCCCGGGCCTGGCAGGAAGGCATCGACGCGGCGGCCCGCGAACGGGGCGTCACGCTGCAATGGTGCATGGCGACGCCGGCGGATTTCGCCCAGACCACCACGCTGCGCCAGGTCACGTCGGTGCGCACGTGCGGCGACCACGGCTACATCGCCACCCCGGGTCAACTCTGGGCGTGGTTCTGTACCACCAACGCGCTGGCCCGCGCCCTGGGGTTGATGCCCTACAAGGACGTGTTCCGCACCGACCCCGAGGTCGCCGGCGACACCGGCGCACCCGAAGCGCTGCTCGCCGCGCTGTCGACCGGCCCGGTGGGTCTGGGTGACCGGGTGGGTCGCCACGACGTCGATCTGGTGATGGCAACCTGTCGGGCCGACGGCGTGTTGATCAAGCCCGACGTGCCGATCGCGTCGACGAGTCCCTCGATCGTGGCGAACCCGGCGTTCAACCCGACCATGCTCATCGCCGAGACCTACTCGCAGCATGACGCCGGCCGGTGGTCATATGTGACCGCACTGCATGCGACCCCCACCGACGACGACATCGGCGGCACCGTGCGCTTCACCGAGTTGGGCGACAGCGCGCCGGCCGGCGACGTGGTCTGCTGGGACTGGCGGCTCGGCACCGCGACCCGGCTCGCCGACGACGCCGCCTTCGAGGTCTCGCTCCCGCGTGAGGGCTGGGCCCTCTTCGTCTTGGCACCGGTACTCGAGGGCGACCTGTCCGTGTTCGGTGATGTCACGAAGTTCGCCACTGCCGGTGATGCGCGGGTCGAGATCGGCCGGGACGTCGACGACCCGAAGACCGTGCGACTCGTCGTCAAGGGTGCCGGCGAAACGATCACGATCACCGGTTGGGCGTTGCGGGCTCCGGTGTCGCCCGACGCCGCGGTGCACTTCGATGCCGAAACCGGCATCTGGCGCCTGGACGTCGCCGTGGGTGCACGCGGCTGGGAGACGGTCCGGATTCGCGCCTCTTGAGAGCTACGATGCTGCTGAGTCGGCATTCTTGCCGGTCCTACGACCACTGACCGCGTCCACCGCCTGGCCGAACCACCGTTTCGCGTCGGGGATCCGGTATGGTGGGTGGTCCAGGAGTCTGGCGCCGTCTCCACGGCCAGCCGATTCGTGTTCGTCAGGTGTCGCACCACGCCGCGGTCCCAGCCGCGCCGGGGCAGCACCCGGCCCGCTTCCCAGGAGGTCGATCATGGGCAACTCGCGCAGCACGTTCGCCAAGAACGAACGGGACCGCAACAAGAAGGCACGCAAGGCGGCCAAGATCGAGAAGCGCCTCACCAAGTCCGACGACGACGCCGAGCTCCCGATCGACTCGGTGCAGCCCGTCAGTGGCGAAACCCAGGAAGTGATCATCGAGAAGCTCCGGGTCCTGCACGAGGATTTCGAAAACGAGAAGATCGACGACGAATCCTTCGAAGAGGCCAAGGCCGAACTGCTGGCCAAACTCGCCGTCGTCTGACCGGTCGGCCCCTCAGATCCTCGGGCTGACGTCTGCTGCGTGACCAGGAGGTCGCACGTCGTGCCGTCGGTGGTTCAGGGGTCGGCGACCTCGGCGTGGCGACGCCCCTCCGGGTCGATGACCTCGTTCATCAGCCGCAGCTCGTCGTCGGTCGGCAGTCGGGTGACCGGCACCGGTTCGGGCAGCACGAGTTCGAAGCCGGTCGCCTCGACGACCGCCCCCACGCTGACGCCGGGATGGACCGACGCGAGCCGCATCCGATGATCCTCGGTGGCGAAGTCGAGCACGCAGAGGTCGGTGACGACCCGGCGGATCTCGTGGAACCGTGCCGAGGCGGGGTTCAGTGCCGCCGCCCGGTCGTAGCCGACCCCGCACACCACGTCGACGGTTTCGACGAACGTCTTCGCGGAGTGCTTCGGTACCCAGTAGCTGGTGGTGTGGCTGATCGTGTTGCCCGGCCCGCCCCGGAAGCCGAGAAGCTGGACCTTGGGCCGGTCGACCGTGCCGCCGATCGCCGCGAAGTTCATGTTGCCGAACGGGTCGATCTGCACCGGGGTCATCACGACATGGCGGCGACCGCCCCACAGTAGGTCGAACATCCGCCGGTAGGGGTTCCAGGTCTCGACGACCTTGTCGTCTCCCCACCCATAGGCGCGGTCGTCCGCGATCAACGTCGCTTCCGAGTCGGTCATCATCAACTCGGGTTCGAAGGTGGCCCGGGCGAGACGGCCGCCGATCATCGGGGTCGTCCCGATGGGGTTGGCGAGAATCTCACCGTCGCCCCGGAAGATCTCGGCGAGCGCGACCGCGCAGACGTCGGCCCGGTGGATCGTCTGCTCGCTCACCGCGCCACCGCTCCCTTCGCCTGCACCGCGGACTGGTAGGCGGCCTCGTCGGGCAGCGTCAACCATGCGTCGCGGTACGCCTGCCAGGCGTCGGGTGACTTCGCGGTCGCGGCATATGCGGCGACCGCAGCTTCGTCGGTGCCGTAGTCGGGATCGCACGAGGTCGGGTGCGCGCCGTTGGGCGCTTCGACGACGGCATCGACCATCAGGCGGTTGACGCGCAGTCGATGCTCGCACCCCGCGGTGCTGCGCAGCTCGGCGGTGGGCACGACGTTCTCGACCGACACGATCCGACCCCCGGTCGACGCCGCTTCGAGCATGAGATCGTCGAAGTACGGGTCGGGCCCGGTGTACGCGGCGTTGCCGCGGGCGTCGCCGACGTTGTAGTGCACGAGTGCCGCGTCCAATTCGAGGGCGGGCACGGCGACGAGTTCCTCGGCAGCGGAACCGTCCGGGCTCGGAAACGGTGAGGTCACCGTCCCGAGCCGCGGGTTGTGCGCCATCACGTCGCTTCCCAGCCCGACCCGCGTGGGCAGGAACGGGACCCGCCACGCAGCGGCCTGGAGCGCGAGCAGGAACTGGCCTTCGTCGTATTCCTCCGCGGCGACGGTGCCGCTCTGACGGGCAGCACGAAAATGCGGTTCGAGTGGAATCGCGTCGAGGGAGACGAATGCGAAGACGACCTTGGCAACCTTGCCGGCGGCACACAGCATGCCGACGTCGGGCCCGCCGAAGCTGGCGATCGTCAGGTCGTCGATGTCGGTGCGCAGCAGCGCTCTGATGAGCGACATCGGCTTGCGCCGCGCCCCCCAGCCGCCGATGCCGATCGTCATACCCGATTTCAGCCGTGTGACGGCCTCGTCGGGGCTGCAGCGCTTGTCGGCCATGTCGATTCAGTGCCTCCTGTCGGAGAAGTCGGCGGTCTCACCGGTGGCGACGAACGCTTCACGGGCCTCGTCGCCGACCCCGAGCAGATTCATCTCGAAGGTGAAGCTCTGCTCATAGCGGTAGCTGCGTTTGACGTCCCACAGGTCGATGCCGTTGAGCGATTCCTTCGCGGCGCGGATGACCCGCGGGCTCTTCTCGGCGATCTTCGCCGCGACCTCGAAGGCGGCGTCTCGCAACTCTTCGGGGGGCACCACCCGCAGCACCGAACCATAGGCGGCGAGCTCGTGCGCGGTCACGGTTGCCGCGGTGTACACCATCGCCCGCGCCTTGTGCTGAGGCACGAGCCGGGCGAGGTGGGTGGCGGCACCGAGCGCGCCGCGGTCGACCTCGGGCAGACCGAAGGTCGCGTCAGAGGCGGCGACGATGATGTCGGCGTTGCCGACCAGGCCGATCCCACCGCCCAGACAGAACCCGTTCACCGCAGCGATCACCGGCACCGGGCAGTCGTAGACGGCGGCGAATGCCGCGTAGCAGCCGCGGTTGGCACCGACGAGCGCGTCGAAACCCTCGGTCGCCTGCATCTCCTTGATGTCGACGCCGGCGTTGAAGCCCCGGCCCTCCGCACGCAGGATGACGACCCGGGTGGTCTCATCGCCTCCGAGCTCGGTGATCACACGGGCGAGCTCGAACCAACCGGCCACGTCGAGGGCGTTGACCGGCGGATTGTTCATCACGACCTCGGCGATGCCGCGGTCGTCGGTTGTGGCGGTGCTACCCATGAGGCCTCGGATCGGTCCCTGATTCTGACGGTGTGTCAGACGGTAGCCGGTTCCTGATCAAGCGGCGATACGTCCGGGTCAGGCCCCGTTGCAGACTGGACGGCCGCCACCGGGCCGTGCACCCGGGTCGACGCCACCGCCGTCGGTGGGGTCGTCTGACACGGAATGAGGCCCTGTCACGCTGCCAGGAGCGAACTCTTCTCGTGGCGGTCGTCGACGCGCCGGCGGGCGGTTGTCAGCGACCACCGGAGCCGGAACACCGACGGGGATCCGGAACACCGACAGGGAGCGCCAGGATCGCGAGCGACTGATCGATGGAATCTTTGCCG